>JAGWTJ010000182.1 GCA_028869005.1 Burkholderiales bacterium | reverse complement strand
TGGGGCGCGCGGCGGCCGAGGACGCGGTCGAGAACATCAAGCAGGCGATCGCCGGCGCGCACATGCTGTTCATCACCGCCGGCATGGGCGGCGGCACCGGCACCGGCGCGGCGCCGGTGATCGCGCGCGTGGCCAAGGAGATGGGCATCCTGACGGTGGGCGTCGTCACCAAGCCGTTCGAGTTCGAAGGCAGGAAGCGCGGCAAGCAGGCCGACGAGGGCACCGCCGAGCTCGAGGCCAACGTCGACAGCCTGATCGTCGTGCTCAACGAGAAGCTGCTCGAGGTGATGGGCGACGACGTGACGCAGGAGCAGGCGTTCGCGCATGCCAACGACGTGCTGAAGAACGCCGTCGGCGGCATCAGCGACATCATCCACATCCCGGGTCTGGTCAACGTCGACTTCGAGGACGTGAAGACCGTGATGAGCGAGCCCGGCAAGGCGATGATGGGTACCGCCGTCGCCGGCGGCCCGGACCGCGCGAACAAGGCCGCCGACCTGGCGGTGGCCTGCCCGCTGCTCGAAGGCATCGACCTGTCGGGGGCGCGCGGCGTGCTGGTGCTGCTGGCGGCGAGCAAGGCGACCTTCAAGCTCGCCGAGAGCCGCAACGCGATGAACACCATCCGCCGCTACGCGGCCGAGGACGCGCACGTCATCTACGGCACCGCCTACGACGAGAGCCTGGGCGACCACATGCGCGTGACGGTGATCGCCACCGGTCTGTCGAGCGCGCGCAAGGCGGCGGCACCGGCGCCGCACGCCGCGCCGCCGCTCACCGTGATCACGCCGCAGGCCGTGCCGCAGCCGGCGCTGCGCACCGGCACCGACGGCCTGCCGGTGCTGACACAGCCGGCGATGGTGCCGGGTGCACAAGGCGCGGCGCCGCACAACTACGAGGGACTGAACACGCCGAGCGTGTGGCGCCGCCCGCGCGCCGACCAGGCGGCGGCCAAGGTCGAGGCGCTGGCGTCCAACGGCATGGACGAGATCGAGATTCCGGCGTTTCTGAGGAAGCAGGCGGATTGATGCGGCGAACCGTCACGGCCTGAACGGACAGGGGGTGCCTGTGGGCGTCCCGTTTCGAACAAGGGGGCGCCTGCGGGCGCCCCTTCTTGGAGCATGGCGCTACCGACGTCGCGTCGCGTCGACGCCATCGGCGCCGCCGGGCGCGCCGCTGCGCAAGCCGCCGGTCCGGCTCTTCCCCAGGCCCCTGAACGAGGGACCGGGCGGGGGGGACGTACGGCGGGCGGCCGCCCAATAATGCGGCATGCAGACCGAACCCTCGGCCGAGAGCGTGTGGCGCTTCGAGGGCTTCGATCTCGATGTCGAGCGCCGTTCCTTGCGCCGCGCCGATGCCCTGGTCACGCTGGGCGCGCGCGCCTTCGATGTCCTGGTGGCGCTCGTGCAGCGGCGCGGGCGCATCGTCACCAAGAGCGAACTGCTCGACCTCGTGTGGAGCGGCCGCATCGTCGAGGAAGGCAATCTGGCGGTGCAGGTCAGCACCTTGCGCAAGCTGCTGGGCGCACGTTCGATCGTCACGGTGCCGGGCCGGGGCTACCAGTGGACCCTGCCGATCCGTGCGGCGGCGAGCACCTATCGGCAGCCGCCGCAGCCGCCGTCGCCGCCGTCGCCGCGCTCGCCAGCGAGCGCGACCGCCCGGGACGCACCCGGGCCCGATCTGATCGGACGCGAACCCGAGCTGGCGTGGCTGCAACAGGCGTCGGCCGACGGCGCCATGGTCGTCACCCTCGTCGGCCCGGCCGGCATCGGCAAGACCGCGCTGGCACGGGCCTGGCTGGCGCGGCATGGAGCGTCTGCGGCGCCGCTGGTGGAACTGTCCGCCATGCCGCAGGAGATCGAGGGGGCGACAGTCGACCCGTCGTCGGTGGCCATCGCTGCGCTGGGCGCCATCGGTGAGACGGCCCAGGGTCCGCAGGCACCGCTGGCTCAACTCGAGCGCCGTGTCGCACGGCGCTCGCGCGAAGGCACGCTGCCGCCCGTACTGGTGCTCGACAACGCCGAGCATCTGCCCGGCGCCGTGCGAGCGCTGGTGGAGGCACTGCAGCGCGCGGCCCCCGGGCTGGCCGTGATCGTCACCAGCCAGGTGCCGCTGCAACTGGCCGGCGAGCGCGTGCTGCGCGTCGAGCCGCTGGCCACGCCATCGGGCGATGCCCTCGAGCAGGTGAGGGCCAGCCCGGCTGCGGCGCTGCTTGCGGCGCGGGCGCACGAGGTCGATCGGCGCTTTGCGCTGGACGCCGGCAACGCCGCCGCGGTGGCCGAACTGAGCCGCGGGCTCGACGGCATTCCGCTCGCTCTCGAGCTGGCCGCCGCGCGCGTGCCCGTGCTCGGCGCCGCGGGCGTGCTGGCCAGGCTCGACGAACGCTGGCAACTGCTGCGTCGACCCTCGACGGCGCACGTTGCGCGCCACCAGTCGCTGCGCACCGCGCTCGACTGGAGCTGGACGCTGCTGCCGCCGTTCGAGCGCCGGCTGCTGCTGCGACTGGCCACCTTCGTCGGCAGCTTCGGCGCCGACGAGGTGCAGCAACTGGCCGGCGATGCCGGGCACGACGAGTGGTCCGTGCTCGACGGTCTGAGCGTGCTGGTCGAGAAGCTGCTTGTCGCACGTGCCGGCGCCGGCGGGAACGAGCCGCGCTTCGTCCTGCTGTCGACGGTCGCCGACTACGCCCGCAACCACGCCGAGGCGCAGGCCGAAGCGCCGGCCCTGGCCGAGCGCCACGCACGCCTCTACGTGGCGTTGGCAGAGTCGGCGGCCGGAGGGCAACTGGGCAGCGACAGCACGGTGGCGGCGCTCGGCCGTCTCACGCCTGCGGCCGACAATCTGCGCGCCGCGATGCAGTGGTGCCTGGCGCACGACCTGCAGCTCGGCCTGCGGCTGGCTGCCGCCCTGTACGGCTGGTGGCGCAGCCGGGGCTACCTGAGCGAAGGCCGCGCCGCCTGCGCGGCCTTGCTCGAGCGTGGCTCCGATGTCCCTGCCGAGCCGACCCGGCTGGCGGTCATGGTCTGCCTGGGGGCGCTGGCCCTGGAGCAGGATGACGCGCCCGCCATGCAACTCGCCGGCGAACAGGCGCTGGCCGCGGCGCAGGCGCTGGGCGACCGCAGGCGCCAATCGCATGCGCACAGCCTGCTGGCGCACGCAGCCTACAGCAGCCACGACCCGGCGCGGGCGCTGCGCGAGTTCGGCATCGTGCTCGACTACTTCCGCGACTGCGGCCAACCGGTCAAGATCGCGGAAAGCCTGAACAACATGGCGTCGTGCTGGCTGTCCTGCGGCCGGCCCGGCGACGCGGTCCCACTGCTCGAAGAAGCGCTGCCCCTGGCGCGTGGACAGGACCGCTGGACCGAGGCTGCCATCCGCCAGAACCTGGGCGAAGTCCATCTGGCCCTGGGCGACGTCGAAACCGCGGCCGGGCATCTGCACATCGCGCTGGCCTTGCAGCGGCATACCGCGCACGTGCGCCAGGTGGTGATGGCGCTGCTGCCGCTGGCGATGCTCGAGATGCAGCGGGAGCGGCTGGACGCCGCACGCGAGTGCCTGCTCGAAGCGCTGCAGGAGTGCCGGCGCCACGGCTATGGTCACCAGGACGCGCTGGGCCTGGCGGCGGCCGGAGCCTGGGCGCTGCACAGCGGCCACGCGGAGCGCGGTGCGCAGTTGCTGGCGCGCGGTGCGGCGAGCCTGCGCGGCACGCCCATCGGTGCCCAACCGCACGTGGCACGGATGCTGGCCGCCGCACAAGCGCTGGCGCTGGCACGACTGGGCGCGCAGCGGGCCGCGGTCTGCGAGGCGGCCGGCAGCACTTGCGATGCCGACGAAGCCTTCGTGCTTGCGCTGGACGTGCTGCGCGGCGCAGGGAATTAAGAAGGTTTAAGCCGCGACCGGCGGCCCTTAAAGACGTCGGCCCCACGCGGGGCGCAAGCTGGGTCACTCGAACGATGAGCCCAGCCGCCATGAATGACGCTCGCGAAGCCAAGAAGGCGGTCTTTCGCCGCTTGGTCGAGATCTATGCCGCGGCAGACCTGGCGGCGCTGGACGAAGTGATGGCGCCTGACTACGTCGGGCACGCGTCGGCGGGCGACCGCGACCTCGAAGGGTTTCGGCAAAGCATCCTGCACTTCCACGGCCTCTTCGCCTATGACCAGGACTCGTTCGAAGTCGACGATCAGTTCGTCGAGGGCGAGAAGGTCGCCACGCGCATGACGGCCCGCGTCAAGGTGCGGGCGACCGGGGAACCCATCACGCTGATCGGCATCAATCTCGCTCGCATCGTGGACGGCCGGATCGTCGAAGAGTGGAACACCTGGGAGCAGCTCCAGCCACCCGATGCGCCCGCAAAACCCTGAAGCCGGAGTCGAACCATGAACCACACCGCTGGCCCGCGGATCGCCCATGTCGTCTACCGCACACGCCGTTTCGACGAGATGCTGCGCTGGTACACCGCCGTCTTCGGCGCCCGCATCGTGACGCAGGACCCGGCGATCACCTTCCTCGGCTACGACGAGGAACACCACCGCTTCGCCATCGCCAACCTGAACGTCATCCGGCCCGGCGGCGAAGGCATGGACAACCAGGCGCTGGTCGGCATCGATCACGTGGCCTACAGCCTGGGGTCGCTGGACGAACTGTTCGAACGCTACGCGGTCCTGGCCGAAGCGGGCATTCGCCCCTACTGGTGCGTGCACCACGGGGTGACCGTCTCGATGTACTACGCCGACCCCGACGGCAACCAGAGCGAGTTCCAGGTCGATGCCCACCCGACCAAGCAGGAATGCGCGGACTGGATGCGCGGACCGGGGTTCCGGGCCAACCCCATCGGCGTGGAGTTCGACCCCGACGAATGGATGCTGCGTCTGCGCGACGGCACGCCTGCGACCGCCTTGCTGAACCGGCAGACGCACGAGCCGATGTCGCCGATCCGCGGCATGTTGGAGCGCGCAGGCTGACTTCATGCCGGGCACGTGTCCGCCGTGCCTGGCCGTACCCCGACGCGGACATCCACCAGCAAGGAGCAGACCATGGCTTTCGTACTGATCCGACACAAGGTCCGCGACTTCGAAGCCTGGAAGCTCGGCTACGACGCGCACCGGGCCAAGCGCGTCGAAGCGGGCCTCACCGAGCGGCATTTGCTTCGCAACGCGGACAACGGCAACGAAGTGGTGTTGCTCTTCGAAGCCCGCGACCTCGGCGCGGCCAGGGCATTCAGCGCATCGCCGAATCTGCGCGAGACGATGCAGGCCGCCGGCGTCGTCGACCGGCCGGACATCTACTTCCTCGATGCCTGAACGCGTCGCCGCTGGGGAGAGCGCGTGCGAAATGCAGCGAAACGGTGGGTCGCACCATCGTGGCTTATCTCAGAACGGTCAAGCCCGTCGCCCATCGCGTGCAGCGCACGCAGTACCCGTTCCCACCGGCTGCCGTCTGGGGCCGCCGATGGGCGTGGCGTTCTACGCGCACATGAGCGCTGCCGACCTGGATGCGCTGGTCGTCTATCTGCGCAGCCTCGCGCCGAAGTAGCGGCTCGACGATGCGCCAGGCCGCAGCCCTCGACCTCATGGTCGTTCTTGGAGGAGGCGAACCGATGGACGCGATTTCAGGCCGGCAGGCCGGCGACGCGGGTGGCGCGGGTGCCGCGGTCATGCGCTGGGCCACTATCGACGAACTCGAGCGGCTGGCGCCGCTGCCGGCAGGCTATGGCTACGAGCAGTTGACGCGCGCCGACGTGCCCGAGCTGATCGCCGCGATCGCGCGCTGGCACCCCGACATCCGGGTCGGCGCCGGCAGCCCCTATCTGCGTCCCGCCTTCTACGACGAGAAGGTCACGCTCGCCGGCGAGGCCGAGCGCGACACGTTCGCGGTCGTCTTCCGCCACGGCGGCAGGATGGTCGGTCTGTGGTCGTGGGACCGCGAGCCCGAGGCGCTGACCATCTACGGCCGGCTGCTGGTGATCGACCCCGCGCATCGCGGCGCCAAGCTCGCCGCCAGCGTGATGCTGGGCACCGAGCGCCTGGCCCGGCACTGCGGAGCCGAGTTCATGTACGTCATGTCCACGCTCAAGATGCCGCAGATGGCACAGGCCCTCGAGCGCGCCGGCTACATCCTGCTCGGATTCCTGCCCGGCTACGACCGCGAAGTGGTCGCCGACGGCACGGTCAAGCGCGTCTTCGAGGCCGTGTACGCCAAGGTGCTGGTGCCGCCGTCGGCGCTGCTGCGGCCGGATCCGCAGAACCTCACGCCGCGTGCACGGTCGCTGTTCGAGCAGATGTTCGGGGGCGCGAACGCGGCCCACTGACGTGAGTGCTGGTGGTCGATCCGAGCGCCATCGGCGTCAGATCTGTGCCTGCGTCGCGAATCGGGTTCGCCGGGACCGGACGCCGCATCACGCGTGTTTGCCGGAGCCGGACGCGGCGCCGCCGCCGACGCCGCTCATCGTGCGCTTTCGGCCGCGGGTGGTCGATCGCGCGTGCCCCATTCCTCGAAGCGCTCCACCACGCAGGTGTGCGTGACGAGTTCGGCGCCATTCCAGAAGTGCAACTGGTAGCCGGACGGCTCGTGCGCGAATCGGATGTCGGCGCCCGGCACCAGATCGAGCCCGAGCTGGTGCGCGCAGCTCGGGCAGATCGAGGCCGTCGTGCCGCCGAAGCGTGCATGCGCGCTGCGATGCACGTGCCCGCAGACGATGCGCTCGACGTGCCGATGGCGCTGCAGAACCCGGGCCAGTGCCGCGGCGTCGGCCAGGCCCATGCCGTCCATCACCGTCAGCCCGGTGGCGAACGGCGGGTGGTGCTGGGCGACGATCGTCGGCCGCCGCGACGCTCGCAGCTCGCGCTCGAGCCAGTGCAGCCGCGTCGCGCACAGCCGGCCACCCTCCTGGCCGGGCTGCAAAGTGTCGAGCACCAGCAGGCGCAGCGCGCCCAACTCGACCGCGTACTGCACGAAGCCGTCCGCGCCCTGCAGGTGGGCGTGGTCGGCAAACGCGCGGCGCAGTTCGTCGCGGTCATCGTGATTACCCACCGCGAGGTAGACGGGCATGGTCAGCGGCGCCAGCAAGGCGCGCAGCAGGGCGTACTCGGCGGCGCTGCCGTGGTCGCTCAGGTCGCCGGTGACGACGACGGCATCCGGTTGCGGCGCCTGCGCGAGCACTCGCTGCACGCAGCGCGCCAGCAGCCGCGGCGTGTCGACGCGGCCGTAGGCGAGCTCGCCGTCGCAGACGACGTGCGGGTCACTGATCTGGGCCAGAAGCATCGGAAGTGGCAAGGACAGCCGCAGCCGGCGCGCCAAGCGTACCGCGAAGACGACGCGGCCGTGCGACTCCCTCTC
>JAGWTJ010000181.1 GCA_028869005.1 Burkholderiales bacterium | reverse complement strand
CACGCCGTGCACAACCCCCATCAGGTTGACGCCGAGCACCCATTGCCAGTCGGCCACGCTCGCTTCCCACAGCAGGCCGCTGGCGGCGACGCCGGCGTTGTTGAAGACGAAGTTCGGCACGCCGAAGCGCTTGGTCGTCGCCGCGGCCAGCGCCTCGACCTCGGCGCCGTCGGCGACGTCGAGGTGAAACGGCAGCACCTGCGCGCCGAGCGCGCCGATCTCGCGCGCCGCGCGCTCGAGCGCATCGACCTGCACATCGGCCATGACGATGCGCATGCCGAGGCCGGCGGCGAGGCGACAGGTCTCGAGGCCGAAGCCCGAGGCGGCGCCGGTGACGACGGCGATACCGCCGGCCAGCGGATGGGCAGGATCCGACATCTGGGCTTCTCCTTCAGACGGGTACGGGTTGCTCGGGCGGCCCGGCGCGCTCATTGGACTCCGCGCTGCGCGCTCATGCCGGCCTCAGCATCTGGACATGGGCGATGCCGTCTTCCGGATAGTCGGCCCCCGTTCGCACGAAGCCGAAGTCGCCGTAGAAGCGCTCGAGCCGTGCCTGCGCGCTGATGCGGATGGCCCGGCCGGGATGCGCCGCCGTGCAGCGCGCCAGGCCTTCGGCGACGAGCCGGCGGCCGAGGCCGCGACGGCGCACTTCGGGTGCCGTGACGACGCGGCCGATCGACGGCTCGACGTACTTGCACCCCGGGTCGACGACGCGCAGGTACGCCTGCAGGATGCCGCCGGCTTCGCGCCCGAGCAGATGCCAGCTCGCGCGGTCGCATCCGTCCGGGTCGAGGAAAGGCCCCTGCTCGAGCACGAACACGCGGCTGCGCAGCGCCAGCGCGTCGTAGAGGTTGTCGACGCCGAGATCGGCAAAGCGCAGCCAGGTCCAGTGCATGTCAGATCGAGGTGTCGCCCGGCGCCGATGCAGACGCATCGGGCCGCGCCGGCTGCAACGGCTTCACGTCACGCCGCGCCGGCAGTGCGCGCAGGTACTTGAAGGTGCCGGTGCCGTGCGCGCACAGGCGCGCCGCGGCGTCGAACACATGGCCCTCGCAGAAGGCGAGCGTCGCCGTGCGGTGCAGCACTCGCGCCTCGCAGCGCAGCCGCCCTTCGGCCGGCTGCACGAAGCTGGTCTTCATCTCGATCGTCACCACGCCGTGGTCGGCGAGCGGCGTGCGCGCATGCACCGAGCGCGCCGCATGCGCCATCGACACGTCGAGCAGCGTCATCAGCACGCCGCCGTGGCCGACGCCGAAGCTGTTGTGCAGCGCCGGCATGAGCTCGATGCAGAGTTCCGCGTGCCCGCCGTCGAAGCGCCACAGCTCGAGGCCGAGCGTCTGGGCGAACGGAATGCGCACGCTGAAGTCGATCCGTTCGCTCATCGTCGCCGCCTGCTCGCCCCTGCTCCCCCGCCCGGACCTGGTGGCTGCGCTCATCCTCCGTGCTGCACCGCCGACACGCCGCCGTCCACCGCCAGGATCTGCCCGGTGATGTGCTTGCCCGCGGCACTGGCGAACAGCAGCGCGGCGCCCTTCAGGTCGTCGTCGTCGCCCAGGCGCCCGAGCGGCGTCGCTTGCGCGAGCGCGTCGGCGCCGGCCGCGGCGAGCACGCCGCGCGTCATCTTCGTGGGAAAGAAGCCCGGCGCCAGCGCGTTGACGGTGATGCCCATCGGCCCCCATTCGCCGGCCAGCGTGCGCGTGAAGTTGACCACCGCGCCCTTGCTCGTGCCGTAGGCGATGACCTTCATGCCGGCGCTGCCGCGCAGGCCGGCGATCGAAGCGACGTTGACGATGCGCCCGTAGCGGTTGGGCAGCATGCTGGCGCGGCCCACCGCCTGCGAGAACAGGAACACGCTGCGCACGTTGAGGTTCATGACCTTGTCCCAGGCCTCGAGCGGGTGCTCTTCCATCGGCGCGCCCCAGGTGGCGCCGGCGTTGTTGACGAGAATGTCGATGCGGCCCAGGCGCTGCATCGTCTCGTCGACCACGCGCTGCACCTGGGCCGCGTCGCTCGCGTCGGCGGCGATCCAGCGCGCATCGATGCCGCGCGCCGCCAGATGCGCCGTCGCCTCCTCGAGCTCGGCCGCCTTGCGCGCCGTCAGCATGACCTTGGCGCCGGCCTCGCCGAGCGCCTCGGCGATCTGCAGCCCGAGGCCGCGCGAGCCGCCGGTGACGAGGGCGAAGCGACCCGTCAGGTCGAACAGTTCGCGGACGGAAGTGCTCATGATGTCTCCTTGCCGGCGAGTATCCACCCGCCGCGCTTTGCCGCGACGAGCCGCCGTGCTCGCACCGGCGCTCGCACCGAGCGCCTGGCTACGGGGGCGCGGCCAGCGCCACGTGGCTGGCCATCGACATGGTGGCCGAGGCCTTCATCACCAAGGTGCGCCGGCCCTCGTGCTCGACGAACACCTCGGCCTCGGTGAAGGCAAGCGTGCGGCCGGACTTGATGACCCAGGCCTCGCAGACCAAGCGCTCGCCCTTGGCGGCGCGCAGCAGGCTGGTCTTCAGGTCGGCGGTGAGCGCCCAGGTGCCCTCGCGCGCCAGCGTCTGCGCCGCCGCGCCCATCGTGTGGTCGGCCATCGCGCTCGAGACGCCGGCGTGCACCTGTCCGGTGTGCTGCAGATGGCGCGGCGCGATCGCCAGCGCCGTCGTCACGCGGCCTTCGGCCACGGCGATCGGCTCGACGCCCAGATCGACCATGAACGGCGCCAGACGAAAGAAGCGCCGCGCTGTCTCGAGGTCGTGCATCACGACTCCTCGTGCATGCGCGCGGCGCGCTGCGGACGCGGCACCGCTCGGCCGGCCACCGCCACCTCAGAGCACCTCGAACACGCCGGCCGCGCCCATGCCGCCGCCGATGCACATCGTCACGCACACGCGCTTGGCGCCGCGGCGCTTGCCTTCGATGAGCGCGTGCCCGGTGAGGCGCTGGCCGCTCACGCCGTACGGGTGGCCGATGGCGATGGCGCCGCCGCTGACGTTCAGCCGCTCCATCGGGATGCCGAGCCGGTCGGCGCAGTAAAGCACCTGCACCGCGAAGGCCTCGTTGAGCTCCCACAGGTCGATGTCGTCCACCTTCAGGCCGAGGCGAGCGAGGACCTTGGGCACGGCGAACACCGGGCCGATGCCCATCTCGTCGGGCTCGCAGCCCGCCACCGCGAAGCCGAGGAAGCGCCCCAGCGGCTGCAGGCTCTTCCTGCTCGCGTAGGCCTCGCTCACGACGGCGCAGGCGCCGGCGCCGTCGCTGTACTGGCTGGCGTTGCCGGCGGTGATGACGCCGCCCGGAAGCCCCGGGCGGATGTCCTTGATGCCGTCGTAGGTGGTGCCGGGGCGCAGCCCCTCGTCGGCCTTGACGGTGACCTCCTTGCTGCGCAGGCCGAGCACCGGGTCGGCAACGCCCGCGGTGACGGTGACGGCCACCATCTCGGCGTCGAACAGGCGCTGCTCCTGCGCCGCGCACGCCTTCTGTTGGCTGGCGGCGCCGTACTCGTCCTGGCGCCGCTTGGAGATGCCGTAGCGCTTGGCAACGTTCTCCGCGGTCTGCAGCATCGGCCAGTAGATCTCGGGCTTGGACTTCAGCAGCAGCGGATCGGTCAGCATGTGCTGGTTCATCTCCTGCTGCACGCAGGAGATGCTCTCGACGCCGCCGGCGACGTAGACGTCACCCTCGCCGGCGATGATGCGCTGGCTGGCCATGGCGATCGTCTGCAGCCCGCTCGAGCAGAAGCGGTTGATCGTCACGCCGGCGGTCGTCACCGGCAGCCCGGCGGCGAGCGCGATCTGGCGCGCGATGTTGGCGCCGGTCGCGCCTTCGGGGTTGGCGCAGCCCATCAGCACGTCCTCGACCTCGGCCGGCTCGAGGCCCGCGCGTTCGACCGCGGCCCTGACGACGAAGGCGCCGAGCGTGGCGCCGTGCGTCATGTTGAAGGCGCCCTTCCAGCTCTTGGCCAGGGGCGTACGGGCGGTGGAGACGATGACGGCTTGACTCATGGGGACGGTCCTTCGCGGGCGGGGCCGGCGGCGAGTTGCAGCAGGCGGTGATAGAAGCGGACCATGTCGGCGAGCTGGTCGACGGCGATGCGCTCGTCGATGCCGTGCACGCGCGCCAGGTCCTCGGTCTTGAAGCGGATCGGCATGAAGCGGTAGGTGGCGTCGGCCACCGCGTCGAAGTGGCGTGAGTCGGAGCCGGCCAGCATCAGTCCGGGCGCGACGATCGCGTCGGGGAACACCTCGCGCACCGCGCGCTCTATGGTGTGAAAGCTCGGCGCATCGGCCGAGGCCAGACGCGACGGCTCGACCGGCGCATTCAGCATCGTGACCTCGATGCGCTCGTCGGCGATCACGCGCCGCACGTGCTCGACCACCTGCTGCGAGGTATCGCCGGGCAGGATGCGGAAGTTGACGACCGCCTCGGCGCGGCCGGGCAGCACGTTTTCCTTGTTGCCGGCGCGCAGGATGGTCATCGCCGTCGTCGTGCGCAGCATCGCGTTGGTGGCCGCGCCCCTGGACAGGACGCTCTCGACGACAGGCCGCAGCAGCCACAGGTTGGACATCGCCAGGCGCTGGCCGAAGGGCAGTTCGGGCGCGATGGCCTGGAACATGGCCGCCGCGGCGCCCCGCATGCCGCCCGGCATCGGGTGGCGGTCGAGCCGCTCGAGCGCTGCGCTCAGCATGCCGATCGCGCTGGCGCCGGGCGCCGGCGACGGCATCGACGAGTGACCGGACGGCGCCGTCGCGACGAGCCGGACCGACACCAAGCCCTTCTCCGCCAGTCCGATCATCGCCAGCGGCTGCGCCACGCCGGGCAGGATACCCTCGGTCACCGCGAGCCCTTCGTCCAGCGCGAAATCGAGGCGCACGCCGCGCTGCTGCAACAGCTTGACGATGGCCTGCGCGCCGGCATAGCCCTCCACTTCCTCGTCATGGCCGAAGGCCAGGTAGATCGTGCGCCGCGGCTTGAAGCCCTCGGCCAGCAGGCGCTCGACGGCTTCGAGCTCGGTGACGAGATTGCTCTTGTCGTCGAGCGAGCCGCGGCCCCAGACGAAGCCGCCTTCGATGACACCGGCGAACGGCGGCTGCTGCCACCGCGTCTCGGTGCCCGGCGCGATCGGCACCACGTCCTGGTGCGCCATCAGTGCGATCGGCTTGGCGCCGGCGTCGCTGCCTTTCCAGGTGAACAGCAGGCTGTGGCCGCCGACCACCTCGCGTTCGAGTTGGGCATGCACGCGCGGATAGCGCGCGGCCAACTGCTGCTGCAACTGCTCGAGCCCGGCGAGGTACTGCGCCTGCGCTTCGGGCAGACCGCTCACGGTCTGCGCGCGCACCGCGTCGGCCAGCGACTCGGCCACCGCCTTCGAGTCGACCGCCAGCCTGGGCAGCGGTGCCACCGCGAGCTGTCGCGAGCCCTGGCGCAGCGTGTTGACGACGAGCACCAACGCCAGCAGCGCGAGCAGCGCCAGCAGAACCAGCAACCCCCGGGCGATGCGCCTGAGCACGGTGCGCCCTCGTCAGGGGTTGAAGGTCTTGCCTTCGGCCGCCAGCCGCGCCAGCAACGGTGCCGGCTGCCAGAACGCCTGGTCGTCGAGCGGATTGCGCGCGAAGCGCTTCATCGTCTGGACGACGTTGAACAGACCCTGCGTGTCCGCATAGCACATCGGCCCGCCGCGGTGCAGCGGAAAGCCGTAGCCGGTGAGGTAGACCATGTCGATGTCGCTCGCCCTGCTGGCGATGCCTTCGTCGAGGATCCTGGCCGCCTCGTTGACCAGCGCATACACGAGCCGGTGCACGATCTCGTCGTCGCCGATCCTGCGCGGCGTGATGCCGAGCGCGGCGCGGTGCTCCTCGATCATCTTCACCACCACCGCACTCGGCACGGCGTTGCGCTTGCCGGGTGCGTAGTCGTACCAGCCTGCGCCCGTCTTCTGGCCGAAGCGGCCCATCTCGCACAGCAGGTCGGCGGTCTTGCTGTAGCGCATCCCGGGCTTGTCGACGTAGCGCCGCTTGCGGATCGCCCAGCCGATGTCGTTGCCGGCGAGGTCGCCCATGCGGAACGGCCCCATCGCGAAGCCGAACTTCTCGATCGCCTTGTCGACCTGCTCGGGCGTGCAGCCTTCTTCCAGCAGGAAGCCGGCCTGGCGTCCGTACTGCTCGATCATGCGGTTGCCGATGAAGCCGTCGCACACGCCGCTGACCACCGCCGTCTTCCTGATCTTCTTGGCCAGCGCCATCACGGTGGCCAGCACGTCCTTGGCCGTGGCCTTGCCGCGCACGACTTCGAGCAGCTTCATCACGTTGGCCGGGCTGAAGAAGTGCGTGCCGATCACGTCCTGCGGCCGCTTCGTGAACGCGGCGATGCGGTCGACGTCGAGTGTGCTGGTGTTGGTGGCGAGGATGGCGCCGGGCTTCATCACCTCGTCGAGTTTCCGGAACACCGACTCCTTGACGCCCATGTCTTCGAAGACGGCCTCGATCACGAGGTCGGCGCCCTCGAGGTCGTCGTAGGCGAGCGTCGTCGAGAGCAAGGCCATGCGCTCGTCGTACTTGTCCTGCTCGAGCTTGCCCTTCTTGACCTGCGCCTCGTAGTTCTTGCGGATCGTGGCGATGCCGCGGTCTAGCGCTTCCTGCTTCGTCTCGAGGATCGTCACCGGCATGCCGGCGTTGAGGAAGTTCATGGCGATGCCGCCGCCCATCGTGCCGGCGCCGATCACGGCCACCTTGCGCACATCGCGCCTGGGCGTGTCCTCGGGCACGTCGGGGATCTTGCTCGCCGCGCGCTCGGCGAAGAAGGCGTGGCGCAGCGCCTTCGATTCGGGCGTCATCATCAGGCCCAGGAAGAGCTGGCGCTCGTAGGCGAGGCCCTCCTCGAACTTGCGCGCGACGCTGGCCTCGACCGCATCGACACACTTGAGCGGCGCCGGCAGGTTCTTCGCCATGCCCTTGACCATGTTGCGCGCGAACTCGAAGTAGGCGTCGGCGTTCGGATGCACGGCCTTCAGGTCGCGCACCAGCGGCAGCGGCTGGCCTGCGGCGTGCAGGGCGGCCTTGTCGCGCGCGAACTGCACCGCCGCGCCGACCACGTCGTCGGCCACCACGCGCTCGAACAGCGTCTGCCCCGGCACTGCGGCGAGCAGGTCGCTCTTGACCGGCTGGCCGCTGACGATCATGTTGAGCGCCGTCTCCACGCCCACCACGCGCGGCAGGCGCTGCGTGCCGCCGGCGCCCGGCAGCAGACCGAGCTTGACCTCGGGCAGCGCGATGTCCACGCCCGCCGCCGCGAGGCGGTAGTGCGTCGCGAGCGACAGCTCGAGCCCGCCGCCCATGCAGGTGCCGTTGAT
>JAGWTJ010000180.1 GCA_028869005.1 Burkholderiales bacterium | reverse complement strand
TTCACCCGTCGCATCGCGCCGCTGCGGCGCGGTGCGAGTTCAGCAGGTACCGCTGCCGCAGCCGCAGCCCTGGCTCTCGAACTGCGGGAACAGTACGTTGTTCTCGAGGTGGATGTGCTCGATCAGATCGTCGGCGAACTGGCGCGTGCCGGCGTACAGCGCGCGCCAGGTGTTGCACGCCTCCTCGGGCGCGACGTGGTTGCGCGTCAGCGCGACGAGCCGCTCGAGCATCGCGCCGTGCGCGGTGTGCTCCTCGCGCAGCGCGCCGATGGGCTGGCTCGCCGCCGGGCTGCGCTTGCGCATCGCCGGAAACAGCACGCCCTCCTCCTGCGCCATGTGCTCGACCAGTTCGCCTTCCATCTGCTCGAGCAGATCGGCCAGGCCGGCGGGCACCTGGGCGTTGTCGCGGTGTACGGCCTCGACGCGGCGCGCCATGCGGATGAGCTCGGGCAGTTGTGCGCGATGCACATCGTGAAAGCGGTGGATGATGTCGTCGATCAGCGCCGCCGGCTCGCGCTGCACGGGCTTGCTCGCGCCCCGATCGAGCGTGGCCAGTTCGGCGAGCACCGCCTGCACGTCCAGGCCCTTGTCGCGGCAGACGTCGGCCAACGCCATCTGGCCGCCGCAGCAGAAGTCGAGCTTCAGCCGTCTGAACACGGCCGTCGCGCCCGGCAGGTCGACAGCGATGCGGCCGATCATCTGCTGCGCGCGGGAGGCGGCAGGCGTGGCGGGATCGGCAAGGGTGGCGATGGACACGGAGGGCTCCTTTAAGATGCACTGGTGATGCATCTATTAGACACTAAAATTCATTCGCTGTGAACCTTGATTGGCGGCCGCGATGAAGCTGACCCAGTGGAGCGACTACTGCCTGCGCGTGCTGATGTACTGCGCGGCCTGCAGCGGCCGCGAGCGTCCGGTGACGATCGGCGAGATCGCCGAGGCGCACGCCATCTCGCGCAGTCATCTGACCAAGGTCGTGATGTCGCTGGCCGCCCAAGGCTGGCTCGAGACGACGCGCGGCCGCGGCGGCGGACTGCGCCTGGCGCAGCCGGCGCACGCCATCCGCGTCGGCGCGGTGCTGCGCGCCGCGGAAAGCGACTTCACTCTCGTCGAGTGCTTCGAGCCCGCTTCCAGCACCTGCCTGCTCGACGGCCGCTGCCGGCTCAAGGCCGCGCTCGAGCGCGCCCTGGCGAGCTTCCTGGCCGAACTCGACAGCGTCACGATCGACGATCTGGTGCAGCCGGCGCCGGCCGGCGGCAGCCGCTCCGGCGCGGCGCCGCTCACCTTCCAGCTTTCACCGGCCCTGCCGCAGCGCGCCGCGGCGCGCCGGCGCTAAGAGCCGCACCGACGGTGGCGCCCGGTCTGACTCCCTCTCCCGCGGCGCGGGAGAGGGCAGGGGTGAGGGTCAGTCGCCCGCCGCTTCGGCATCGGCCAGCGGCGCGGCCGACCGCGCGGAGGGCGGCACGCGGCGCCCACGCTCGTTCGGCAGCAGCATCACCACGCCGGCGCCGAGCAGCGCCACGCCGGCCATGCCGACGAACAGCACGCCGAAGCCGGCCGCCTTGACCGCCGGGCCGAGCGCCCACACCGCGGCCGAACTGATGCCCAGCGAGACCGCCAGCCGCATGCCGGCGACGCGGCTGCGCATGCGGTCGTCGACGAAGCGCACCAGGGTGGCGTCGGTGAACGGGATCGAGCCGAAGACGAAGATCATCGAGCCGAGCAGCGCGAGCCAGGCCCACCAGCCGCTCGCCGCCGCCGCCGCGGCCAGCATCGGCACCTGCAGGGCCACGACCGTGAGCCACAGCGGCTTGAGCGGGAAGCGGTCGATGAGCCGCCCCACCACCACCTGCGCCAGCGAGGCCACCGCGTACACGGCGCCGAGCAGCCAGCCGAGCGTCGCAGGCTCGGAGACGCGCGCGGCGAGCCGCTCGCCGAGCATCTGCCCGTTGCCGTTGGTCGTGAGGTTGAAGATGAGGCCGCTGGCGGCCGAGGCCACGGTCAGCACGGCCAGCACGCGCGCCAGTTCACCCGGGGCGAGCGGCACGTCGACGCGCTGCCCGCGCCGGGCCGGCGGCTCTCGCTCGGGAGGCGCCAGCTTCCAGAACAGCGCACCGAGCGCGATGCAGGCCAGCCCCGGCACCGCGAAGGCCGTGCGCCAGCCCGCCGCCTCGACCAGCATGCCGGTCAGGATCGCCGCCGCCGCGATGCCGAGGTTGCCGGCAAAACCGTTGATGCCGATCGCCGCGCCCGGGTTCGACGTGCGCTGCACCAGCATCGGGATGCCCACCGGATGGTAGATGGCCGAGAAGGTGCCGAGCAGCGCCAGCGCGGCGGCCAGCGCCCACGGTCCCTGCGTGGTGGCCACGAGCAGCGACGCCAGGCCCATGCCGAAGAAGAACACCAGCATCGTCTGGCGCCGTCCCCACTGGTCGCCGAGCTTGCCCGCAGGCAGCGAGCCGAGGCCGAACATCAGGAAGGCACCGGCGCCGTAGGGCATCAGGTCCTCCCAGCGCGCCAGCCCGAAGTCGTGCGCGATCGCCGTCACCGCGGTGGCGAAGATCAGCAGGAACAGGTGGTCGAAGGTGTGCGCCACGTTCAGCAGCAGCACCACCGAGCGACGCATCGCGGGCTCGTGCATCGGCATCGAAGGTCGCCTTGCGCGCTACGCGCCCGCGCCGTCCGGCCGCTCGTGCTCGGCCTCGTACTGCGACGGCGTGACGCCGGCGCGCGCCAGGAAGCCGCGCAGATGCAGCAAGGCCTTGGCGTCGAGCGTGTTGGCGTGGTGCGGGCGGTGCAGGATGTCCTCCATGCGCGCCAGCCGCACGCGCACGCGCGCACCCGACAGCGGCTCGATCTCGCAGCCCACGTGTCTGAGCAGCGACTCGATCTCACGCCAGTGCACGTTGCCGCTCGGCGGATCGTGGAAGATCGTGCGGATCAGGCTGGCGTGGTGACGGCTCAAGGGAAGATCCTCTGCGTTGCGCACCTCTCGCGGCCCGGCAACGCCGACGCCAGCGTAGCGCAATTCGACGGCGTCGGTCAGAGCACCCTGGGACGCGCCGCAGGACTGCACCGCGCGACGCGGACGCGCGCCCTACGGCGTCTGCCCGCCCGGTGCCTCGCTCCAGCCGCCGCCCAGCACCTTGTACAGGCCGATCGCGTTCTGCGCCGCCTGCGCCTGCGCCTGCACGAGCGACTGCTGGGCCGCCAGCAGCGAGCGCTGCGTATCGAGCAGGTCGAGGTGGCTGGCCGCGCCGTTGCGATAGCGCAGATCGGCCAGCCGCGTGCGCGCCGCCTCGGCCTGCACGAGTCGCTGCTGCGCGCGCACCTGCTCGTCGAAGGTGGCGCTGCCGGCCAGCGCATCGGCCACCTCGCGGAAGGCCGACTGGATGGCACGTTCGTACTGCGCGACGGCGATGTCGCGATTGGCCGTGGCGAGCTGCAGGTTGGCCTGATTGCGGCCGGAATCGAACAGCGTCGCGAGCGCCTGCGGCGCGAAGCTCCAGGCCCATGAGCCGGCCCGCAGCAGGCCGGTGAGCTGATTGCTCGCACTGCCCGCGCTGCCGGTCAGGGTGATGCGCGGGAAGAACGCGGCGCGCGCCGCGCCGATGTTGGCGTTGGCGGCGATGAGCTGCTGCTCGGCCGCGCGCACGTCGGGCCGGCGCACCAGCACGTCGGAGGGCAGGCCGACCGGCAGCTCGGGCAGGCGCGCGGCGTCGGCCACCGTCATGGCCGCCGGCAGGTCGGCCGGCAACGGCTGACCGACGAGCAGCGCGAGCGCGTTGGCGTCGAGCGCGCGCTGGCGCTCGGTCTGCACCAGCGCCACGCGCGCGCTCTCGTACAGCGACTCGGCCTGGCGCAGATCGGGTTCGGCGGCGGCGCCGACTTCGAAGCGCAAGCGCACAAGGCGAAGCGAGACCTCGCGCGTGGCGAGTGCGTCGCGCACGACACGCAGCATCTCCTCGTCGGCGGCGAGCGCGATGGCGCCGCTGGCGACCGCGGCGACGAGTCCGATCTGCACCGCCTTGCGCGACTCGTCGCTCGCCAGGATCAGCGCCGCCGCACTGTCGCTCGCCGAACGCAGGCGGCCGAAGACGTCGAGCTCGTAGGCCGTGACCTGCACGCCGGCCGTGTACAGGGTCTGCATGGTGCCGCTGCCGGTCGGCTGGCGCAGTCCGGTGATACCGGCGTTCAGGGTCGGCAGCAGGTCGGCGTCGCGCACGCGCGCCTGCGCTCGTGCGGCTTCGATGTTGAGCGCCGCGATGCGCAGGTCGCGGTTGTTGGCCAGCGCCAGCACCACCAGGCGCCTGGTGCGCCCGTCGACGAAGAAGCGCTGCCAGTCGGGCAGCTCGGCCGCGGGGGCGGACGCTGCGGCGGCCGGTGCCAAAGGAAACTGCCCGGGCACCGGCGCGGCCGGACGCTCGTAGCGCGGCGCCATCGAGCTGCACCCGGCCAGCACGGCGCACAGCGCCGCCGCCAGCCGTACCGACCAGGGAAGGCAGCCGGCCGTCATGCCTGCCCCTTGGCGTCGGTCGCCGCCGCAGCGCCGTCGGCCGCCTCGTGCGCATAAAGCCTGCGCTGGCGTTCGCTGCCCTTGAACAAGCGTCTCATGAGCACGAAGAACAGCGGCACGAAGAACAGCAGCAGCGAGGTCGCCGTCAGCATGCCGCCGATCACGCCGGTGCCGATCGCGCGCTGGCTGGCCGAGCCGGCGCCGGAGGCGATGGCCAGCGGCAGCGTGCCCAGGATGAAGGCCATCGAGGTCATCACGATCGGCCGAAAGCGGATGTGCGCGGCCTCGAGCACGGCTTCGACGAGGCCGCGGCCCTGCGCGTGCAGGTCCTTGGCGAACTCGACGATCAGCACCGCGTTCTTCGCCGACAGGCCGATGATGGTGATGAGGCCGACCTTGAAGTAGACGTCGTTCTCCATGCCGCGCAGGCCGACCGCGGCCAGCACGCCGACCACGCCGAGCGGAACGACGAGGATGATGGCCAGCGGGATCGACCAGCTCTCGTACAGCGCCGCCAGGCACAGGAAGACCGACAGCAGCGAGAAGCCGAACAGGATGAACGCCGTCGAGCCCGACAGCCGCTCCTCGCGCGACTGCCCGGTCCACTCGTAGGCAAAGCCCGGCGGCAGTTGTGCCGCCAGTCGCTCCATCTCGGCCATCGCCGCGCCCGTGCTCTGGCCGGGCGCCGGCTCGCCGGCGATGCGCATGGTCGGATAGCCGTTGTAGCGCACCGTCTGGATCGGGCCCACGACCCAGCTCATGCTGGCAAAGGCGGCCAGGGGCACCGGCTGGCCGGCGCTATTGAGGGCGTTCAGGCGCAGCAGATCCTCGGGCTGCATGCGCGCGCGCGCGTCGGCCTGCACCACGACGCGCTGCAGCCGTCCGGCATTCGGGAAGTCGTTGACGTAGGCGCCGCCGAGCGAGGTCGACAGCGCCGTGTTGATGGCGGCGAAGCTCACGCCGAGCGCGCTCGCCTTGTCGCGGTCGATGCGCAGCTGTAATTGGGCGGCGTCTTCGAGTCCGTCGGGTCGCACCGCGGTCAGCAGCGGACTCTTGGCGGCCAGGCCCAGCAACTGGTTGCGTGCCGCGAGCAGCGCCTCGTGGCCGTTGCCGCCGCGGTCCTGCAGCCGGAACGCGAAGCCGTTGGCGCGGCCGAGTTCGGGAATCGGCGGCGGGCTCAAGGGGAAGATCACGGCATCACGGATCGACGCCAGGCCGCCAAAGGCGCGCGCCGCCAGGGCCTGCGCCGAATGGACCGCTTCGCGGCGCTCCTTCCAGTCCTTGAGCGTGACGAAGGCCAGACCGGCGTTCTGCCCGGTTCCCGAGAAGCTGAACCCGAGCACGCTCACCATGCTCTGGACTTCGGGCTGCGCCAGCATGTACTTCTCCACCTGGTCCATCACGGCCTTGGTGCGCTCGACGCTGGCGCCCGGCGGCAGCTGCACGTTGACGAGCACGTTGCCCTGGTCCTCGTTGGGCAGGAACGAGGTCGGCAGCCGCGTCCACATCCAGGCCAGCGCCAGCGCCACCGCGAGGTAGACGGCCAGCGCGCGCCAGGCGCGCGGCAGCACCCACGCCACGGCCCCCTCGTAGCCCCGGGTGCCGCGTGCGAAGGCGCGGTTGAACCAGCCGAAGAAGCCGCGCTTGACATGCTTGTGGCCGGCCTCGACCGGTTTCAGCAGCGTGGCGCACAACGCCGGCGTGAACGACAGCGCCATGAAGGCCGAGAACAGGATCGAGCTCAGCATGACCGCGGCGAACTGGCGGTAGATGTTGCCCACCGCGCCGCTGAAGAACGCCAGCGGCACGAACACCGACACCAGCACCACGGTGACGCCGATGATGGCGCCCGAGATCTGGCCCATGCCCTTGCGCGCCGCGGCCAGCGGCGCCAGGCCCTCCTCGCTCATGATGCGCTCGACGTTCTCGACGACGACGATGGCGTCGTCGACGACGATGCCGATCACCAGCACCATGCCGAACATCGTCAGCACGTTGATCGAAAAGCCCAGCGCGAACAGCACGGCGAAGGTGCCGAGCAGCGCCACCGGCACCACCAGCGTCGGGATCAGCGTGTAGCGGATGTTCTGCAGGAACAGGAACATCACGAGGAACACCAGCACCACCGCCTCGACGAGCGTCTCGGCGACCTGGCGGATCGAGATCTCGACGAACTTGGAGGTGTCGTACGGGATCGTCGCCTTGACGCCCGGCGGGAAGTACGGCGCCAGCTCGGTCAGCCGCGCGCGCACCGCGCGCGCCGTCGCCAGCGCATTCGCGGTCGGCGACAGCTGCACGGCGATGCCGGTGGTGGGACGGCCGTTCAGGCGCGCCGGCGGCGAATAGCTCTGCGCGCCGAGTTCGACGCGCGCCACGTCCTTGATGCGCACGCTCGAGCCGTCGGCATTGGCGCGCAGCACGATATTGCCGAACTGCGCGGCGGTCGTGAGCTGACCGCGCACGACGACGGTGGCGAAGATCGTCTGGTCCGCCTGGTTGGGCAGGTCGCCGATGGTGCCCGAGGCGACCTGCGCGTTCTGTACCGCGATCGCCGCCGTCACGTCGCTGGCGGCGAGCTTGTAGCCGACCAGCTTGGCCGGATCGATCCAGATGCGCATCGCGCGCTCGGTGCCGAACTGCTGCGCCTGGCCGACGCCGGGCACGCGCTGGATCTCGGGCAGCACGTTGCGCGCCGCGTAGTCGCCCAGCGCCACCGGTTCGATCGAGTCGTTCTCGGAATACAGGATCGTGAACAGCAGGAAGTTGCTGCGCGCCTTGTCCACGCGCACGCCCTGCTGCACCACGGCCTGCGGCAGCCGCGGGCTGGCGCGGCTGAGCCGGTTCTGCACGTCGACCTGCGCCAGGTCGGCGTTGGTGCC
>JAGWTJ010000179.1 GCA_028869005.1 Burkholderiales bacterium | reverse complement strand
CGTGGCCGGCCGCAGCGACGCCGTGGCCATTTATTTACCGGCCGCCGGCGACACGCTGAGCGCCATCGCCGAGCGGCTGCTCGGCAGTGCCGACAAGGCCTGGTGGATCGCCTATGCCAACCCGCAAGGCGCGGCCTTGCTGAACGGGGCGGCAGCAGGTCCGGCGCTCGTCGTGCCGCTCGCGTCGCCGCCCGCGTACGGCGTCACCGACGCCGGCATCCAGACCGTTCCCGTCCTTTGCTACCACCGCTTCGGCGGCGCACAAAGCAAGATGACGATGCCGACGGCGCGCTTCGAAGCGCAGCTGCAGTGGCTGGCACACGCCGGCTACCGCGTGGTGAGCCTCGAGCAGGTGCAGGCCTTCCTCGAGGGCCGCGAAGCGCTGCCGCAGCGCTCGGTGGCGATCACCGTGGACGACGGTTTCGAATCGTTCTACCGGCTGGCCTTTCCGCTGGTCAAGCAATACGGGGTGCGGGTGACGCTCTTCGTCTACACCGACATCGTCGGCACGCGCGACGGTTTGAGCTGGGCGCAATTGCGCGAGATGGCCGCCTCGGGACTGGTCGACATCCAGGCGCATTCCAAGACGCATCGCAACCTCAACGAACGTGCGGCCGGTGAGTCAGACAGCGCCTACCGCCAGGCCCTCGTCAACGAACTGCGCGTCGCGCGCGCGCTGATCGAGCGGCAGCTCGCGGGCTCGAACGTCAAGGTGCGCTACTTCGCCTACCCGTACGGCGAGAGCAACGATCTCGTGCTCGAGGCGCTGGCGCGCGAAGGCTATGCGCTCGCCTTCACCGTGCACGCAGGCGGCAACCCGTTCTACGCTGCGCCACACCTGCTGCGCCGCACGATGATCTTCGGCGACTACGGCCTCGAAGAGTTCAAGGCACGGCTGCAAACGCAGCGCGCGCTGAGCAAGCCGTGACGCACGGTCGCCGTCACGCGCCGGGATCCGTCAGTTCCGAAAGGAAACTCCCCGCGTCGAACGCGACGACGCTGGCGTTGGCGATGGCGTTGGCACTGATGGCCGCCGGCTGCGCGACGCCGCCGTCGCCCCCCTTGTCACCAACGCCGCCGCCTGCATCGCGAGCCACTTCGCCTGCGCCCCCCGCAGACACGGACGATCCGCGCGTCGCTGCCTTCGTTTTCGAGCAGCGCACGGCGGCCACCTCCGCCATGGCCCAGGCACGCTACCTCGACGCGGCCCGGGCATGGCAAGGACTGCTTGCGTTGCGGCCGGACGACGCCGATGCCCTGCAAGGCCTCGCGGCCGCGCGCACCGCCAGCCAGGCTGGCGCGCGCGAGGCGGCGGCACGGGCGCGTTCGGCACAGTCGCGCGGTCAGGTCGAAGCCGCCATGCGCGGCTGGGTCGAAGTGCTGGCCTTCGCGCCCTACGACGACAGCGCCGCCGTGGCTCTGCGCGGCCTCGAAGCCGAGCGGGCGCGGCGGGCGCTGGCGCCGTCGCCTCTCGCACGAGCACCAGGAGTCTCGCTGACCAGGGCCGAACGCGACGCCGTGCCGCCGACAGCGCCGCACGCGGAACTGGAACACGCCACGCTGCTGGCGGCGCAAGGCGAAGTGGATGCGGCCATCGCCTTGCTGGCACCGCTGGCCCGTGGCGGCGGCGCCGATCCGGCGTTGAAGTCGGCACTCGCAAACCTCTACGTCCGCCAGGCCGAGCGGCTCGCTTCGGCCGGCCAACGTCAAGCCGCGCTCGACGCGCTCAACCGATGCCTGCGCTTGCAGCCCAGACACGAGTTGGCCCTTCAGCTCAGGGCGCGTCTGCGAGCGCCGTCCGCGCCAGCGAGCGCAGCGTCGCGTTGAAAGCGCCCACCCTCGCTCCTAGCACTCGACCTTGCCGCCGCGCTTGCGCAGGCGCTCCAACAGGTCCGTTGCACGCTGCTTTTCCAGCCGCGCGCTGGCGTGGTTGGGGTCGATGTCGAGCACCTTGTTCCAGCTCGAGATCGCACAGCACAGATCCTGCTTGGCGGCACAGGTCCGGGCCGCGCGCACGTACTCGCCGATGTGTCTGGCACGGCTGTCGACCGGCGGCGAGACGGCGGGCGGCGGTGCCGCCGCGGAAGCCGCTGCAGGTGCGGCCTGCAGCGACGGAGATGGCGACGACGACGGCGGCGGTGATGGCGCCGAACTGGTTGCCGTCGCCGCACTCGACGGCGGCTGCCTGCCCGGCACGCGGATCATCTGGCCGCCGGCCACGCGGCTCGGCACCTTGATGTCGTTGTAGCGGGCCAGGGCATAGAAGAGGAACGGGTCTTTGAGGAAGCGGCCGGCGATCGACGACAGCGACTCGCCCGGTTGCACGCGATAGACAAAGGACTCCCGTCCGAGCAGCACCACCGGATCCTCGTCGATCTGGCGCAGAAGGTGTCGCGCGAGCACGTGGTTGGGGTCGGCCTGCTGGATCTGGCGCAGCAGCTTTTCCGCCTCGTCGGCGTCGCCGGACTGCAGGTAATTCAGCGCCTGCGTCTGCGTGCTCCTGATGTCGATGGGCGGACCCTCGGGCTCGCGTGCCGGCGCCGCCGGCGGCGTGGTCACCGGCACCGGTGACGGCGCGGCCGCCGCGGCGGGTGCCGACGGCTGCACCGCTGCCGGTTGCGGCGGCGTCGTGCAGGCCACCGCACACCAGGCCAGCGCCGCCAGCATCGCCAAGCGTCCGGCGCGCGGATCGGAAGCGGTCGACGCGTTCACCGGCGCATTGTGAACCGCCCTCGGCTCGGTTGTAATCCTCACCGGGCGGGGGCGTATGCCGTGCCGAAGCGCAGGAGGCCCGGATGGTTCGCCGTGGCACATGACCCGGCATCGGTGCAGTCTGCAGCGGCCGCAGCGCCGCCATCGAAGGATAGCCGCCATGGATCCACGCACGCTGTTTCCCGTCCTCGCGGTGTTGTTCGCCGCCGCGGCGCTGTGGCGCCGTGCGCGCGGCGGTCGCTGGCACGGCGCGGCGCTGACCTGGGTCTGGATGGCGGCGGTCTTCGGCGCCGTCGCCCTCTGGCTGCTCCTCGGCGCCTGATAGGCGGCAACCGGTAGGCACTCGCGCCGTGTGATGGCCGGCGGCGCTTCGCCGCCGCCGCAATCATGGCCGTGACTTTGGTCGGTTGCCGCCGCGCGACGCGCTGCGGACGATGGTCGCGGCCGAACTTCGCGCGCGCGGCGCGAACCCAGCCTGACGCCCGGGGGCGGGCCACGCGATGTCCACGATCCTCACGCTACTGGCGGTGGCGCTCAACGAGCAGCCGCTGACCCGGCCCATCACGGCCCGCTTCGACTCCAATGGCGGCACCATCGGTCGTGCCGACCACAGCACGCTGGCGCTGCCGGACCCCGAGCGCTTCATCTCGCGCAAACAGGCCGAGATCGTGTTCACGAGCGCCGGCTACATCATCCGCAACGTCGGCGCGGCCAACCCGATCCTGGTCGGCCGACGCACGCTGGGGCAGGGCGAGACGGCCGTACTGCAGCATGGCGACGACATCCGCATCGGTGGCTACGAGTTGCGCGCCCAATGCGAACCGCCTTCGCCCGCGGCGGCACTGCCGGACGAGACCTTGCCCCCGGGCACTGCCGTCCAGGGTGTCGCCCCGGCTGCGGCTGCGCCCCCCGCCGAGCGCGTTGCGGCCGCAGCCGATCCGGTCGCGGCGGACATCCTGGCCTCCGCTGCACCCCTGCCGGCGGCACCCGACGAGACTTCGGTGCCGATGCCGGTATTCCAACCGCCGGCCGATGTCGGCTCCGCCGCCAACCCCTTCGCGGACCTGCTCGGCGCCGCGTCGCCGGCGGTTTCGAACCCGTTTGCCGATCTGCTGGCCCCGGTTTCGGCGCCGCCGGCAAGTTCTGCACCGACCGACTGGGCTGCGCCGAGCAGCGCTGCCGTAGGGCACGCGGAGTCCGCCGCAGCGCGGGCCCCTCGCTCGACGCCGACGGCGCCAAATCAAGCTTTCGTCCAAGCTCCTGTTCAGGCTCCCGTTCAGGAGCCGGTGCAAGCGCACGCGGTCGCACCGCGGGCCGTGCCGAGCGCTTTCGACGGCTTGATTCCTGCGCCGTCGGGCATTGCGGCGACATCGGCGGCGTTTGCCGCGCCGGCGCCGGCGGCGGCCCGACTGCCCGACGACTTCGACCCGTTCAGGCTGTCCAAACCGCACGCGGCCGCGCGGGCCACGGATGCCGCGTCGCCGGCCGACGATCCGTTCGCCGATCTGCGCCCCGCCGACAACTTACCCAGCGTCGATTTGGCCTTTGATCTGCCGGCCGCCGCCACGGGAGAGGACCCGCTGGCGCGTTTCATGTCCGGCGCCACCGACCCGGCGCAAAAACCCGCGGCGGCGGTCGGTGGTGCGGCGACGGATCCGCTGGCCGCGCTCGGTTTCACGGCCGGGGAAGGCCCCGCCGTCGCCGCCGGACCGGCGCAGCCGGACCACCTGCCCGCCATGCACGGCGCCTTCGCCCCGCCGCGGGTCGCGCCGTCTGCCATGCCGCCGCAGGCGGCGCACATCCCGACGATCGTTGCACTGGCAGCGTCGCCCGCAGCCGGCATGCGCGCGGGTCCGGCCGCCGCACCGGCGCCCCATGCTCAGGATCCCGTTCCTGCCCCTGCCGGTGCGGCCGCCGCCGCTGCGCCCGCACGCAACGCCGCCGGCATCGAGGCGCTGTGGCAGGCCTTCTGCGACGGCGCCGGCGTCGCCTTGCCGCCACCGGCAGGCGCAAGCGCAGAGGAGCGCATGCGCCTGATCGGACGCGTGCTGCGCAACGCCGTCGACGGCACGTTGCAGCTGATGGCCGTGCGCGCCAGCACCAAGAGCGAGATGCGTGCCGCGGTCACGCAGATCCAGGCGCGCAGCAACAACCCGTTGAAGTTCGCCCCCGATGGTGCGGCCGGCATCGAGCAACTGGTGCAGCCTGCTGCGCGCGGCTTCCTCGAAGGGCCGGCGGCGATGCAGGATGCCATGTTCGACCTCGTCGGCCACTCCATCGGGTCGGTGCAAGGCATGCGCGCCGCGCTCGAGGGCATGCTCGACCGCTTCGATCCGGCCGAACTCGAGGCCAAGCTCGGCGCCGGCAGGCTGCTCGACAGCCTGCTGCCGATGAATCGCAAGGCGCGGCTGTGGGAGCTTTACCTGCAGCACTACCGCGCCATCCGCGAGGAGGCGCAGGAAGACTTCCACACGCTGTTCGGCCGGGCTTTCGTCGCCGCCTACGAACAACAGGTCGAACGGCTGAAGACGCGCAGCGGTTCATGACGCGCATCCGCATCGCCTCGTGCAGCGATCGCGGAGCGCGCGCCACGAACGAAGACGAGTTGCGCCACGGCGACGGGCCGAACGGCCCCTACGCGGTGCTGGCCGATGGCGCGGGCGGCCACGCGCGCGGCAGCGAGGCCGCGCAGCGCGCCGCCGACTGCATCGAACGCGTGCTCTGTGATCCGGGTGTCGGCTTCTCGCCCGCCAACCTGACGCAGATCGTGCGCCTGGCGCACTCGGAGCTGCAGCATCATCAGGGCTCGGACCGGCCCGAGGCGCGCATGCACACCACCGTGGTCGTGCTGTGGATGGATGCGGCCCAGCACCATGCGCTGTGGACCAATGTCGGCGACTCGCGCCTGTACCGCATCCGGCAGGGCCGCGCCGAATTGCTCACGCTGGACGACAGCGTGGTGCAGCAGATGGTGCGCGCCGGCGCGCTCACGGCCGAGCAATCGCGCCGGCACCCGCAGAAGAACCACCTCGTGGCCGCCCTCGGCATCGAGGGCGAGGTCGATCCGCACACCGTCGTGCGCCCGGTCGAACTGCTCGATGGCGACGCGTTCCTGCTGTGCTCGGATGGCTGGTGGGACAGCTTCGAGCCCGAGGATCTGGTGCGGTCGCTGTCGCATGTACGCGATGCCGACGATTGGCTGCGTGCCATGGCGGCGACGATCCGCTCGCGCGCGGTGCCCAGACAGGACAACTTCAGCGCCGTCGCCGTGTGGGTCGGCGACCCGGCGGACGTCACGGTGGCCATGACGGACGACACGATTCCGCGCGGCTGGGCACCGCGCTGAGGGCACCAGCGGCGCACCGCGGCGTATCGCGTCACGCCGGGTTGAGCATGGCCGCGAAGATCGCCGGCGCAGGCAGCCTGTCGACCAGAACGCAGGCACCGCCGCTGCCGTCGCCATGCATCGGCCACCACAAGCTGCGCCCGCGCAGTCGCTGCTGCAGCGCGGCAGCCGCCAGTCCGTGCGCGATCTCGCCGAGCGTGGCCGTCGGCGCCACCGCGTAGCGCACGCCGTCGGATTCGTCGGCCCAGCGTGCGCCGCGCATCGCCACCGGCCAGGGCGGCGCGTCGTGTAGCGCGGCTTCGAACGCCTCGAGCGTGGCCGCGTCGCCCAGCGTGGCGAGCGCCGCATGTGCCGCGTGGTTCCACCACAGCTCGAGATGATCCAGCCCGAAGCGATCGTCTGGCGCGTGCTGGCGCGGCTGCGCCACGACGATCGGGAAGTAGCGGCCGACCTTGTCGCAGCTCGCCATCAGCACGCCGAACCACCATTGCTCGTCCATCACCCCGGGTCCGCACGCGAAGCGCCACACCGGGGCGTGCAGATAGGCCGGCAGGAAGCCGCTGCCGAGTTGCCGTGCCGCGCTTTCCATGCAGCCCGACAGCCACTGGTCGCACGACTGCACCCACTCGGCGCTCAGGCGCCGCGAAGCGAAGTCGCCCAGGAAGGCGAGCTTGCCGAACCAGCCCGCAGCTTGCATGGTCAGCGCCGGCACGCGAAGCGAATCGGACGACGGTCACGCATGCGGCAGCCTCACAGCCCCATCGGGCACTGGAACTGGCGCAACTCGGGCAAGCGCAGCGGGTTGCGCACGCTGGCCATGGTGATGTCGAAGGTGGCCTTGCGGCCGTCGAGGTCGAACACTGCACGGAACTTCTCGGGCGCGGCACCGGGTTGCAGGTTCACCCGGTCGAAGACACGGAACAGCGCCCACGGCCCATCCACCGAGATGCCGGTGATGCCCGCCGGCTGCACCGTCACGCCGACGATGTTGCTGCCGCGCGGACCCGGCCACTTGACCTCAGTCGGGATCTGCGGCCCGTGGTCGTAGCGCACGATCTGGCCGTCGACATCGAGGATGAACTCGCGCAAGCGGGTGTCCATCTCCACCGGCTTGACCGTCATGCGCAGGCCGGGCACGCTGGCGCCGCTGGCGAAGAAGGCGTCACGGATTGCCTGCGCCCGCTGGAACTGCGGCAGCGTGCCCAGATCGCTGCCGATCGGCACGCCGTCGACGGCGCGGAAGCGCCACGGCTTGGTCGTGGTGTCGATGTAGGGGCCAAGCGTGGCCTGCACCTGCTCGAAGCGGCCGCCTGGTCCGAACAGGGCCGTGAAGTCGGCCGGTGTGACGTCGC
Source organism: Burkholderiales bacterium (assembly GCA_028869005.1). Lineage (GTDB taxonomy): Bacteria > Pseudomonadota > Gammaproteobacteria > Burkholderiales > Burkholderiaceae_C > Rubrivivax. The sequence goes on along the minus strand of JAGWTJ010000179.1, from coordinate 74 downwards.
TGCGCGAACTCGAGTCGAAGGGGTAGCGGCCGGACGTCGCCTGCTGGCAGAAGTCGCCGATCTTGGTCTTCACG
>JAGWTJ010000178.1 GCA_028869005.1 Burkholderiales bacterium | reverse complement strand
CGAGCTGGTGCGCATCACGGTCAACACGCCCGAGGCGGCGCAGGCCGTGCCGCACATCCGCGAGCAGCTCGACCGCATGGGCGTCGACGTGCCGCTGGTGGGCGACTTCCACTACAACGGACACCGCCTGCTCACCGAGTTTGCGGCCTGCGCCCAGGCGCTCAGCAAGTACCGCATCAACCCGGGCAATGTCGGCCGCGGCGATAAGAAGGACCGCCAGTTCGCGATGATGATCGAGGCCGCGTTGCGCCACGACAAGGTGGTGCGCATCGGCGTCAACTGGGGCAGCCTCGACCAGGAACTGCTGGCCGCGCTGATGGACGACAACGCGCGCCGCGCGCAGCCGGCCGATGCCAGGCAGGTGATGTACCAGGCGCTGGTGCAAAGCGCCATCTCGTCGGCCGATGTCGCGCGCGAACTCGGCCTCGGCGCCGATCGCATCGTCATCAGCTGCAAGGTCAGCGGCGTGCAGGACCTGGTCTCCGTCTATCGCGCGCTGGCGCGGCGCTGCGACTACGCCTTGCACCTGGGCCTGACCGAGGCCGGCATGGGCACCAAGGGCACCGTGGCATCGGCCACGGCGCTGGCGCTGTTGCTCGAAGAGGGCATCGGCGACACCATCCGCGTCAGCCTCACGCCGCAGCCCGGCGAGCCGCGCACGCAGGAGGTGACGGTGGCTCTCGAGATCCTGCAAAGCCTCGGTCTGCGCGCCTTCAACCCGAGCGTCACCGCCTGTCCCGGCTGCGGCCGCACGACGAGCACCACGTTCCAGGATCTCGCCAAGCAGATCGACGACTTCCTGCGCGCGCAGATGCCGGTCTGGAAGAGCCGTTACCCGGGCGTCGAGAACCTGCGCGTGGCGGTGATGGGTTGCATCGTCAACGGCCCGGGCGAGAGCAAGCACGCCGACATCGGCATCAGCCTGCCCGGCACCGGCGAGGCGCCGGCGGCACCGGTGTTCATCGATGGCGAGAAGACGCTCACGCTGCGCGGCCCGGGCATCGCGCAGGAATTCCAGAAGCTCGTCGAGGGCTACATCGAACGCCGCTACGGCGCCGCCGCCGCCCCGCACTGAACCGCCGCCGCGCCGCGCGCGGCTTCGCACATGGCCGACCAGACTCCCGCCGCCAAGGCAACCGCCGCCCCGCTCGTCGCCGTCAAGGGCATGAACGACCTGCTGCCCGACGAGGCGGCGAAATGGGAGTGGGTCGAGGGCGTGATGCGTGCGCTGCTCGCGCGCTGGGGCTATCGCAACCTGCGCACGCCCATCGTCGAGCCGACGGCGCTGTTCGTGCGCGGCCTGGGCGAGATCACCGACATCGTCGAGAAGGAGATGTTCTCCTGGGTCGACGCGATGAACGACGACCGCCTCACGCTGCGCCCCGAGGCCACCGCCGGCATCGTGCGCGCGGTCAACGAGCACAACGCGCTGTACAACGGCCCGCTGCGCATCTGGCAGATGGGCCCGATGTTCCGCCACGAACGGCCGCAAAAGGGGCGCACGCGCCAGTTCCACCAGCTCGACGTCGAGGCGCTCGGGCATCCGGGGCCGGACGTCGATGCCGAGATCATCCTCATGCTGCGCGCGCTGTGGCAGGCGTTCGGCCTCGCGGAAGGGCGCGACATCGTGCTCGAGCTCAACAGCCTCGGCCAGAGCGAGGAGCGGCGCGCGCACCGTGAGGCGCTGATCGAGCACTTCGAGCGCCACGCCGAGCTGCTGGACGCCGACGCGCGGCGCCGGCTGCACAGCAACCCGCTGCGCATCCTGGACACCAAGAATCCGGCGATGGAGCCGGTGGTGGCGTCGGCGCCGCAACTGCTGCAGTTCCTCGGCGCCGCCTCGCTCGCGCACTTCGACGCCACGCGCGCCATGCTCGATGCGGCGGGCCTGGCCTATACCGTCAACCCGCGCCTGGTGCGCGGCATGGACTACTACAACCTCACCGTGTTCGAGTGGAAGAGCCCGCATCTGGGCGCGCAGAGCACGGTGTGCGGCGGCGGCCGCTACGACCAGTTGATCGAGACGCTGGGCGGCAAGCCGGCGCCGGGCATCGGCTTCGGCCTCGGCATGGAGCGGCTGATGCTGCTGCTCGAGGCCACGGCCAAGCTGCCGCCGGCCGACGCGCCCGACGCCTACGCCGTGCTGCCCGATGCCGCCGCGCTGCCGCGTGTGCTGCCGCTGCTCGCGGCGCTGCGCGCGCAGGGCCTCGCCATCGTGATGCACGCCGCCGGCAAGGACGGGCAGGGCAGCATGAAGTCGCAGTTCAAGCGCGCCGATGCCTCGGGCGCCCGCTGGGCCCTGGTGTTCGGCGCCGACGAAATGGCGCGCGGCATGGTGGGCCTCAAGCCGCTGCGCGACGCGACGGCAGCGCAGGAGCTGGTGCCGCTGGCCGACGTCGCGGCGCTGGCCGCGCGGCTGCGCGCAACCGGCGCGTGAGTGTCGCCTAGACGACAACGCGTGAGCGGCACCTCGACGACCACGCGGGCGCGGCCCGGGCACAAGAGATAATCGCCGACTTTCGTCGCGCAGCACTTCCTCCCATGGCCACCTCCCTCGACCTGCAGGAGCAGGAACAGCTCGACGCGCTCAAGGCGTTCTGGAACCAGCACGGCAACCTCATCACCTGGCTGCTGATCCTCGCGCTCGGCGCCTACGGGGCGTGGAACGGCTGGCAGTGGTACCAGCGCGACCTCGCCACCAAGGCGGCGGCGATGTACGACGAGCTCGACCGGGCGGCGCAGGCCGGTGACGCCGAGCGTGCCGGGCGCATCTCGAGCGACCTGCGCGAGCGCTATCCACGGACCGCTTTCGCCGCGCAGGGGGCGCTGGAGGCCGCACGTGCGCAGTTCGACAAGGGCCAGGCCGACGCGGCGCGCGCCAGTCTGGCGTGGGTCGCCGACCACGCACGCGACGACGACCTCCGGACCATCGCGCGGCTGCGGCTGGCCGGCCTGCAGGCCGACGCCAAGCAGTACGGCGCCGCACTGCAGACGCTGGACGCGGCCAAGGCCGAGGGCTTCGGCGCGCTCGTCGACGACCGCCGCGGCGACGTGCTGATGGCCGACGGCAAGAGTGCCGACGCCCAGGCCGCATACCAGGCGGCCTGGGCGGCGATGTCGGCCACCACGCCCTACCGTCAGGTGATCGAGGCCAAGCTCACCGCCATGGGGGCGGCGCCGGCCGCCGCGGCTGCCTCGGGTGCCGCGGGTACCACGGCGGCCTCCGGCGCTGGGGCCGCCAAGTGACCGGACGCCTCGCGGCCTGGGCGGCCGGCGCAGCCGCCGTGCTGGTGCTGGCCGGCTGCGCCGCCGATCGACCCAAGCCCACGCCGCTCGAGAGCTACACGCCGAAGATCTCCGCGCGCCAGGTCTGGAGCGTGCGGCTGGGCAAGCTCGACTTCCCGCTCGTGCCGGCAGTCGGTGACGGCCACATCGTCGTCGCCGACAGCGCCGGCAGCGTGAGTGCGCTCGCGGCCGACACCGGTGCCGAGCTCTGGCGTGCCGGCGCCGGCAGCGCGCTGTCGGCCGGCGTCGGCAGCGACGGGCGCTTCGCCAGCGTCGTCACGCGCCGCAACGAAGTGGTGACCTTCGACGGCGGACGCGAGATCTGGCGCCGGCGCGTGCCCTCGAGCGTCGTCACCCCGCCTTTCGTCGCCGGCGAACGCGTGTTCGTGCTGGGCGTGGACCGCGCGGTGCACGCGTTCGATGCGCTCGACGGCCGCCGCCTGTGGACACTGCAGCGCCCGGGCGACGCGCTCACGCTGGCCATGCCCGGCGTGCTCGCCGCGTTCCACAACACCCTGCTGGTCGGGCAGGGCTCGCAACTGGCCGGCGTCGATCCGCTGCGCGGCACCGTCACCTGGAGCGTGCCGCTGGCGTCGCCGCGCGGCACCAACGAGGTCGAGCGCCTGGCCGATCTGGTGGGGCCGCCGGCACGGTACGGAGCGCGCTTCTGCGCGCGCGCCTTCCAATCGGCCGTGGGCTGCGCCGACGCCGAGCGCGGTGCGCAGTTGTGGACGCGACCCAGCGGCGGCATCCAGCCGGTCGGCGGCGACGCCGAACGCGTGTACGGCGCCGACGCCGTCGATCGCATCAGCGCCTGGCGCGCCGACAACGGCGACGTCGTGTGGAGCAGCGAACGCATGCTCAACCGCGGCCTGTCGGGACCGCTGGCGATGGGCCCGCTCGTCGTGTTCGGCGACTTCGAGGGCTACGTGCACTTCCTCGACGCCACCACCGGCGTACCGCAGCTCAGGCTGCCCACCGACGGCTCGCAGGTCATCGGGGCGCCCCAGGTGGCAGGTCATACGCTGCTCGTGCTGACCCGCGGCGGCGGACTGTTCGCCTTCCGGCAGAACTGATCCGCACCCAGTGAAACCCGTCATCGCCCTCGTCGGCCGGCCCAACGTCGGCAAGTCGACGCTGTTCAACCGCATCACGAAGACGCGCGACGCGATCGTCGCCGACTTTCCCGGGCTCACGCGCGACCGCCACTACGGCGACGCGCGCCTCGACGAGCACGAGTTCATCGTCATCGACACCGGCGGCTTCGAGCCCGAGAAGCCGAGCGGCGTGGTCGCCGAAATGGCCAGGCAGGCGAGCGCGGCGGTGGCCGAGGCCGATGCGGTGATCTTCGTCACCGACATCCGCGCCGGCCTGTCGGCGCAGGACCACGACATCGCGCGCTACCTGCGCAGCCGGCACAAGCACGTCGTGCTGGCGGTGAACAAGGCCGAGGGCATGGGCGACTCGCCTGCGCTGGCCGAGTTCCACGAACTCGGCATCGGCGCGCCGCATCCGGTGTCGGCCGCGCACGGCCAGGGCGTACGCAGCCTGCTCGAGGCGGCGCTGGCGGCATGCCCCGCGCCCGCGCCCGTTGCGGGCGACGACGCGGCCGATGCCGGCGAGCGCCCGATCCGCATCGCCGTGGCCGGACGACCCAACGTCGGCAAGAGCACGCTGATCAACGCCTGGCTCGGCGAGGAGCGGCTGATCGCGTTCGACCAGCCGGGCACGACGCGCGACGCGATCGTGGTGCCCTTCGAGCGCGACGGCCGCCGTTTCGAGCTCATCGACACGGCCGGCCTGCGCCGCAAGGGCAGGGTGTTCGAAGCGGTCGAGAAGTTCTCGATCGTCAAGACGCTGCAGGCGATCGCCGACGCCAACGTCGTGCTGCTGCTGATCGACGCCGTGCAGGGCGTGAGCGAACAGGACGCGCACATCGCCGGCTACATCCTGGAGGCCGGGCGCGCGGTGGTGGTGGCGGTCAACAAGTGGGATGCCGTCGACGCCTATCAGCGCCAGATGCTCGAACGCTCGCTCGAGAGCCGGCTCGCGTTCCTGAAGTTCGCGTCCGTGCTGCACATCTCGGCGCTGCGCCGCCAGGGCCTGGCGCCGCTGTGGAAGGCGATCGCGCAGGCGCATGCGTCGGCCGTCGTGAAGATGCCCACGCCGGTGCTGACGCGGCTGCTGCAGCAGGCGGTGCAGCACCAGGAGCCGCGCCGTGCCGGGCGCTTCCGGCCCAAGATGCGCTACGCGCACCAGGGCGGCATGAACCCGCCGATCGTCGTCATCCACGGCAGCTCGCTCGATCATGTGACGCCGGCCTACAAGCGCTACCTCGAGGGCCGCTTTCGCGAACACTTCGGGCTCGTCGGAACGCCGCTGCGCATCGAACTGCGTTCGGGCCGCAATCCCTTCGACGACAAGGGCGGCTGAGGCCGGGTGGCGCCGGTGACGCGCCGCCGCGGCCCCGATGCCTGCGCGCGTGCTGTGATAAGGTGGCTGCCTCGTTCCTACTCGAAACACGGAGCATATCGTGAGCAACAAGGGTCAACTTCTGCAGGATCCCTTTTTGAACCTGCTGCGCAAGGAGCATGTGCCGGTCTCGATCTACCTGGTCAACGGCATCAAGCTGCAAGGCCACGTCGAATCCTTCGACCAGTACGTCGTGCTGTTGCGCAACACCGTCACGCAGATGGTCTACAAGCACGCCATCTCCACCGTCGTGCCCAGTCGCGCCGTGAACTTCCACGCCGCCGACAGCACCGGCGACGCCGCCTGAGCGCCGCGCCGGATCGCAGGCCCTGGCCGTCGCTCCCGTCTTGACCACGCCCCCGACCACGTCCGCCGGCGCGCGCGGCGACGCCGTGACGCGCGCCGTGCTGGTGGGCGTCGATTTCGGCGCCGACACGCCGTTCGACGCGTCGCTCGACGAACTGGCACTGCTCGCCGCATCGGCGGGCGACGTGGCGGTGGCGCGCATCACGACGCGGCGCAAGGCGCCCGACGCGGCGCTGTTCGTCGGCAGCGGCAAGGCCGACGAGATCAAGGCGATGGTGGCGGCGACGGACGCCCAGGGCGTGATCTTCGACCAGTCGCTGACGCCGGCGCAGCAGCGCAATCTCGAGCGGCACCTGGGGGTCGCGGTGGCCGACCGCACGGCGCTCATCCTCGACATCTTTGCCGAGCGTGCGCGCAGCCACGAGGGCAAGCTGCAGGTCGAACTGGCCCGGCTGCAGTACCTGAGCACGCGGCTGGTGCGGCGCTGGTCGCACCTGGAGCGCCAGCGCGGCGGCATCGGTGCGCGCGGCGGCCCGGGCGAGGCGCAGATCGAACTCGACCGGCGCATGATCGGCGAGCGCATCAAGTCGGTGAAGGAGCGGCTCGAGAAGGTCAAGCGTCAGCGCGGCACGCAGCGCCGCGCGCGCGAGCGCCGCGGCACTTTCGGCGTCTCGCTGGTCGGCTACACCAACGCCGGCAAGAGCACGCTGTTCAATGCGCTGGTCAAGGCGCGCGCCTATGCCGCCGACCAGTTGTTCGCGACGCTCGACACGACGACGCGCCAGCTCTGGCTGCCCGAGGCCGGGGTGGCGGCGACGCTGTCGGACACGGTGGGCTTCATCCGCGACCTGCCGCACACGCTGGTCGAGGCGTTCGAGGCCACGCTGCGCGAGGCGGCCGACGCCGATCTGCTGCTGCACGTGGTCGATGCGTCGAGCCCGCAAGGGGCCGAGCAGATGGCCGAGGTCGAGCGTGTGCTCGCCGAGATCGGCGCCGACGGCGCGCCGCAGATCCTCGTCTACAACAAGTGCGACCTGCTCGACGCATCGCAGCAGCCGCGCGCGGCCGACGACTGGCTCGAACTGCACTCCGGGCTGCGGCGCCGCCGCGTGTTCGTGAGCGCGCGCACGGGCCGCGGCCTGGATCGGCTGCGCTCGGCGATCGCCGAGGCGGCGCTGGCAGCGCGCGCGAGCGCCACGGCGCCGGCGCCATCCCATTCCTGAGACTCCATCGCCTGCTCACGCCATGCGCCGCTTCCTGATCTTCGCCAATCGCCACGACGGCCCGCCCGATCTCGACGAGTTGTGGCGCGACTTCAACAAGAAGCTCTCCGGCCTGTTCGGCGGCAAGGGCGGCCGCGGCGGCCAGCGTCCCGACGACGCTCCGCCGTCCGGAGGCGGCGGCTTCCAGCCGGACATCAGGAGCGCGGGCATCGGCGCCGTGCTGATCGTCGCGGTG
>JAGWTJ010000177.1 GCA_028869005.1 Burkholderiales bacterium | reverse complement strand
ACGCAGAAAAGCAGTCAGGGAGAAACACCGACACGTGCCAGAGGCATCGCATGAGCATCAAACTACGACAGATCGCCATCTTCAATGGCGACACCTACGACGTGCCGCAAGGCATCCAGAGAATCGACCACCGAGCCACCCATGGCTGGCAGCTTCGATACGGTGGCACCAAGCTGTTCTCCGACCACTCGAGCGACGGCAGCGGCGCCGCCGCGTCGCTCGAGAAGGCGACCAAGGAGCTGTTGAAGCGCATCGCGGTGCTGCCGGCGCCGTCGCTGCTGCAGCGCGGCCCGAGCCAGAACAAGAGCAGCGACCTGCCGGTGGGCATCTCGGGCCCGGTGGTGCGCGTGCGTCGCGGCGGCCGAACGCGCGACTGCAGCCTGTCGGTGCTGATTCCGCGCTTCGGCCAGAAGCCGCGACGGCGCACCATCTACATCGGCACCGAGAACACCTACACGCTGGCGCGCTACTACAAGGCGCTGGACCGGGCGATCGAGATGCGCAAGGAAGCCGAGGCCGCCTACGAGAAGGCCACCACGCGCGCCAAGCGCGCGGCCGCGCGCGAGCACAAGCTGCTGCAGGCCCAGCGCAACGCCGGCGGCTGAGTCGGGCGCCGCTCGGGCGTCGATTCGTCGGCGCGCGCCGGCGCTTCGTCGGCATCGGCGCCGGCCCCGACGAATCGTCGCTTTCTTCCGTCAGGGCCCGCTCCTAGAGTGCGGGCACTGCCATCCACGACGGAAAGACTCCCATGCGCATCACCCTGCTCGGCGCCGGTCACATCGGCCAGACCATCGCCCGCCTGCTGGCCGACTGCGGCGACTACGCCGTCACCGTGGTCGACCGCAGCCCGCAGGCGCTGGCGCACATCGCCGGGCCGGCGGTGGGCACGCGCGCCATCGACACCGCGGCCGGCGCCGAGCTGCTGGCCGCGCTGCGCGGCCAGGACGCCGTGATCAACGCACTGCCGTACCACCTGGCCACGCTGGCCGCGACCGCCGCGCGCGAGGCCGGCTGCCACTACTTCGACCTCACCGAGGACGTGGCCGCCACGCGCGCCATCAAGTCGCTCGCCGCCGATGCGCCCTGCGCCTTCATGCCGCAATGCGGGCTCGCGCCGGGCTTCATCGGCATCGTCGCCAACCACCTCGCGCAGGGCTTCGAGACGCTGCACGACCTGAAGATGCGCGTCGGCGCGCTGCCGGCGTTCCCGACCAACTCGCTGAAATACAACCTCACGTGGAGCGTCGACGGACTCATCAACGAGTACTGCCACCCTTGCGAGGCGATCCGCGACGGCGAGCGCATCGAGGTGCTGCCGCTCGAGGGACTCGAGCACTTCAGCCTCGACGGCATCGAGTACGAGGCGTTCAACACCAGCGGCGGCCTCGGCACGCTGTGCGAGACGCTGGCCGGACGCGTGCGCAACCTCGACTACAAGAGCGTTCGCTACCCCGGCCACAGCGCGCTGATGAAGATGCTGCTCGAGGAACTGCAGCTCAATAAGGACCAGGAGACGCTCAAGACCATCATGCGCCGCGCGATCCCGAGCACGATGCAGGACGTCGTGCTGGTCTTCGTCACCGCCAGCGGGATGCGCGACGGGCACCTGGTGCAGGAGGTGTTCGCGCGCAAGATCTTCGCCCTGCGCGACGACGGCGAGGAGCCGCAGTCGGCGATCCAGATCACCACCGCGGCCGGCGTGTGCGCAGCGGTCGACCTGTTCCGCGAAGGGCGCCTGCCGCAGCGCGGCTTCGTCGCGCAGGAGCGCATCGAGCTGCCGGCGTTCCTGGCCAACCGCTTCGGCCGCGCCTATCAGCAGTACCGGCAGGTCGAGAGCATCTGCTGAGCGGCAGGCGCGCCGCGCGCTCGCATATGCTCGGCGCCATGTCCGTCACGCAGCATGACATCGACGCCGCCATCGTCGACCTCGACGGCACGATGGTCGACACGGTCTGCGACTTCGAGGTCGCGCTCGGCCGCATGCTGGCCGAGCTGGGCCATGCGCCGGTGTCGCGCGAGTTCATCCGGCTCACGGTGGGCAAGGGCACCGAGCACCTGATCCACAGCACGCTGGCCGAGGCGGGCGTGCCGGCCGAGGCATACGACGACGCGCTGCAACGTTACCGGCATCACTACCTGGCGATCAACGGCGAGCACTCGGTCGTCTTCCCGGGCGTGTTCGAGGGTCTGCGCGCCATGCGCGCCGCGGGCTGGCGCCTGGCCTGTCTGACCAACAAGCCGACGGCGTTCGCGCATCCGCTGCTGGCGCGCAAGGGGCTGGCCGGCTTCTTCGACCGGGCTTTCGGCGGCGACGCCTTCGCACGCAAGAAGCCCGATCCGCTACCGCTCGTCGAAACCTGCCGTGCGCTGGGCAGTGCGCCGGCGCGCACGCTGATGGTGGGCGACTCGAGCAACGACGCCGCCGCGGCGCGCGCTGCCGGCTGCCCGGTGGTGCTGGTGAGCTACGGCTACAACCACGGCCAGCCGGTGGCGGCGGCCGGCGCCGATGCGGTGGTCGATCGTCTCGACGAAGTGATGCCGCTGCTGCAGCGGCGCCGAGGCGGGCCGAGGGGCTGCTAGACTCGCCGGCATGTTCACGTCTCGTGACATCGCCGGGTCCTTTGCGTGCCACCGGGCCGCCCGCAGCGGCCGGGGAGCCTGGCCCTGGCGCCGCTGGCCGCAAGTCGTCCACTGACCTGCCCGCGGCCGCCGCCCTTGCGACGCGGCGACCCGACCAGCCCCTGACCGCTGCGACAAGGCGGCACCGCCCGCCACCGCCTTGCACGAGGCCCGCGACGTGATCACCGAACTCGAATTCAAGAGCCTTGCCGCGCAGGGCTACAACCGCATCCCGCTGCTCACCGAGGCCTTCGCCGACCTCGAGACGCCGCTGTCGCTGTATCTCAAGCTCGTCGGCGGCGCCAGGCACGGTTTCCTGCTCGAATCGGTGGTCGGCGGCGAGCGCTTCGGCCGCTATTCGTTCATCGGACTGCCGGCGCGCACGCTGCTGCGCGCCGGCGGCTTTCGCACCGAGCTCGTCACCGACGGCGAGGTGGTGCAGACGCACGAGGGCAACCCGCTGGACTTCATCGCCGCGTACCGGCGGCGCTTCAAGGTCGCGTTGCGGCCGGGCCTGCCGCGCTTTTGCGGCGGGCTGGCCGGCTACTTCGGCTACGACGCGGTGCGCTACATCGAGCCGCGGCTGGCCGGCACCTGGAAGGAGGGCGGCCTCGACGTGCCCGACATCCTGCTGCTGCAGACCGAGGAGCTGGCCGTCATCGACAACCTCTCGGGGCGCCTCTATCTCATCGTCTACGCCGACCCGGCGCAGCCCGAGAGCTACTTCCGCGCCAAGCGCCGCCTGGCCGAACTCACCGACAAGCTGCGCTACAGCGTCACCGCGCCGGCGGTCCGGCGCGGCGCGCACCATGCGGTGGAGCGCGAATTCGCCCAGGCCGATTACCTGGCGGCGGTGGCGCGCGCCAAGGACTACATCGCCGCCGGCGACATGATGCAGGTGCAGATCGGCCAGCGCCTGAAGAAGCGCTACACGGAGAGCCCGCTCGCCCTGTATCGCGCGTTGCGCTCGCTCAATCCGTCGCCCTACATGTACTACTACGACATGGGCGGTTTCCAGATCGTCGGCGCCAGCCCCGAGATCCTCGTGCGCCACGAGCGCGCGAGCGACGGCGCGCGCGAGGTCGAGCGCGTGACGATCCGCCCGCTGGCCGGAACACGCCCGCGCGGTGCCACGCCCGAGCAGGACAAGGCGCTCGAAGCCGAGCTCGCGGCCGACCCGAAGGAGCGTGCCGAGCACCTGATGCTGATCGACCTCGCGCGCAACGACATCGGCCGCATCGCGCGCGTCGGCAGCGTGAAGGTGAGCGACGCCTTCTCGATCGAGCGCTACTCGCACGTCATGCACCTCGTCAGCAACGTCGAGGGCGAACTGCTGCCCGGCCTGGACAGCCTCGACGTGCTGCGCGCCACCTTCCCTGCCGGCACGCTCACCGGCGCGCCCAAGGTGCGCGCGATGGAGATCATCGACGAGCTGGAGCCCGTCAAGCGCGGCATCTACGGCGGCGCCTGCGGCTACTTGAGCTTCGCCGGCGACATGGACGTGGCCATCGCCATCCGCACCGGCATCGTCAAGGACCAGACGCTGTACGTGCAGGCCGCGGCCGGCATCGTCGCCGACTCGGTGCCCGAGATGGAATGGCGCGAAACCGAGGCCAAGGCGCGCGCGCTGATCCGCGCCGCGGAGCTGGTGGAAGAGGGGTTCTGACGCGGCGGCGGCCGGGTGCGCTCAGGCCACCGGCCCGTCGCCCACCAGCATGCGCCCGCTCGCCGTGCACACGGTGGCGCCGTCCTGATTCACCGCCACCGCCTCGGCGACGACGATGCCGCCGCCGTGCCGCGGCTTGGCGATCAGTTCGGTCACGGTCCAGGTGATGGTCAACTCGTCGCCGATGCGCACCGGCGCGAGGAAACGCGCGTTGTGTTCGAGGTAGCCGATGGCGGTGCCGGCGTAGACCATGCCGAGCTCGGCGCCGACCAGCGCCGAGGTGATGACACCGTGCAGGATGCGCGCGCCGTAGCGCGAGCGCGCCGCGAACGCCTCGTCGACGTGCAGCGGGTTGAAGTCGCCGATGAGCCGCGCGCCGTCGTCGAGGTGGCGCGCGGTGATGCGTTCGTGGCGCACGAACTGCTCGCCGACACGGGTGTCGGCGAAGCGCTTGCCGCTCACGCGTGCGCGTCGGGATGCCGCACCACCAGCACCGGCACCGGGCTCATGCGCAGTACGCGCTCGACATCGCTGCCGAGCATGGCGTGCTGGAAGCCGCGCCGGCCATGCGTGCCCATGACGATCAGGTCGCAGCCCTGGTCCCGTGCCTCGTCGACGATCACGTCGGCCACGCGAGAACTCGGGAACTCGACCATCTTGTCGGTGGTTGCCACGCCGTGCTCGCGGGCCGCGGTGCGCGCCTGCTCGAGCAGGCTCTGGCCGCTCGTGCGCAGCGACTCGATCATCAGCTCCCAGGCTTCGCCGCTGGCCACGTCCATGCCGAAGGGCATGATGTCCATCACGTGCAACAAGGCGAGGCTCGAGCCGGTGACGCGGGCCAGGCCCAGCGCCTCCTCCAGGCCGCGCGCCGCGGTCGGGCTGCCGTCCAGCGGGACGAGGATCTTGCGGTACATGCGCCTCTCCTTGACCATGCAACGTCGAAATGCTACGCCGGTCGACGGCACGCGGCGTTGATGCGGCGCACCTCTCGTGCGACCAGGCCCCGTCATGCACGACAATGGCCCGGCGCTGCGCCGCACCCCGCATGAACCAGGCACCGTCGCTCGACATCAGCGTCGTCCTCGCCGACGACCACCAGCTCATGCGCGAAGGGCTGCGCCGGTTGCTCGGCGCGACGCCGGGCATGCACGTGGCGGGCGAGGCCGGCAGCGGGCACGAGGTGCTCGAGTTGCTGCGCCGGGTCGCGGTCGACGTCGCCGTGCTCGATCTGTCGATGCCCGGCATGACCGGCATGGACCTCATCCGCCGCGTCAAGACCGAGTTCCCGCATGTCGCGGTGCTGGTGCTGACGATGCACGCCGAAGAGCAGTACGCGATGCGCGCCTTTCGCTGCGGCGCGAGCGGCTACCTCACCAAGGACAGCGCCGGCGACGAACTCGTGCAGGCCATCCGAAAGGTCGCCGGCGGCGGGGGCTACGTCACGGCCGCGCTCGCCGAGCGGCTGGCGATGGGGCTGAGCACGCTGCGCGAGGCGCCGCGCCACGCCGGCCTCACCGACCGCGAGTTCGAGGTCTTCCGCCGCATCGTCGCCGGCCAGCGACTGACCGACATCGCCGACGAGCTGCATCTGTCGATCAAGACGGTGAGCACGCACAAGGCGCGCGTGCTCGAGAAGATGGGCCTGGACAGCACGGCCGCGCTCATCCGCTACGGGCTCGAGAACCGGTTGTTCGAGGACGCCGCTGGCGCCTGACACGCAGGGCACGCCGGCTGCAACCGGCGTAGGAATGTTCCGACCCTGACGTCGGAATCGGCCGCCTCGCAGCGCGGGTGTTCCCACCGCACGCTGCAGCGCTCGCCGATGGCGCGGCGCCGCGCCAGGCGCGATGCTTGGGACTGCGAAATCCCGCATTTCGCCGTTGTCCCGGACCGAGGAGAAGCATCGCATGAACACGCCCGCCGCCCGCGTCACCCGCATCGAGGATCGCCGCCGCACACCGGCCCAGGTGTCGGCGAGCGACGTGCTGCGCTGGGCCGGCCTCGGCGAGCTTGCCGACCCCGACAGCGACGCCATCGAGTTCCCGCTGCGGCGCGTGCCGGCGCTGGCGACCTTGTACGTCGAAGGTCAGCCGCTGCAGCAGCTGTACTGCGTGGCTTCGGGCAGCTTCAAGTCGACGCAGAACGATGTCGAGGGCTACGAGCAGGTGCTCGGCTTCGCGCTGCACGGCGACATGCTGGGGATGGATGCGCTGTGCGGCCACCGGCACGCGAGCAGCGCGGTGGCGCTCGAGGACTCGGCGGTCGTCGCGCTGCCGTTCGCCGAGTTGTTGGCCGCCAGCCGCGAGGTGCCGGCGCTGGCGCGGCTGCTGCTGCACGCCGGCGGCGCCGAGTTGCAGCGCCGCGGCGACACGCAGTACCTGATGGCGGCACCGAGCTCCGAAGTGCGCGTCGCGCGCTTCCTGCTGCATCTGGCGCGGCGCCAGGCGGCGCTCGGACAGTCGGGACGGCGCCTGCGGCTGCGCATGACGCGGCGCGACATCGCCAACTGCCTGGGCGTGGCGCACGAGACCGTCAGCCGCGCGCTCACCGGGTTGGCGCAAAGCGGCTGCATCGGGGTGTCGCATCGCGATGTCGAGATCGTCGACGTCGGCGCGCTGCACGATCTGCAGCGCATGACGCGCGGTGGCGTTGCGACCGCGCAAGAAGCGCGCGCCATCGCTGCCTGATCCGCACCGCCGCTGCGCACGCGGCGAACGCCGGGCGCAGTGAGCGCGCTCAAGTCATCGCTGCCGGCGCCGCGGCAAGCTCGCCGCCATGTTGCCGAACCCCGCCGTGCCGACTGCCGCACCCGACCGCGCCGACGTGGTGGCCGGCCTGCGTCGGCGCTTCGAGGCCGCCGGAATGCCGACGAGCGTCATCGAGACGCATATCTCCTGGGTGCTGCTGGCCGGCGCGTTTGCCTACAAGATCAAGAAGCCGGTGCGATTCGGCTTTCTCGACTTCGGCACGCTCGAGGCGCGGCGGCACTTCTGCGAAGAGGAGTTGCGGCTCAATCGCCGGCTCGCGTCCTGGCTGTATATCGGCGTCGTGCCGGTGCATGACGCGCGCGGCGGCGCAGCGCTCGAGGGCGACGGCACGATCGTCGATTATGCGGTCAAGATGCACCGGCTGCCGCCGCATGCGCTGGCCAGCGAGCGGCTCGAACGCGGCCGGCTCGACGCCGGACAGCTCGCTGCCTTCGCGCGGCGCCTCGCGCAATTCCACGCCCAGGCGCCTGCGGCGCCGCCCGAGGCCGAC
>JAGWTJ010000010.1 GCA_028869005.1 Burkholderiales bacterium | reverse complement strand
CGCGCCGCAGCGGCGCGATGCGACGGGTGAACGTTCGCCCGTCAGACGTGCATGCCGCCGTCGACCAGGTAGACGCCGCCGGTGCAGAAGCTGCTGCGGCTGCTCGCGAGGAACAGCACCATCTGTGCGATCTCCTCGGGCGTACCGTGGCGGCCGAGCGGGATCGCCGCGTCGAGCATGGCCGTGGCGTCGCGCCCGACCACCTGCGTCAAGCGGCGTTCGATGTCGGCCTGGAAGGCGTTGCCGATCGGCCCCGGTGCGACGACGTTGACGCGGATGCGCCGCGCCGCGGCCTCCTTGGCCGCCACCCGCATCAGGCCGACCAGTGCGTGCTTCGAGGTGGCGTAGGCGGCGATGCCGGGGTCGGCGGTGACGGCCACCACGCTGGCGTTGATCAGCACCGAGGCGCCGTCGGCGAGCAGCGGCAGCCCGTACTTCAGCGCGAGGAACGTGCCGCGCACGTTGACCGCCATCACCGCGTCGAACAGGTCTTCGGGATACTCGGTGATCGGCACGATGGCGCCGTTGATGCCGGCGTTGCAGAAGAGAAAGTCGATCGGGCGCGCCCAGCGCGCGGCCGCCCGGCCGAGGTAGTCGCGCGTCTGGCCGGAGTCGGCCACGTCGGCCGCGGCGGTGGCCAGGTGCGCGGGGTCGGCGTGCAGCGAGCTTGCGGCGCGGGCTAGCGCGGCGGCGTCGCGATCGACCAGGAAGACGCGCGCGCCGGCAGCCAGCAGCGCGCGCGCCGAGGCCAGTCCGACGCTGCCGGCGCCCCCCGTGAGCACGCACACCTTGCCGGCCATGTACTCTTCGGTCTGGTCCATCACGACGACTCCGTCTTCGAGGCCCGCATCGCGGGGCCGACCATCACAGACCATTACATTCTGCCCGTCGCGTCCGCGGCGCGCTGCCACCCATGTCTTCGATCGACTCCACCGCCCGCAAACCCGTCGCGCCCCTGGCGGCGTTGCCGGCGCCGCTGCGCGCCACGCTGGGGGCCACGCTGCTGGCGCTCAACACGCTGTGGTGGTGCCTGCTGCTGTTCGTGCTGGCGCTGGTGCGGCTCGTGCTGCCCGGGCGCGCGATGCGCCGCCTGCTCGATCCGCTGCTGAACGCCGTGGCCACGGCCTGGATCGCGGGCAACAGCGGCTGGATGCGCCTGACGCAGGCGACCGTCTGGGACGTGCAGGGCATCGACGGGCTGCCCTACCAGGGCTGGTACCTGGTGATCTGCAACCACCAGAGCTGGGTCGACATCCTCGTGCTGCAGCATCTGTTGAACCGTCGCATCCCACTGCTCAAGTTCTTCCTCAAGCGCGAACTGATCTGGGTGCCGGTGCTGGGCCTGGCCTGGTGGGCGCTCGACTTTCCGTTCATGCGCCGTCATTCCGACGAGGTGCTGCGCCGGCATCCCGAGAAGCGCTTCGAGGACATGGAGGCGGCGCGCCGCGCCTGTGCCAAGTTCGCGCTGGTGCCCACCAGCGTCATGAACTTCGTGGAAGGCACGCGCTTCACGGCGGCCAAGCATGCCGCTCAGCGTTCGCCCTACGTGCATCTGCTGCGTCCCAAGGCGGGCGGGCTGGCGATGGCCATCCAGGCGCTCGGCGACCGCTTCGACTCGCTGCTCGACGTGACCATCGTCTACCCGGACGGTGCGCCGAGCTTCACGCAGTTCCTGCGCGGCGAGGTGCCGAGGGTGGTGGTGCGCGCCGCCCGTCACGCGATCCCGCCCGAGCTGCAGTCGGCCAGCGCGCAGGACGGCGCGCAGCGCAAGCGCGTGCAGCGCTGGCTGACGGAACTGTGGCAGGCCAAGGATGCTCAGATCACTGCGCTGGGCGGCGTGGCCGCGGAACGCGCGGACTGATCGCGCGACGGCCGTCGCGCGGCGCGGCGCAGAATGCCCTGTAGACCTGTGGCCTTGCACCGCCACCGCCTCGACACTCCGATGCGCTCCACGACCGGACATTCGTTGCACCGCCGCCTGATGCCGGCCGCCGCCGCGTTGCTGCTCGCCGGCTGCGCCATGATGACGCCGCCGCAGCCGGGGCAGACGAGCGACGCCGTGCTGCAGCAGTGGGGAGCGCCCACCGACCGCTACGCGCTGCCCGACGGCGCCCAGCGGCTCGAGTACGCGAGCGGTCGCTGGGGACGCACGACGTGGATGGTCGACGTCGACCGCGACGGCCGCGTGCGCGCCGCGCATCAGGTGCTGAACGAGGCCCACTTCGCCGCACTGGCGGCGCGCATCGTCGGCATGTCGCCCGAGCAGGTGCTGCTCGAACTGGGTCGCCCGGCCGAGCGCGGGCGCGAAGGCTGGAGCGGCGGTGCGTTCTGGTCGTGGCGCTATCCGACCAACGACTGCCTGTGGTTCCAGGTCCGATTCGACAAGGACCGGCGCGCCACATCGGCCGGCTACGGCATCGACCCCAGCTGCGACGCACCCAACGACAGGGCGCCATCGAAATGAAGCTGTACGGCCTGCCCAACTGCGACACGGTGCGGCGCGCGCGCGCCTGGCTAGCCGCGCGCGGCTTGGACTGCGCGTTCCACGACTTCAAGAAGTCCGGCGTGCCGCCGGCGCGGCTCGACGCGTGGATGGCGGCACTGGGCTGGGCCCGGCTCGTCAATCGCCAGGGCCTCACCTGGCGCAGGCTGCCCGAGGACGAGCGCGAGCGCGTCGTCGACGCCGCATCGGCGCGTGCGCTGATGCTCGCCACGCCGGCCGTCATCAAGCGCCCGGTGGTCGAGTGGCGCGACGGCCGCGTCACTGTCGGCTTCGACGAGGCGCAGTGGACGACGTTCGTGCGCTGAAGCCGCGCGCCGGCGCGGCGGCGCGGATTCAGGCGTGGCCGACGCGCGCCTGCGCCAGGTGCGCGATGGCCGCTTCGAGACCGCCGCGGCCGAACGGCACGAGCAGCGTGCTCATCGCCGCTTCCACTCCGGCGAGCGCACCGAGGATGGTGGCCTCGTTCATGTCGCCGAGGTGACCGATGCGGAACACGCGGCCGGCGAGCGGGCCGAGGCCGCCCGCGATGGCGACCTGAAAGCGCTCGCGCGCCATGCTGCGGATGGCTTCCGGGTCGACGCCGCGTTCGCGCTGCGCCGCATCGACCTCGATGGCGGTGACCGACGCCGACTGCGCTGCCGGCACCTTGCAGTGCGCGCGCAGTGCGCCGGCTTCGGCCCAGCACTGCAGCGCGGCCTGCACGGCGCCGGCCAGGCGCCGGTGGCGCGCATGCACCTCTTCCAGGCCCTCTTGCTCGATCAGCCCGAGTGCGGCGCGCAGCCCCTGCAGGTGCGCCAGCGGCGGCGTGCCGCAGAACTTGCGGTACTGCTGGTCGCTCTTGCGGCGCGCCCAGTCCCAATAGAAGCGTGCACCCGGGTGCGCCTGCGTCCAGGCCATGGCACGCGCGCCGACGGCGGCGAAACCGAGGCCGGGCGGCATCATCAGGCCCTTTTGCGACGCGCCCATCACGACGTCGATGCCGAGTGCGCGCATCGCCAGCGGCGCCGCGGCCGCCGAGGCCACGGCATCGACGACGAACAGCGCCGGGTGGCGTGCCGCGTCGATCGCGCGGCGCACCGCCGCGAGGTCGCTCGTGATGCCGCTGGCGGTGTCGGTGTGCACGGCGAGCACGGCGGCGATGCGCTGCTCGCGGTCGTCGCGCAGCGCCTGCTCGATGGCCGCGGCGTCGATCGGATGGCCCTCGCGGTACGGCGTGCGCTGCACGCCCGAGCCCGACACCGCCGCCTCGAGCACCTCGATCAGCTGCGCCCAGGTGTCGGAGAAGTGACCGCCGCCGGGGACCAGCAGCGTCTTGCCCGGCGCCATCAGGTTCACCGCCACCGCTTCCCACATGCCGTGGCCGTTGGCGGCGTAGAAGAACACGTCGCTGTCCGCGCCGTCGAGCAGCCGCTTCATGCCGGCCTCGCAGTCGGCGATGAGATCGGCGACGCGCGGATCCATCAGGTCCATCATCGGCCGCTGCATCGCATGCATCACCTCGTCGGGCACGCGCGTCGGGCCGGGGCTGTGGATAAAGCGGAAACCTGGAATGCGGGTGGGTGCGAGCATGCGGGCATCTTATGCGCGCGCCGCCACCAGCGGCGGCCGCGTGGTTGTCGGGGTGCTAAGCTTTGCCGCCATGTTCACCGGAATCGTCCAAGGCGTGGCCCGGGTCACGGCGCTCACCGAGTGTCCGGGGCTCACGAGCCTGACGCTCTCTTTCGCCCCGGGCTTCGCCGCGGGTCTCGAGGTCGGCGCCAGCGTGGCCGTCGACGGCGTGTGCCTGACGGTGACCGCGCTCGGCAGCGCAGACGCCGCGGCGTTCGACGTCATGCAGCAAAGCCTCGCGCTCACCACGCTCGGCGCCCTGCGCGTGGGCAGCCGCGTCAACGTCGAGCGCGCGGCACGCGACGGCGCCGAGATCGGCGGCCATCCGCTGTCGGGCCATGTCGACGGCCTGGGCCGCATCGTGCAGATCCGCACGCCCGAGAACAACCGCGTGCTGCGCATCGCGCTCGCGCCGGCGCTGGTGCGCTACGTGTTCGCCAAGGGCTACATCGCCGTCAACGGCTGCAGCCTGACGGCGGCCGAGGTCGACCGCGGCGCCGGCTGGTTCGAAGTCTGGCTGATCCCCGAGACGCTGCGCATGACGACCTTCGGCGAACAGCGCGAGGGCGACGCCCTCAACATCGAGATCGAACGTCAGACGCAGGTCTTCGTCGACACCGTGCGCGAGGCGATCGACGAGCGGCTCGGGCCGCTGGTGCCGCTGCTCGAGCGCATGCTGTGCGAGCAGGGCGCGAGTCTGGACGAGCTGGCGCGTCCGGCGGCGCTGCCTTCGCCGCGCGGCTGAGCGCCTGCGGCGAAGCTGCCGATGATCGCGCCCGCTGCCGCACAGCCGCACGCGAGCGCGGCCGCGCCGTCGATCAGCGTCGTGCTGCCGGCCTACAACGAGGCGGCCAACCTGCCGCGCGTGCTGCGCATGCTGCACGACGCGCTGCCGGCGCTCAGCGATCGCCACGAGATCATCGTCGTCGACGACGGCAGCCGCGACGCCACGCCGCTCGTGATGCAGCAGGCGGCGGCGGCGCAGCGCGGCGTGCGCTACCTGAGCCTGTCGCGCAACTTCGGCAAGGAGGCCGCGCTGACGGCCGGCATCGACCACGCGCGCGGCGACGTCGTCGTGTTGATGGACGCCGACGGCCAGCATCCGGCGGACATGCTCGCACCGATGCTCGAGGCCTGGCGCGGCGGCGCGCAGATGGTGTGCGCGGTGCGCCAGTCGCGCGCCGACGAGGGCCTGATCAAGCGCGCCGGTACGTGGCTGTTCTACCGGCTCGCCAACGTCGGCTCGCCGGTGCCCATCCCGCCCGGCGTCGGCGACTTCCGGCTGATGGACCGGCGCGTCGTCGACGCGCTGCGCGCGCTGCCAGAACGCAACCGCTTCATGAAGGGCCTGTACGCCTGGGTCGGCTTCGAGACGCGCATGCTGCCCTACATGCCCGAGGCGCGCGGCGAGGGCCGCAGCAGCTTCTCGCTGCGGCGCCTGGCGCGACTGGCGTTCACCGGGCTCACCGCGTTCACCAACTTTCCGCTGCGCGTGTGGAGCGGCCTGGGCGCGCTGATCGCGCTGGCCTCGATCGGCTACGGCGGCTACATCGTGCTCGACGTCATGGTCTACGGGCAGGACGTGCCCGGCTGGCCGACCATCGTCACCGGCATCATGTTCTTCAGCGGCGTGCAACTGCTGTCGATCGGCATCCTCGGCGAGTACATCGGCCGCATCTTCGACGAGGTCAAGCAGCGGCCGGTCTACCTGGTGGGCGCGGAGCTCGGTGCCGGGCTGCCGCTGCGCGCGGCAGGCGCGCCGGGCGCCGTCGCCGGCGTCGCTGCCGACGCCGCAGGCACGGCCGCACGATGAACGGCACGCTGGCGCTGTGCGCCGACGACTTCGGACTCGACCGCGCCACCTCGATGACCATCGCCGGGCTGGCCGCGGCGGGCCGCCTGCAGGCGGTGTCGTGCCTCGTCAACCTTGCCTGCTGGCGCGACTGCGCGCCGCTGCTCGCCGCGCTGCCGGCCGGCGTGGCGCGCGGGCTGCACTTCAACTTGACCGAAGGCGCGCCGCTCAGCGCCGCGCTCGGCCGCGTCTGGCGCGCGCCGCCGCCGCTGGCGCGGCTGCTCGGCGCGGCCGCGTTCGGCCGACTGCCGGGTGCGGCGATCGCCGCCGAACTCGACGCGCAATGGCGAGCCTTCGTCGACGCCACCGGCAGACCGCCCGATTTCGTCGACGGACATCAGCACGTGCACGCGCTGCGCGGCGTGCGCGGCGCCGTGCTGCGCCGCGCCGCCGCGGCCGGCGTGCCGGTGCGCAGCACCGGGCACGTGGTCGGGCCGGGCTTTGCCTTCAAGCGGCGCGTCATCGAGGCCTGCGGCGGGCGCGCGCTGGCGCGTGCGCTGGCCGCCCAGGGCACGGCGCACAACGCGGTGCTGGTCGGCGTCTACGACTTCGGCGCGCGCGACTATCGCGCGTTGATGCGCGGCTGGCTGGCGGCGCTAGTCGCGCGCTCCTCCGAGCGCCCCTCCGAGCGCGTGGCGCTGCTGTTCTGCCACCCCGGAGCGAACGGCGACGCGTCGCCGCACGACGCCATCGCGAGCGCGCGCCGCGCCGAGGCGGCCTACCTCGGCAGCGCGGCCTTTGCCGACGACCTGGCGCAGTCGGGCCTTACGACGGCGTGGCCGTGGCGAAGGTCCAGCGCCGGTTGATCGCGTAGGTCAGCCCCATCGCGCTGCCGGTGGCCAGCACCTGGCCCAGCAGGTAGTGGCCGCCCAGGTGCACGACGCCGCCGACGACGGCCATGCCGAGCAGCGCGCCGAGCGCGGCGACGAGCTGGAAGCGCGGCCACGACACCGCGATCGCGCCGCGGTGCATGAAGGTGAAGGCGCGATTGAGCGCGTAGGCGACCTGTGCGCCGAGCACGGCGCCGATGCCCGAACCGAGCCAGGCCGCGCCATGGCCGACCTCGACCCAGGCGATGAGCAGCGCGTAGTGCGCGGCGGTGGCGACGCCGCCGACGAGCGCGTAGCGCCACATGCGCGCGGCCTCGTGACGCCAGGCGCGTCGCTCCGAGGTGATGCCGGGATGTGTCATGGACAGCCCGCGCCGCTGCGGCCGGCCGATTGCCACAGCACTGCGCTGCGCCCTTGCAGCACGCGTGTCGCGCTGCCGGCGGCCGCGGGCGGCTGCCAATCGGGACGCGCCAGCCAGAACACGCGCGCCACGGCGCAGGGCAGTTCGGCGCTGCGCTCGAGCGGCCACAACACGCGCGCGCCGAGTGCAGGCTCGAAGCGCGCCGCGTCGCGCAACTCCTTGCGCCAGTCGTCGTGCGCGGCAAAGCCCGGCGCGTTCCAGTCGGCCAGCAGCACCGGCGGCTCGACCAGCCGCGCGTAGAACGGCACGTCGAAGAAAGGCCCGTCGACCAGCACCACGCGATCGCCCGCCTGCAGCCGCGCACCGAGCGCGCGCGCAACGTCGCGGTGCGAAGGCAGCGAGACACGCGCCAGCGTGACGGTGAGCGCGACGCAGACGAGCGCGCCGAGCGCCAGGCCCCAGCGCCAGGTGCGCGCGCGCTGGACAGCGGTCGCCCTCGACACGAGCAGCGCGGCGAACGGGCCGAGCGCCGGCAGCACGTAGCCGACGAGCTTGGATTGCGGCAGCGAGAAAAACAGCAGCACGGCGCAAACCCACCAGGCGTAAAACGCGACGCCGTCGTCGCTTGCACCGCTGCCTGCCGTGGCAGCGCCGCCGCGAACGCGCAGCCAAAGCCGGCGCGAGGCCAGCAGCGCGAAGCTCCACGGCAGCGTCAGCAGCGGCAGCGCGGCAACGTAGAACCACCAAGGCTGTGCGTTGTTGAAGCCGCCCTGCGCGAAGCGGCGCACATGCTGCTCGAGGAAGAAGTAGTCGAAAAAACCCGGGTAGCGCGCCTGCACCGCGACGAACCACGGCGCGGCGACGACGGCGAAGGCGACGAGGCCGAGCGGATGCAACAGGCGCGCGATGGCGCGCCAGCGTCGGTGCCACGCCAGCCACGGCGTCAGCACCAGTGCCGGCAGCACGACGCCGATGAGCCCCTTGGCGAGCACGGCGAGTGCGGCCGCGACCCAGGCCAGCACCGCCCAGCGCAAGGCGGCCGCCGGTTCGGCCGCGCGTGCGCCGGCGACCACCGCCGCCGTGACGAGCCCGGCCACCAGCATGTCGTGGTTGGCGTACTGCGCGCCGAAGTAGAAGAACGGCATCGTCGCCAGCGCGCCGAGCACGAGGGCTGCCTGCCGCGCACCGCCGCGGTCCGGCGCCGCTGACCGCGCGCCGGCGCGCCGCCTCACGTCCCAGGCCATCGCCGCTGCCATCACGAGTGCGCCCAGCAGCGGCGCGATGCGTGCGGCGATCTCGTCGACGCCGACCAGGTGCAGCGCCGCCGCGTCGATCCAGTACATGAGCGGCGGCTTGTGGAAGAAGGGCAGGCCCTGCAGCCGCGGCACCAGCCAGTCGCCCTGCAGCATGGCGTAGGCGACGCCGGCGTAGCGGCCTTCGTCGGGCAGCAGCAAGGCACGCGTGCCGGCGCCGGCGAGCACCCACAGCGCGATCGCGCCGAGCAGCCAGCCGGTGCGCTGCCAGCGCGGCAGGCCGACGGTTGCGGGAAGGTCAGGGGCGCTCAAGCGAACAGGTGCGGCGGCGTCGGTGGTGTAAGGTGCGAGTGTCGCATTGCCGTGCCCGGCGCATCGGTGGTGCCGCCCGGCACGCCGCGCGCG
Organism: Burkholderiales bacterium; assembly: GCA_028869005.1. GTDB lineage: Bacteria > Pseudomonadota > Gammaproteobacteria > Burkholderiales > Burkholderiaceae_C > Rubrivivax. Next base: position 23,843 of record JAGWTJ010000010.1, on the reverse strand, counting down.
CGGTGCTGCGCGCACCCATCGAGGGCTTTGACCGATGTGGGCCGACCTCATCTCCAGCTACGGCTACTGGATCCTTGCCATCGGCTGCCTGCTCGAAGGCGAGACCGTGCTGCTGCTGGCGGGCTTCGCGGCGCGCAGTGGGCGTCTGGATCCGCTGGCGGTGTTCGTGATCGCCGCGGTCTGCGGCTTTGCCGGCGACGAGATCGCCTACTGGATCGGTCGGCGCCACGGCGGCTGGCTGCTGGCGCGCTGGCCTTTGCTGGCACGCCGCTCGCGCCGCGTGCGCGCGCTGCTCGAGCGCCGGCACGCACTGGCCATCGTCATGCTGCGCTTCGCCTACGGGCTGCGCCTGGCCGGCCCGGTGGTGATCGGCATGACGGACGTGCCGCCATGGCGCTTCGTCACCTTCAACGCGCTCGGTGCACTGCTGTGGGCGGCGGCGATCGGCGCACTCGGCTGGACCTTCGGCGAAGCCGCTCATCGACTACTGGGCCGGCTGCACCACTTCGAGGGCTGGCTGTTCGCCTTGCTGCTCGCAGCGGCGCTGCTGGCCAGGGGCCTGGCGCATTGGCGGCGCTCGCGGCGCGGCGATTAGCGAGGTGGCGCGCGGGTTCGCGCGCAGGGGCCACGGCCTGCGCGTCAGACGCCTTGTCCGTGCCGGCCCGCGCCGGCGGCGAAGCGCGCCGCGCCGGGCAGCGCCTCGCCCTCGATCACGGCGTGGCCGCGCGCACCCTCCTGCCGCAGCGCCTCGGCCAGCGGCAGCTCCCACTGCGCATAGGCCGAGGCACGGTCGGCGGCCAGGCAGGCCTGCGGGAACGCGGCCAGCCGTGCGGCGAGCAGCCGCGCCTCGGCCAGCGCCTGGCCGTCGTCGACGACGCGGTTGGCGAGTCCGAACGTCAATGCCTCGTCGGCGCCCACCGCGCGGCCGGTGAGGATCATGTCGAGCGCGCGTCCCATGCCGACGATGCGCGGCAGGCGCACCGTGCCGCCGTCGATGAGCGGCACGCCGAAGCGTCGGCAGAACACGCCGAACACCGCGCTGCGCGCGGCCACGCGCAGATCGCACATCAGCGCCAGTTCGAGGCCGCCGGCCACCGCGTAGCCCTCGACGGCGGCGATGACCGGCTTGCGAAAGGCCATGCGCGTCGGCCCCATCGGCCCCGGTCCGCGGCCGTCGGGCTCGACCTGGTTGCGCCGCGCCGGATCGGCCAGTGCCACGAGGTCGGCACCGGCGCAGAAGTGGCCGCCGGCGCCGCTCAGCACCGCCACCCGCAACGTGGCGTCGGCCTCGAACGCTTCGAAGGCCGCGCGCAGTTCGCGCGCCGTCGGCCCGTCGACGGCGTTGCGGCACTCGGCTCGCGTGAGCGTGACCAGCGCGATCGGGCCGTCGCGCTCGAACGTCACGCCCGGCATGGTCGGCTCAGGGTGCCGCGCACAGGCAGTGCGCGGCGGTGGCGAAGGGCTGGCGGCGCGCGGCGACGTCGGCCAGCCAGCCGAGGTCGCGCACGACGTCGGAAGCCACCGGCGCCGGCACCACGCCGAGCGCGCCGGCGGCGGCCGGCAGATCGAGCTCGGTGACCAAGGCCGCGTGCACGTCGCCGCCGAAGCGGCGCAGCCAGCGTTGCCAGCGTGCCGGCTCGACTTCGAGCCACTTCAGCCGCGGCGTCGCCCCGAGCTTGGCGCGCGTCGCCGCGGCCTGCACCGCGTCGTCGAAGCTGCCGAGCCGGTCGACGAGGCCGTGCGCCAGCGCGTCCTTGCCGCTCCACACCCGCCCCTGCGCCACGGCGTCGATCTGCTGCGGCGTGCGCTTGCGCGCTGCGGCCACGATGCCGACGAAGTCCTGGTAACTGCCGTCGATGATCGACGCCACCAGCGCGGCGAAGCGCGGGTCGAGGTCGCGCCGCGGGTCGTAGGCCTCGCCGAGCCAGGTGGTGGTGACGCCGCCGGTGTGCACGCCGAGTTTGTCGAGCGTGCCTTTGGCGGTGGGCAGCATGCCGATGACGCCGATCGAGCCGGTGATCGTCGCCTCGTCGGCGATGACCTCGTCGGCGGCCATGCTGATCCAGTAGCCGCCCGAGGCGGCCAGGTCGCCCATCGACACCACCACCGGCTTGCCGGCCCGACGCGTGAGCTCGAGCTCGCGGCGCACGAGTTCGGCACCGTACGCGCTGCCGCCGGGCGAGTCGACGCGCAGCACGATGGCCTTGATCTTGTCGTCCTCGCGCGCCTTGCGGATCAGCTCGGCGGTCGAGCGTCCGCCGATGCGTCCGGCCGGCGCGCGCCCGTCGCTGATCTCGCCTTGCGCGACGACGACGCCGATGGCGTCGTCGCCGCGGCGCGGCTCGACGCGGCGCAGGTACTCGGCCAGCGAGACCTGGCGGAAGGTCTTGTGCTCTTCGTCCTTCGCGCCGCGCTCGATGAGCAGGGCGCGCATCTCGTCGCGCGTCTTCAGGCCGTCGACCAGCTTGGCCTGCAGCGCCAGCTTGGCGGTGTGGCCGCCGGCCGCCGGCAAGGTCTGCGGCAGGCCGTCGATGTAGCCCATGAGGCTGCCGGCAGGCAGCCGGCGCGCCTTCTCCACGGCGCCGGTGTAGCTCGTCCACAACGAGTTCCACAGCGCGCCCTCGGACTCGAGCGTCTCGGGCGAAGGGGCGCTGGCCGCGAACGGCTCGGCGGCGTTCTTGTACTTGCCGTGACGCACCACGTTGGCGCTGACGCCGATGCGGTCGAGCGCGTCCTTGTAGTAGTTGCGATAGCGCCCGTAGCCTTCGAAGGCGACCATCCCCATCGGGTGCAGCCAGATCTCGTCGGCCTGTGCGGCGAGGTAGTACTGGCGCTGGTCGTAGCTCCCGCCCCAGGCGTAGACCTTCTTGCCCGCGGCGTGAAAGCGCGCGATGGCGGCAGCCGCCTCGTGCAGCGTGGGCAGCCCGGCGCCGGCGAAGTCGTCGAGCAGCAGCAGCGCCTGTGTGACCTTGTCGTCGCGTGCCGCGGCGTCGAGCACGGCGACGAAGTCGCGCAGCCGCACGCTCTCGCCGTCGGTGCCCTGCACCTGTCGCAGCGCCGTCTCGCGCGCGCCGCCGTCGGCGTCCTGCTCGGCCAGGCCGCCCCGCAGCTCGACGACGAGCGTGGACCTGGCGGCGAGCGCCGGCGGCCCGCGGTGCACGAGCCCCCACACCAGCGCCACCAGCACGGCCAGCAGCAGCAGGTTGACGAGCGCACGGCGGCTCTGGTCGAGCAGCCACCACAGGCTGCGCACACCGCGGCCCAGGCGCGCGAACATCGATCGGGTCATGTCAGGCTCCGCTGTCGTTCTAGCGCGACGATCGTAACCAACCGGCGCCACCGTGGCGGTCGCTGCGACGAAGCGCCGTCCGGCGCGCCTGGCTTGCGATACTCGCGGCCCCGATGAGCGCCATCCTCGCCGTCACCGTCCCGTTCTTCGCGCTGGTGCTGGCCGGCTGGCTCGCGGGGCGCCATCACCTGCTGCCCGAGAGCGCGATCCCTGGGCTCAACGCCTTCGTGCTGTACTTCGCGCTGCCGTGCATGCTGTTTCGGTTCGGCTCGGGCATGCCGGTGCTCGAGCTGCTCAACCCCGCGGTGCTGCTGGTGTACGTGCCGGCGCAGCTGCTGATCGTGTTCTTCGCCGTCGCGGTCTCGCTCAACGAGCGCGTCGGCCTGAAGGACGCGGCGTTCGGCGCGCTGGTGGCGGCGTTTCCCAACACCGGCTTCATGGGCGTGCCGCTGCTGGCGGCGTTGATCGGCGCGGAGGCGACGGGACCCGTCATCACCTGCATCCTGGCCGACCTGTTCGTCACCAGTTCGCTGTGCATCGCGCTGGCGCAGATCTCGCACGGCGGCGACATCGAGGATCAGCTCGCCGCGCGCGCCGCCGCGCTGCGCGCGCTGGGCGGCGCGCTGGCCAACCCGCTGCCGTGGGCGATCGCGCTCGGCGCGCTGTTCTCGGGACTGGGGCTGCATTTGAGCGGCCCGGCCGAGACCGCGGTGCGGATGCTGGCCGATGCCGCCTCGCCGGTGGCGCTGTTCACGATCGGCACCGTGCTGTGGCGCGCCGGCCAGCATGCGCACGCGCGCACGCCGGCCGTGGACTTCGTGCCGGCGGCGCTCATCAAGCTGCTCGTGCACCCGCTGCTGGTGCTGGCGCTGGCGCTCGCGCTGCGCGCGCTCGGCGTGCCGCTGCCGGGCTTCACGATCGTCGTGCTGACGCTCGGCGCCGCGCTGCCCAGCGCGAGCAGCGTCTCGCCGCTGGCCGAGCGCTACGGCGCCGACAACGGCCGCATCGCGCGCATCATCATGACGAGCACGGTGCTCGCGTTCGCCAGCTTTTCGCTGCTGGCGTGGGCTTTCGGCGTGCAGCCGGTGGGCTAGCCGCGCGCGCCGGTGATCGAAGCCGACTAGACTACGCGGCGCCTGGCGTCGCGTCCGTTGTGCGGCTCTCGATGCGCGCACATCGCGCGGCATGCGCGTGTGCCAGCCGCCTGGCACCGGCCGACTGCAAGCATGTCTCGCACCGATCCGTCGTCGCGCCGTCGACTCACCGCCCAGGGCGATCGGTGGTCGCGGCTCGGGTGCCTGGCAATCGTGTCGGCGGCCCTGGCCGGTTGTGCGGTGAGTGCCGACTACCGGCGGCCGCTGCTCGAGGTGCCTGCGAGCTACAAGGAAGTCGGACCATGGAAGCTCGCCGAGCCCTTGCCAGCCGGCAGCGACGAGGCCTGGTGGACCGTGTTCGGCGATCGCGAGCTCGACGCCCTGGTCGAGCGCGCCGGTCGGGCCAACCAGAGCATCGCGCAAGCCGAGGCTCAGTATCGCCAGGCGCGCGCCTTGGCCGATGCCGCCCGTGCCGGCTTGTGGCCGGTGGTCGGCATGAGCGCGGGCGTCACGCGTGCGCAGACCAACAGCAACGGCGTGAAGGAGGCCACCAACCCGACGCTCGGGCTCGGCGCGAGCTGGGCGCCCGACCTGTGGGGCGGCGCGCAACGCGCGGCCGAAGCCGGCCAGGCGGGCGCCGAGGCCAGCGCCGACCAGCTCGCGGGCGCGCGCCTTGCGGTGCAGGCCTTGCTGGCGCAGGACTATCTGCAGCTGCGCGTCACCGACCGGCTGCTGCGGCTGTATGCCGAGACGACCGAGGCCTATGCGCGCGCGCTGCGACTCACGCAGAGCCTGTTCGGCGCTGGCGTGGCGCTGAAGTCGGATGTGGCGCTGGCCGAAAGCCAGCTCGAAAGCGCGCGGGCGCAGGCGGTCGACCTGCAGGGGCAGCGCAGCCAGCTCGAACACGCGATCGCCGTGTTGACCGGTCAGGCCCCCGCGACGTTCACGCTGGTGGCCGCGCCGGCGGACCAGGCGCAGTGGACGGCGCAGCTGCCGACGATCCCGGTGGGCCTGCCGTCGCAACTGCTCGAGCGTCGGCCCGACATCGCCGCCGCCGAGCGCCTCGCGGCGCAGGCCAATGCCGGCATCGGCGTCGCGCGCGCCGCCTACTTCCCGACGCTGACGCTGAGCGCGGGCGCCGGCTTCAGCGGCAGCGGCCTGAGCACGCTGTTCGACACGCCGAGCCGGGTCTGGTCGCTGGGGGCGGCGCTGGCTGCCACGCTGTTCGACGGCGGCGCGCGTGCCGCACGCAGCAGCCAGGCGCTCGCCACCTACGACGCGGCGGTTGCGCAGTACAAGCAGACGGTGCTGGCCGGCTTCCAGCAGGTCGAGGACAACCTCGCGCTGCTGCGCGTGCTGGCCCAGGAGATCGAGCTGCAGGAGCGGGCGGTGGCTGCCGCACGGCGTGCCGAGGCGGTGGCGCTCGCGCAATATCGCGGCGGCACCGCGACCTACCTGACCGTGGTCACCGCTCAGACCCTGTCCCTCGCCAACCAGCGCACGGCGGAGCAACTGCGCGGGCGCCAGTGGCTCGCCAGCGTCGCGTTGATCGCTGCCACCGGCGGCGGCTGGAGCGCGACACCCCCGCCGGCGCCCGGTTCGGCGCCGGCCCAACCGGTGCCGCCATCGACGTGAGCGTGACGAATCCGCTGCCGCGCAGGTCGCTGCTGCTCGTGCTGGTACTGGTGCTGCTGGCCGGCTCAGGGTCGGTCCTGTGGCGCGCGGCGCGCTCGAAGGCGCCCGCCGCGGCCGCGCCGGCGCCGGTGCGCGTCACGACGGCGCGCGTGCAGCAGCGCGACGTGCCGATCGTGCGCGTCGGCGTCGGCACCGTCACGCCGGCGGCGACGGTGACGGTGCGCACGCAGATCGACGGACGACTCGAGCGCATCGGATTCACCGAGGGCGAGGACGTGAGGGCGGGCCAGGTCCTGGCGCTGATCGACCCGAGCCCGCAGCAGGCCGTGCTCGCGCAGGCTCGGGCGCAAAAGGCCAAGGACCAGGCGCAACTGGCCAACGCGCGGCTCGACCTCGAACGCTACACGGCGCTGTTCGCGCAGGAGGCGGCCACGCAGCAGCAGCTCGACACGCAGCGCGCGCTGGTCGCGCAGCTCGAGGCGACGGTGCAGGTGGACGATGCGCAGATCGAGTCCACCCGCGTGCAGCTGCGCTACACGACCATCGCCGCGCCGATCGGCGGTCGTGTCGGCGCGCGTCTGGTCGACGTCGGCAACATCGTGCACGCGTCCGACCCGGCGGGGCTGGTGGTGATCAACCAGGTCGATCCGATCACCGTGGTGTTCACGCTGCCGGAGGCGAGCTTCCAGGACGTGAACCGCGCGCTGCACGAGAGCAAGGAGCCGCTGGACGTGCTGGTCTATGCGCGCGGTCGCGACGAGAGCCTGGCGCGCGGCAAGCTGGTCCTGCTCAACAACCAGATCGACACCGCCAGCGGAACGGTGCAACTGAAGGCGCGCTTGGCCAATCCCGGGCATGGGCTGTGGCCGGGTGAATACGTCGACGCGCGGCTGGTGCTGGGCCTGCGCCGCGGCGCCCTCACCGTCGCTGCGTCCGCCGTGCAGCGCGGCCCGGACGGCCTGTACGTCTACGCCGTCGGCGCCGGCGATGTCGTGCAGGCGCAGCCGGTCGAGGTGGCGCAGATCCAGGACGGCATCGCCATCGTCGACCGCGGCCTGAGCGCCGGCCAGCGCGTGGTGGTCGACGGCCAGTCCAAGCTCAAGCCCGGCCTCTCGGTGGTCGAGGCCGCCGCGAAGGCGGCTTCGACGGCCGGGCGCGGGGCCGGCCGGTGAGCGTCTCGGCCCGGTTCATCCGCCGGCCGATCGGCACCTCGCTGCTGGCGCTGGCGATCCTGCTGGTCGGCGCCGCGGTCTTCCCGCTGCTGCCGGTGGCGCCGCTGCCGCAGGTCGATTTCCCGACCATCCTGGTGACGGCCAATCTGCCCGGAGGCAGCCCGCAGTCCATGGCATCCACGGTCGCACAGCCGCTGGAACGTCAGTTTTCGCAGATCGCGGGGCTCTCGCAGATGACCTCGCAGAGCACGCTCGGGCAGACGCAGATCACGCTGCAGTTCGATCTGGCCCGCAACATCGACGGCGCCGCGCTCGACGTGCAGACGGCGATCAACGCCGCCGGCGGCCAGTTGCCGGCGGACCTGCCCAGCCCGCCGGCGTTTCGCAAGATCAACCCGGCCGATTTCTCGATCCTGCAGTTGGCGGTGCAGTCGGAGACCTTGCCGCTGACCACCGTCAACGAATTCGCCGACACCATCCTGGCGCAGCAGATCTCGCAGGTCGAGGGCGTGGGACAGGTGCTGATCTTCGGTCAGCAGAAGGCCGCCGTGCGCCTGCAGGTCGATCCGGTGCGGCTGGCCGCCGTCGGCCTGAGCCTCGAGGCGGTGCGCAGCGTGGTCGCCAGCGCCACCGTGAGCCAGCCCAAGGGCACGCTCGACGGGCTGCACCAGAGCTTCACAGTCGACACCAACGACCAGATCGTGAGCGCCCAGCCGTGGAACGATGTCGTGCTCGCCTACAAGAACGGCGCCCCGATCCGGGTGCGCGACGTCGGGCATGCGGTGGCCGGGCCGGAGGACGTGAAACAGGCGGCCTGGGTGTTCTCGGGTGGCGGCGCGGGCCGCGGCTCCGATGCGCCGATCAACGGGCGCGCCCTCGTGCTCGGGGTGTTCAAGGAGCCCGGCGCCAACGTCGTCGACACCGTGGCGCGCGTCAGGTCGGCGCTGCCGCGCTTCGAGGCCTCGCTGCCGCCGGCGGTGCACGTGGCCACCCTGGTCGATCGCACGCAGAACATCCGCGCCTCGGTCGAGGACGTCGAATTCACGCTGGTGCTGACGATCGCGCTGGTGGTGATGGTCATCTTCGTCTTCCTGCGCAACGTGGCGGCGACGCTGATTCCCGGCGTCACCGTGCCGCTGGCCCTGCTCGGCACGGCCGCGGTGATGTACCTGGTGGGCTACAGCCTGGACAACCTGTCGCTGATGGCGCTGACGATCTCGGTCGGTTTCGTGGTCGACGACGCGATCGTGATGCTGGAGAACATCTACCGCCACATCGAGGACGGCATGGAGCCGATGGAGGCGGCGACCCAGGGCGCCGCCGAGATCGGCTTCACGATCGTCTCGATTTCGATCTCGCTGGTGGCGGTGTTCATTCCGCTGCTGCTGATGGGCGGCATCGTCGGGCGGCTGTTCCGCGAGTTCGCGGTCACGGTCACGCTGGCCATCGGCGTGTCGCTGGCGGTGTCGCTCACGCTCACGCCGATGCTGTGCTCGCGCTTCATCCGGCCGCAGCGGTCCGAGCAGCACGGGCGCCTGTTCCGCCTGTTCGAGCGCGGCTTCGAGCGCATGGCGCGCAGCTACCGGCGCGGCCTGCAACTGGCGCTGCGCCACGACTTCGCCACGCTGTGCATCTTCGTCGCGACGCTGGTCGCCACTGGCGCGCTGTTCGTCGTCGTCCCCAAGGGCTTCTTCCCGCAGCAGGACACCGGCTTCATCTCCGGCTTCGCCGAAACCGCGCAAGACGCGTCGTCGAGTGCGATGCGCGCGCGCCTGCTGCAACTGGCCGACATCATCCGCGCCGACCCCGACGTCGCCGCGTTCAGCGTGCGCAGCGGCGCCACCTTCAACACCGGCGGCGTCTCGATCTCGCTGCGGCCCAAGTCCGAGGGGCGCACGGCCAGCGCCGACCAGGTGATCCGGCGGCTGCGCGCGGCGACGGCGGACGTCGAAGGCGTCGAGCTGTTCATGCAGGCCGGGCAGGACATCAACGTCGGCGGGCGTTCGTCGCGCACGCAGTACCAGTACACGCTGACCGACACCGATCTGGACGAGCTCAACGGCTGGGCGCCGCGCGTGCTGGCGCGGCTGCGCGCGTTGCCGGCGCTGACCGACGTCGCCAGCGACCAGCAGAACAACGCCGCCACGGCCGCAGTGACGATCGACCGCGCGCGCGCGGCGAGCTTCGGCATCTCGCCCGCGCTCGTCGACGCGACGATCAACGACGCGATCGGCCAGCGTCAGGTGGCGCAGTACTTCACGCAGACCAACAGCTACCACGTGGTGCTGGAAGTGACGCCCGAACTGCAGCGCGGCGCCGAACTCTTCGACAAGCTCTATCTGACGTCGCCGCTGACCGGCCAGCCGGTGCCGCTGTCGAGCATGGTGCATGTCGACACCAACAAGACCGGGTACCTGTCGGTCAATCACCAGGGGCAGTTCCCCGCCGTGACGATCTCGTTCAACCTGGCCCCGGGCGCGGCGCTGGGCGAGGCCGTGAACGCGATCGTGAAGGCGCAGGCCGAGATCGGCGCGCCGCAGACCCTGTACGGGTCGTTCCAGGGCACGGCGCAGGCCTTCCAGAGCTCGCTCGCGACGCAGCCGTACCTGGTGGCCGCGGCGATCGTCGCCGTCTACATCGTGCTGGGCCTGCTGTACGAGAGCTACATCCACCCGCTCACGATCCTCTCGACGCTGCCCTCGGCCGGGGTGGGCGCGCTGGCGGCGCTGATGCTCGCGGGCTACGACCTGTCGGTGATCGCGCTGATCGGCATCATCCTGCTGATCGGCATCGTGAAGAAGAACGGCATCATGATGGTCGACTTCGCGATCGCCGCCGAACGCGCGCACGGCCTGCCGCCGCGGCAGGCCATCTACCGGGCCTGCCTGCTGCGCTTTCGCCCGATCATGATGACGACCATGTGCACGCTGTTCGCCGGCCTGCCGCTGATGCTGAGCACCGGCGCCGGGTCCGAGCTGCGACGTCCGCTCGGCTATGCGATGGTCGGCGGGCTGATCCTGTCGCAGGCGATGACGCTGTTCACCACGCCCGTGATCTACCTGTATCTCGATCGCGCCCATTTGTGGTGGGCGCGGCGCCGCGCGGCGCGACAGGCGCGGCCCGCGGCGGCCAACGCTTGAAGGAGCACGGCGCCGGGTGGGCCCCGGCGCTGCTGCGTGCTACTTGCCCGACGGCACCTTGCCTTCCACGCCCTTGACGTAGAAGTCGACCTTGTCGAGCCAGTCCTGCTCGGCGACCTGGCCCTTGGCGAGGCGTTCCTTGCCGGTGTTGTCGTGCAGCGGCCCGGTGAACGGGCTCAGCGTGCCGGCCTTGAGGCCGGCCTCGGCCTCCTCGGCCTTCTTGCGCACGGCCTCGGGGATGGCCTCGTTCATCTTGATGACCTCGGTGGTGCCTTCCTTGGCGCCCCAGATCGTGCGCTGGTTGCCCTTCCAGGTGCCGTCCAGCACGTCCTTGACGGCCTTGACGTAGTACGGGCCCCAGTGCACGACGTTGGAAGCCAGGTGCGCCTTGGGCGCCACGGCGCTCATGTCGCTGTCCCAGCCGAAGGCGAACTTGCCGTTCTTCTCGGCGGTCTGCAGCACGGCCGAGCTGTCGGTGTTCTGCAGCAGCACATCGGCGTGGCCGTTGATCAGGCTTTGCGCGGCGTCGCTTTCCTTGGGCGGATCGAACCAGGTGTTGATCCACACCACCTTGGTCTTGACCTTCGGGTTGATGCTCTGCGCGCCGAGCGTGAAGGCGTTGATGTTGCGCAGCACCTCGGGGATCGGGAAGGTGGCGACGAAGCCGATCGTGTTCGTCTTGGTCATGCCGCCGGCCAGCACGCCACTGACGTAGGCGTCCTGGTACAGCTTGATGTCGTAGACGTTCATGTTGGCGGCGGTCTTGTAGCCGGTCGCGTGCTCGAACTTCACGTCCGGAAACTCGGCCGCCACCTTGACCATCGGCTCCATGAAACCGAAGCTGGTGGCGAAGATGATCTTGTTGCCCTGTGCCGCGAGGTCGCGGATCACGCGCTCGGCGTCGGCGCCCTCGGGCACCTTCTCGACGTAGCTGGTCTTGACCTTGTCGCCGAACTCGGCCTCGACCGCCTTGCGGCCCTGGTCGTGCGCGAAGGTCCAGCCGGCGTCGCCGATCGGGCCGACGTAGACCCAGGCGGCCTTCAGCGGCTCGGGCTTGGGCGCCGGCGCGGAGGCCGCCGCCGGAGCCTGCGCGGCAGGCGCGGGTGCCTCTTCCTTCTTGCTGCAGCCGGCGAGCGCGGCGGCGCCGGCGACGGCCGTGAGGCCGGCCCACTGCAGCAGGCGGCGCTTCGAGAGTTCGGTCATGGGGAGTTCTCCTTCTGGCGGTTGGGCCCTGAGGGCGGCCGAGGCCGCTGGCGACGGGCGGGCAAGCGGCACATTCTAGGAGCCGGGATGGAACGGCTTGCCGAGCGAGGCCGGCATGTTGACGCGGATGAAGGCGGCGTTGCGGCTGATGAGCGCCAGCACGACGATCGTCGCCAGGTAGGGCAGCGCGGCGAGCAGTTCGCTGGCGACCTGCACGCCTTCGCCCTGCAGCTGGAACTGCAGCATCGTCACGCCGCCGAACAGGTAGGCGCCGAGCAGAACGCGCAGCGGCCGCCAGGTGGCGAAGGTGGTGAGCGCCAGCGCGATCCAGCCGCGCCCGGCCGTGATGCCCTCGACCCACAGCGGCGCGTACACCACCGACAGGAAGGCGCCGGCCAGCCCGCACAGTGCGCCGCCGAAGGCCACCGCTGCCAGCCGCAGCCAGCGCACCTTGTAGCCGAGCGCGTGCGCCGAGTCCGGGTTCTCGCCGATGGCGCGCAGCACGAGCCCGGCGCGGCTGCGGTAGAGGAACCAGACCAGCGCCAGCGCGATGGCGATCGTCAGGTAGACCATCGGGTGCTGCCGAAACAGCGCCGGGCCGACGAACGGAATCTGCGCCAGCCCCGGCACTTCGAACGGCGTGCGCTCGGCCAGCTTGCGGCCGACGAAGGGCACGCCGACGAAGGCCGAGAAGCCGTAGCCGAACAGGCTCAGTGCGAGGCCGGTGGCGTACTGGTTGGTGTTGAGCCAGATCACGAGCCACCCGAAACCCACGGCCAGCCCTGCCGCCGCCGCCGCCGCCGCGACGAATGCCAGCGTATCGCTGCCGGTGGCGTACGCGGTGGCGAAGCCGGCGACCGCGGCCACCAGCATCAAGCCGTCGGCGCCCAGGTTGAGCACGCCGGCGCGCTCGTTGACGAGCAGGCCGAGCCCGGCCAGCGCCAGCGGCGTGCCGGCGACCAGCGTGGCGGCGATGAGCAGGGCGGTCGAGTCCATCGGGTCTTGCCTCGGTGGGGCCGCTGGTCAGCCGCGCATCGGTCGCGCGTCAGCCACGCTGCGACGCGACGCGACGCGCCAGCGCAGCCGGTAGTGGATCAGCGTGTCGCAGGCCAGCAGCAGCACGAGCAGCAGGCCCTGGAACACGCCCGAGATGGCGTTGGGCAGCGCCATGCGCGACTGCCCCAGCTCGCCGCCGATCAGCATCATCGACAGCAGCACGCCGGCGAACACCGTGCCCAGCGGGTGCAGCCGGCCGACGAAGACGACGATGATCGCCGTGAAGCCCAGCCCCGTGCTGATGTGCGGCGTGAGCTGGCGTAGCGGCCCGACGATCTCGATGGCGCCGGCCAGCCCCGCCAGGCCGCCCGAGATCATCAGCGCCGTCCACAGCGAGCCGCGCGCCGAGAAGCCGGCGTAGCGCGCCGCCGCCGGCGCCAGGCCGCCGACCTGCAGCTGGTAGCCGCGGTACGAGCGGAACATGAACAGCCACACCAGCGCCACCGCGGCCAGCGCGACCAGCACGCCGACGTTGAGCCGCGTGTGCTCGACGAGCGGCGGCAGCCAGGTGCTGGCGTCGAAGGTCTTGGTCTGCGGGAAGTTGTGGCCCTGCGGGTCCTTCCACGGGCCGAAGACGAGCCAGTTGACGAGCTGCTGCGCGACGTAGACCAGCATCAGGCTGACCAGGATCTCGTTGGCGTTGAGGCGGTCGCGCAGCAGCGCCACGATCGCCGCCCAGGCCATGCCGCCGACGACGCCGGCGACCAGCACCAGCGGCAGCGTGACGACGCGCGGCAGCACGATGCCCTGCGTGGTGAGCCACAGCGCCACGCCGCCGCCGGCCACCGCGCCGAGCAGGAACTGGCCCTCGGCGCCGATGTTCCAGACGTTGGCCCGGTAGCACACCGCCAGGCCGAGGGCGATGACGACGAGCGGCGTCGCCTTGAGCGCCACCTCGGTGATCTGGCGCGTGCCGGCCAGCGGTTCGACGAAGAACAGCGCCAGCCCGCGCAGCGGGTCCTTGCCGAGCGCGGCAAAGAGCAGCGCCGCGAACAGCGCCGTCAGCGCCAGCGCGACGAGCGGCGAGCCCAGCGCCATCCAGCGCGAGGGCTGCGCGCGGGCTTCGAGCCTAAGCATGCGGCGCCCCGCGCGACGCGGCCGCGTGGCCCGGCGCCGGCGGCGGGGCCGCAGGCACCGCGTCGGCCGCGCCCCACAGCCCCGACATCCACTCGCCGATCCGCTCCACCGTCGCCTCGGCCACCGCGAGCGAGGGCGACAGGCGGCCCTTGGCGATGACGACGAGCCGGTCGGCGATCTCGAACAGCTCGTCGAGCTCCTCGCTGACGACGACGAGCGCGCAGCCGGCGTCGCGCAGCGCCAGCAGTTCGCCGCGGATCAGCGCCGCAGCGCCGACGTCGACGCCCCAGGTCGGCTGCGCCACGACGAGCAGAGCGGGGCGGGCGTCGATCTCGCGGCCGACGATGAACTTCTGCAGATTGCCGCCCGAGAGGCTGCGCGCGGCCGCATCCGGTCCGGCCGCCTTGACCTGGAAGCGCTCGATCAGGCGGCGAGCCAGCGCCTGTACCGCGCCGCCGGCGATCCAGCCGCCGCGGCGTACCGTCTCGCCGCGCGTGAGCAGCGTGTTCTGCGCCAGGCTCATCTCGGGCACCGCGCCGCGGCCCAGGCGCTCCTCGGGCACGAAATGCAGGCCCAGGCGCCGGCGTGCCCGCGGTCCCTGGTCGCCCAGCGGCCGGCCGGCGAGCCGGATCGACGCAGGCGGCGCGCGCCGGTCCTCGCCGCTGAGCGCGGCGAGCAGCTCCTGCTGGCCGTTGCCCGAGACGCCGGCCACGCCGAGGATCTCGCCGGCGCGCACCTCGAAGTCGATGCCGTCGAGGTCGACACCGAAATGGTCCTGGCGCGCCAGCGCCAGTCCGCGCACCTCGAGCACCGTGGCGCCGGGGCGGCGCTGCTCGCGCCTCAGTTCGGGCGGCTCGGCGCCGATCATCAGCCGCGACAGGCTGGCATTGCTCTCGCGTGTCGGATCGACCTCGCCGGTGACCTTGCCGGCGCGCATCACCGTGCAGCGGTGGCACAGCGCGCGGATCTCGTCGAGCTTGTGGCTGATGTAGAGGATGCTCGTGCCGGCCGCCGCAAGCCGGCGCAGCGTGGCGAACAGCTTGTCGACGGCCTGCGGCGTCAGCACCGAGGTCGGCTCGTCGAGGATCAGCAGCTGCGGCTCGGCGAGCAGCGCGCGCACGATCTCCACGCGCTGGCGCTCGCCCACCGACAGCGTGTGCACCGGACGCGCCGGGTCGATGTCCAGGCCGTAGCTGTGCGCCACTTCGCCGATGCGCCGGCTCACGTCGGCGAGCGTGGTCGAGCGCTCCAGCCCGAGCCAGACGTTCTCGGCCGCGGTCAGCGTGTCGAACAGCGAGAAGTGCTGGAACACCATGGCGATGCCCAGGCGCCGCGCGGCGGCCGGGCTGGCCACGCGCACCGCCTGGCCATTGAAGCGCATCTGGCCGGCGTCGGGCTGCACCGCGCCGTAGATGATCTTCATCAGCGTGCTCTTGCCGGCGCCGTTCTCGCCCAGCACGGCGTGGATGGCGCCGGGCTGTACGGCGAGGCTCACGCCGTCGTTGGCGCGCACCGACGGGTACTGCTTGCTGATGCCGCTGAGCTCGAGGCGCGGCGTCACGCAATCCCCCGAGCGACGGCGCGCTGCCGCCGCGCGCCCTTCACACCGCCTCGGGCAGGTAGCGCACCGCGAGCACGCCCTCGATTCCGGCCAGCGCGTCGAGCGCGGCGGGCGACACGGCGCTGTCGACGTCGACCAGCGTGTAGGCCATCGCACCGCGGCTCTTGTTGAGCATGTTGCGGATGTTCAGGCCCGCCTGCGCCATGGTGGTGGAGATCTGGCCGAGCATGTTGGGCACGTTGCTGTTGGCGATGGCGACGCGGAAGTGCGACTCGCGGTCCATGCGCACGTTGGGGAAGTTCACCGCGTTGGTGACTTCGCCGTGCTCGAGGTAGGCTCGCAGCTGATCGACCACCATCAGGGCGCAGTTCTCCTCGGCCTCGCGCGTGCTGGCGCCCAGGTGCGGCAGCGCCACCACCTTGGGGTGGCCGATGGTGGCCGGGCTCGGGAAGTCGCACACGTAGCCGGCCAGGCGGCCGCTGCCCAGCGCCTCGAGCACCGCGGCGTCGCTGACCACGCCCTCGCGGCTGAAGTTCAGCAGCACGGCGCCCTCGCGCATGAGGCCGATGTTGGCGTCGTTGACGAGGTGGCGCGTGGCCTCGACGAGCGGCACGTGCAGCGTGACGAAGCGCGCGCCGCGCAGCACCTCGCCGACGCTGGTGGCGCGCCGCACCTGCGAGTGCAGGCCCCAGGCCGCGTCGACCGTGATCTCGGGGTCGCAGCCCAGCACCTGCATGCCGAGGCGGATGGCTGCGTCGGCCACCAGGCAGCCGATCTTGCCCAGGCCGATCACGCCCAGCGTCTGGCCGGCCAGCTCGAAGCCGGCGAAGCTCTTCTTGCCGTCCTCGACCTGCGCGTCGAGGTCGGTCGCGCCGGGATCGAGGCGCGCCACGAAGCGCAGCGCCGGCGCCAGGTTGCGCGCTGCCATCAGCATGCCGGCCAGCACCAGTTCCTTGACGGCGTTGGCGTTGGCGCCCGGCGCGTTGAACACCGGCACGCCGCGGGCGCTCATGGCGTCGACGGGGATGTTGTTGGTGCCGGCGCCGGCGCGGCCGATGGCCACCACGCTGGCGGGGATCGGCGTGCGGTGCAGGTCGGCGCTGCGCAGCAGGATGGCCACCGGGTCGGCCACGTCCTTGCCGACGCGGTAGCGCTCGGTGGGCAGGCGGGCGAGGCCGGTGGCGCTGACCTGGTTGAGCACCAGCACGCCGGCGCGCGTGCCGGGGGCGGCGTTGGCGGTGGGCTCAGCCATGGCGGGCCTCGAATTCCTTCATGTAGGCGACGAGCGCGCGCACGCCGTCGACCGGCATCGCGTTGTAGATCGACGCGCGCATGCCGCCCACCGAGCGGTGGCCCTTCAACTGCACCATGCCGCGCGCCTCGGCGCCCTTCAGGAACTCGGCGTCGAGCTTGTCGTCGGCGAGCTTGAACGGCACGTTCATCCAGCTGCGGCACTCGCGCGCGACCGGCGCCTTGTAGAACGCCGTCGTGTCGAGGTAGTCGTACAGCAGCGCCGCCTTGCCGCGGTTGTGCTGCTCCATCGCGCCGAGGCCGCCCTGCGCCTCCAGCCACTTGAACACGAGCCCGGCGATGTAGATCGCGTAGGTCGGCGGCGTGTTGTACATGCTGTCGTTGTCGGCCACCGTCTTGTAGTCGAAGGCGCTGGGCAGCAGCGCATGCGGCTGGCCGATCAGATCGTCGCGCACGATGACGATCGTCAGGCCCGAAGGCCCGACGTTCTTCTGCGCGCCGGCGTAGATCAGCCCGTACTTGGCGACGTCGATGGGCCGCGACAGGATCTCGCTGCTCATGTCCGACACCAGCGGCACGCTGCCGACGTCGGGCGTGAAGTGGTACTGCACGCCGCCGATGGTCTCGTTGCCGCAGATGTGCACGTAGGCGGCGTCGGGGTCGAGCTTCCAGGTCGCGCGCGCCGGGATCGTCGTGTAGCCGCTGTCGGCCGCGCTGGCGGCGACGTTGACGGTGCAGTACCTCTTGGCCTCCTTGATCGACTTCTTGCTCCACTCGCCGGTGTCGATGTAGTCGGCCTTGGCCTTGCCGCGCAGCAGGTTCATCGGCACGATGGCGTTCTCGGCGATGGCGCCGCCCTGCATGAACAGCACCTTATAGCCGGCGGGCACCGCCAGCAGCTTGCGCAGCAGCGCCTCGGCCTCGGCGGCGATGGCGATGAACTCCTTGCCGCGATGGCTCATCTCCATCACGCTCATGCCCGAGCCGTGCCAGTCGAGCATCTCTTCGGCGGCTTGGCGCAGCACTGTCTCGGGCAGCGCGGCGGGGCCGGCGCTGAAGTTGAACACGCGGGTCATGGCAGACGGTCTCCCGGAGCGCAAAGACCGGGATGATAGGACCGCCGCGCGGCATGACCCCGGTCAAGGCGGGGTCGCGCTAGCGCCCTAAAGTGGCCCGTGGCACCGCCTGCCGGGGGAAACCATGTTCAAGCACCTGCTCGTGCCGCTCGACGGCAGTGAGCTTTCGGAGCGCGCCGCCGAGGTCAGCCTGGCGCTCGCCGCCAAGCTCGATGCGCGCGTCACGGCCTTCGTCATCGAGCCGCCGCCGCCGCTGCCGAGCATGAGCAGCGCGGCCGCCGTCTACGCGCGCCAGAGCGCCGCGCACGACACGCGCACTGCCCAGCATGCGCAGGGCGTGCTCGACAAGTTCCGCACGCAGGCCGCGGCGCTGGGCGTCGCGGTCGACGGGCACTTCGCGCGCAACGAGGGCATCGAGGATGCCATCGAGCATGCCGCGGCGGCCTACGGCTGCGACCTGATCGTGATGATCACGCACGGCCGCGGCCTGTTCGGCGAGCTGCTGTTCGGCAGCCACACCAAGAAGCTCGTCGGCCGCACGCGCTTGCCGGTGCTGGTGCTGCACTAGGGCTGCCGCAGCCGCAGTTGACCCGTCAGCCGCAGCCGGCCACCGCGCCACCATGACCCGCTGGAGCGCGATGGAACTGCCGGCCGCCGGCAGGCCGCTGCAGCAGGTCTGGCGCGAGCGCTTGCCGCGTCCCGGCGCCGGCCAGGTGCGCATCGCGGTGAGCTGCTGCGGCGTGTGCCGCACCGACCTGCACATCGTCGACGGCGAGCTGCGGCACCCGGGGCACCCGGTGGTGCCCGGGCACGAGATCGTCGGACGCATCACGGCGCTCGGGCGCGGCGTCGATGGCCTGGCCTGCGGCGATCGCGTCGGCGTGCCGTGGCTCGGCTGGACCTGCGGCCGCTGCAGCGAGTGCCGCGCCGGGCGCGAGAACCTGTGCCCGCGCGCGCGCTTCACCGGCTGGCAGATCGCCGGCGGCTACGCCGAACAGTGCATCGCCGATGCACGCTATGTGTTCAAGCTGCCGGCGCGCTACAGCGACGCCGAGGCCGCGCCGCTGCTGTGCGCCGGCTTCATCGGCTGGCGCGCCTACGCGATGGCGCTGGCGCTGGCGCAGGACGTGCGGCGCATCGGCCTGTACGGCTTCGGCGCCGCCGCCCACCTGATCGCGCAGGTGGCGGCGCAGCGCGGCCAGCAGGTGTTCGCCTTCACGCGCGCCGGCGATGCCGCGGCGCAGGCGCTGGCGCGCCAGCTCGGTGTGCGCTGGGCCGGCGGCTCCGACGAGGCACCGCCGGCGCCGCTCGACGCCGCGATCCTGTTCGCCCCGGTCGGCGCGCTGGTGCCGGCCGCGCTGGCCGTGCTGCGCCCGGCGGGCGTGGTGGTCTGCGCGGGCATCCACATGTCCGACATCCCGTCCTTCCCTTACGCGCTGCTGTGGCGCGAGCGGCGTATCGTGTCGGTGGCCAACCTGACGCGCGCCGACGGCGATGAATTCATGCGCGTCGCCGCCGAGCTGCCGCTCGTGGTGCATCACGTATCCTATCCACTGGCCGACGCCGAGCGCGCGCTGGCCGATCTGCGCGCCGGCCGCTTCGCCGGCGCCGCCGTGCTGCAGGTGCAGCCGCCCACTTCCGTTGCGACATGAAGACCACCGACACCCGACCCCCCGCCGCGCGTGCGGCCGCCGCGCTGCCCGCGCAGGCCATCAGCGCCGAAGTGCTGATCGAGAAATACGCCAAGGGCGACGAGAAATCGATCGAGGCCGTCAACGCGCGCGTGGCGCGCGCACTGGCCGTCGTCGAGCCGCCCGAGCAGCGCAAGTCCTGGGAGCGGCGCTTTGCCGCCGCACTCGACGCGGGCTTCGTGCCCGCCGGGCGCATCCAGTCGGCCGCGGGCACGCAGCTCACCGCCACGCTCATCAACTGCTTCGTGCAGCCGGTGGGCGACAGCATCGCGGCCATCGAGGACGGATTCCCCGGCATCTACACCGCGCTCACCGAGTCGGCCGAGACGATGCGCCGCGGCGGCGGCGTCGGCTACGACTTCAGCCGCATCCGCCCGCGCGGCGCCTGGGTCGAGAGCACGCAGAGCAGCGCCAGCGGCCCGGTCAGCTACATGCACGTCTTCGACCGCAGTTGCGAGACGGTGGAAAGCGCCGGCTCGCGTCGCGGCGCGCAGATGGGCGTGCTGCGCTGCGACCACCCCGACGTCGAGGAGTTCATCCACGCCAAGGACGAAGGCGAGCTGAAGAACTTCAACATCTCGGTCGGCGTCAGCGACGCCTTCATGCAGGCGGTGGTCGCCGACGGCGAGATCGAGCTCACGCACCGCGCCGAGCCCGGCCCGATGCACAAGGCCGCCGGTGCATATCAGCGCGCCGACGGCATCTGGGTCTACCGGCGCGTCCGGGCGCGCGCGCTGTGGGACCAGGTGATGCGCTCGACCTACGACCACGCCGAGCCCGGCGTGCTCTTCATCGACGCCATCCAGCGCGACGACAACCTCGCGTACTGCGAGACCATCACCTGCACCAACCCGTGCGGCGAACAGCCGCTGCCCCCGTACGGCTGCTGCTGCCTGGGCTCGATCGACCTCACGCGCTTCGTGCGCGCGCCGTTCGAGCCCGACGCGCGCTTCGACGAGGCGGCCTTCGCGGCGCTGGCACGCACGGCCGTGCGCATGCTCGACAACGTGCTCGAGCTGACCGTGTGGCCGCTGCCGCAGCAGCACGAGGAGGCGCGCAACAAGCGCCGCATCGGCCTGGGCTTCACCGGCCTGGGTGATGCGCTGGTGATGCTCGGCCTGCGCTACGACACGGAGCCCGCGCGCCGCGCCGCAGCGCGCATCGCCGAGGTCATGCGCGACGCCGCCTACGAGGCGAGCTGCGACCTGGCCGCCGAGCGCGGCGCGTTCGCGCTCTTCAACGCCGACCTGTACCTGTCGGGCACCACCTTCGCGTCGCGGCTGCCGCAGGCCTTGCGCGAGCGCATCCGCGCCGGCGGCCTGCGCAACTCGCACCTGCTGTCGATCGCGCCCACCGGCACCATCAGCCTGGCCTTCGCCGACAACGCGAGCAACGGCATCGAGCCGGCCTTCAGCTGGACCTACACGCGCAAGAAGCGCCTGCCGCACGAGGAGGGCGGCGGCTTCAAGGAGTACCAGGTCGAGGACCATGCCTGGCGCCTGTACCGGCACCTGAAGGGCGCCGATGCGCCGCTCACCGACGCCTTCGTCACCGCGCTCGAGATGAGCGCGCAGGGCCACGCTGCCATGGTGGCGGCGGTGGCGCCCTACGTCGACAGCGCCATCAGCAAGACCGTCAACGTGCCGGTCGACTATCCGTACGAGGACTTCAAGGACCTGTACACCGAGGCCTGGCGCGCCGGGCTGAAGGGCCTGGCGACCTACCGGCCGAACGAGGTGATCGGCTCGGTGCTGAGCGTGGCCAGCGAGCCCGCGCAGCCGATGGCCATCGACGAGGTCAACCGCCGCATGGTGCTCGAGCGCGCGCCGGCGCCGGTGCTGGCCAGCCTGCGCTGGCCGGGCCGGCCGACGCTGCCGGCGGGCAACGCGGCGTGGACCTTCATCGTGCGCCACAGCTACGGCGACTTCGCCGTCTTCGTCGGCGAGGAGGGCACGCCGCCCAGGCCGTTCGAAGTCTGGGTCAACGGTGCCGAGCAGCCGCGCGGCCTGGGCGCCTTGGCCAAGACGCTGTCGATGGACCTGCGCACCAACGACGCCGCCTGGCTGCGGCTGAAGCTCGACGCGCTGGCCACCGTCGCCGAGGAGCATTCGTTCGAGATGCCGTTCCCGCCGGCCGGCGAGCCGCGGCGCTTTCCCGGCATGGTGGCGGCGATGGGTGCCGTCATCCGCTGGCGCTGTGAGCAACTCGGCGCGCTCGGCAGCGGTGGTCCGACGCCGGTCATCGACGCCCTGTTCAGCCGCGACGAGCCGCGCACCGGCACCGCCGGCACGCTGGCCTGGGCGGTGGACATCGACAACCCGGCCAGCGGCGAAGCCTTCACGCTCACGCTCAAGGAAGTCACGCTGCCGGTGCCCGGCGGCGGCAGCGCGACGCGCCCCTGCGCGGTCGGCTTCTCGGGCAACTACCCGCGCGCGTTCGAGGGCCTGGCGCGCGTGCTGTCGCTGGACATGCGCGTCGTCGATCCGGCCTGGATCGGCATGAAGCTGCGCAAGCTGCTGAACTACGCCGAGCCGCTCGCCCAGTTCATGGCCTTCGTGCCCGGCGAGCGCCGCCAGCAGATGTGGCCGTCGACCGTGGCCTACATGGCGCGGCTCATCATCCACCGCTACGCCATGCTCGGCGTGCTCGACGAAGAGGGCCGCCCGATCGCGCCGATGGGCGTGCTGACCGCCCCCGGCGAAGCCGGCGCCGTGCGGCCGCTGGCCGGCAAGCGCTGCCCCGAATGCGGCAACGCCACGCTGATCCACAAGGACGGCTGCGAGTTCTGCACGAGTTGCGGGTACGTGGGGCAGTGCGGGTGAGCGGGCGGGGCTGCGACGGCGGCTCCATCCACGCTTGGTGATCCTTCGAGGCCTGATGAGGTCTTGGTGAGGCCCGGGGAGTGAGCATGGAACTGCGCCCCTATCCAGATACGGGCGCAGCCGCGCGCCACTATCCGGATGGAGGCGCAAGAATGCGCCCGAGATCACGTTAGGCCGCAATACTGTCCACTTTATAAGATTTCCAGTATGCTGACCACCCGTCCCTTCTTGGAGACGGCTCATGGCTCGAACCAAGGCAGTGCTGGGTGACGGCGCCCGCTTGACGGACTTCCTGAGCGCCAGCCTCCTGGCGCGCGTGGTGCCGCCCGAGGTCGTCAACGAGGTGCTGGACGCACACGGCTGCAACAGCCAGCGCATTCGGGCGTTTCCCGCTGTGGCCGGCGTCTACTACGTGATGGCGCTGAGCCTGTACCCCGAGGCGGCTTAGGAGGCCGTGTTCTCGGCCGTGTCGCAAGGTTTGGCCTGGGATGCCGGCGCAGCGCGACCGGCGGCCGTGAAGAAGGCCGCGATCAGTTCGCTGCGTATTCGTATCGGCGCGCAGCCGCTGGCAGACCTCGTGCGGCGCTGTTGCGTGCCGCTGGCCGACGCGGCCATTCACCCTGGCGCGTTCTACCGCGGTCTGCGCCTGGTTGGCATCGACGGCAGCACCTTCGAGCTTGCCGACGAGACCGACAACGACGAAGCCTTCGGGCGTCGGGGCGGCCGGCAAGGCCCGGCGGGCTACCCGCAGGCGCGCTGCGCGCTGCTGGCCGAGTGCGCCACGCACGCCATCCTGGCGGCCAACCTGGGACCGTACCGCTGCGGCGAGTGGGAGCTTTGTGTGCCGCTGCTGGCCAGCCTCGGGCCCGGCATGCTGTGCCTGGCCGATCGCGGCTTCAACGGCTTCGAGCACGGGAGCCAGGCCAGCGCCACCGGTGCGCAACTGCTGTGGCGCTGCGCGTCCACACGCAAGCTGCCGGTCGAGCGGAGGCTGTCCGACGGCAGCTACTCGAGCACGATCGGGCCCACCGGCGTGAGCCAGGCGCAGGCGCAAGCGCAAGCGCGCGCGATCACGGTGCGCGTGATCGACTACAAATGCCCCAAGCCGCCCGATGCCGAGCCGCACTACAGGCTCATCACGACGCTGCTGGACGAGCGCGCCGCGCCGGCAATGGAACTGGCCGAGCTGTATCACCGCCGCTGGGAGATGGAGGCCCTCTACGACGAGCTCGAGACGCACCTGCGGCAATGCCGCCGCGTGCTTCGCAGCAAGACCGCAGAGCTCGTGCGGCAGGAGTTCTACGGCTGGGTGCTGACGCACTATGCGGTGCGCTGGCTGCTGCACCACGGCGCGGCGCGACACCACATACCGCACGAGGATCTGTCCTTCATGGGGGCCTTGCAGCTCTTGCGCCGCGAACAGCCCCACTCCGGGGCCTTTTCCCCAGGGCCCCAGGGCGGCCGCGAAGACGCGCGCGTTGGTTCCATAGCCTGCTGGCCGTGGTCGCCACGCTGCGCGCGGTCCGAACGCTCAACCGGAGATCCCCGCGCATGGTCAAGCGAAGGAACTCGCGCTACAAGGCATTGGCCCGGGGCGCGCCGCGGCGCGTACCCATCGACTGGACACCAGCGCCGGCTGGCCCCATGCGGGTTGCCCCGCCGGGCCGCACGCGCAAGAAGCTCGCGAAGCGCGCGTGGTCGCCGGGCAACTCCATCGGTCGATTCATTATCTAAGCAGACAGTATTGCCGCCTGACGCGGCGCTCAACCGGACACG
>JAGWTJ010000176.1 GCA_028869005.1 Burkholderiales bacterium | reverse complement strand
CGACCCGGCCACCAACTCGCTCATCATCACCGCGCCCGAGCCGCTGTATCGCCAGGTGCGCGCGCTCATCGACCAACTCGACGAGCGCCGCGCGCAGGTCTACATCGAGAGCATGATCGTCGAGGTCTCGGGCGACAACGCGGCCGACTTCGGCTTCCAGTGGCAGGGCCTGCTGGGCAAGAACGGCGACCGCTTCGGCCTGGTCGCCGGCACCAACTTCACGGCGCCGGGCGGCAGCGGCAACATCATCGACATCAGCACCGGAGCGGCCAAGGGCACGGTGACGCTCGGCGAGGGCCTCAACATCGGCGTCCTCAAGGCGTACAACGGCGTGGTCACGCTGGCCGCGCTGGCGCGTGCGCTGCAGACGCAGGCCAACACCAACATCGTCAGCACGCCCAACCTGATCACGCTCGACAACGAGGAGGCCAAGATCGTGGTCGGCCAGAACGTGCCGTTCATCACCGGCCAGTTCACCAATACCGGCGCCGGCAGCAGCAACGGCGCGATCAACCCGTTCCAGACCATCGAGCGCAAGGACGTCGGCATCACGCTGCGCATCCGGCCGCAGATCGGCGAGAACGGCGCCGTGCGCATGACGATCTTCCAGGAGCAAAGCGCCGTGCTCGCCACCACCGCGGCCGGCACGAGCAACGCCGGGCCGTCGACGACCAAGCGCTCGATCGAGGGCACGGTGACAGTCGACGACGGGCAGATCCTGGTGCTCGGCGGGCTGATCCAGGATCAGGTCACCGTCAACAACAGCAAGGTGCCGCTGCTGGGCGACATACCGGTCGTGGGCGGGCTGTTCCGCAGCGAAAGCCGCACCCGCTCGCGCACCAACCTGATGGTGTTCCTTCGTCCGATCGTCATGCGTGACGCCGACGCGGCCAACAAGTTCTCGCTCGACCGCTACGACCAGATCCGGGCCGGGCAGCAGCAGACGCAGCCCTCGCCCAGCGTCGTCGTGCCGATCAACGAGGCCCCGGTGCTGCCGCCCAGCGCCCGGGGTCCGGCGCCGACGGTGCCGATGCGCCAGCAGCCGGCCGACCCGACGAACCCGCTGTCGCCCTGAACGAGCCGCGACGATGGGTGCGCGCCATCCCCTGCCCTACTCCTTCGCCAAGGCGAATGTGCTGCTGCTCGAGGACGACGGCGAGCGCTGCGTGCTGTGGGCCGCCGACACGACCCCGCGCTCGGCGCTGGCCGAGGTGACGCGCGTGTTCGCGGTCGCTCGCTTCGAGCGCCAGGACGCGGCCACGCTCGGCCAGCGCATCGCCGCCGCCTATGCCGGCGGCGAGAGCAGCGCGGCGGCGGTGATCGGCGAAGTCGAGAGCGGCGTCGACCTGTCGCGCATGATGCAGGACCTGCCGGCGGTGGCCGACCTGCTCGAAGCCGCCGACGACGCGCCCATCATCCGCATGCTCAACGCGCTGCTCACGCAGGCGGCCAAGGACGGCGCGAGCGACATCCACATCGAGCCCTACGAGCGCAGCTCGAGCGTGCGCTTTCGCGTCGACGGCGCGCTGCGCGAAGTGGTGCAGCCCAACCGCGCGCTGCACGCCGCGCTCATCAGCCGGCTGAAGATCATGGCCGAGCTCGACATCGCCGAGAAGCGCCTGCCGCAGGACGGCCGCATCAGCCTGCGCATCGGCGGCCGCGCGATCGACGTGCGCGTGTCCACGCTGCCGTCGGCGCACGGCGAGCGCGCGGTGCTGCGGCTGCTCGACAAGACCGAATCGAAGTTCACGCTCGAGTCGCTCGGCATGAGCGGCGAGGTGCTCGCCGCCACCCAGCGGCTGATCGCGCAGCCGCACGGCATCGTGCTCGTCACCGGCCCCACCGGATCGGGCAAGACGACGACGCTGTACGCCAGCCTGCAGCGCATCGACACCGCGCACACCAACGTGCTCACGGTCGAGGATCCGATCGAGTACGAGCTGCCCGGCATCGGCCAGACCCAGGTCAACCCGAAGATCGAGCTGACCTTCGCCAAGGCGCTGCGCGCGATCCTGCGCCAGGATCCTGACGTCATCATGATCGGCGAGATCCGCGACTTCGAGACCGCGCAGATCGCGATCCAGGCCTCGCTCACCGGCCACCTCGTGCTCGCCACCGTGCACACCAACGATGCGGTGTCGAGCATCACGCGGCTGGTCGACATGGGCGTCGAGCCGTACCTGCTGTCGTCGAGCCTGCTCGGCACGCTGGCGCAGCGCCTGGTGCGCAAGCTGTGTCCGCAGTGCAAGAAGCGCGGCGACGACGGCTACTGGCATCCGGTCGGCTGCGCCGGCTGCAGCCACACCGGCTACAAGGGCCGCACCGGCGTCTACGAGCTGATGATCGCCGACGAGCGCGTGCGCGCGCTGATCCACGGCCGCGCCGCCGAGGCGCAGATCCAGGCCGCGGCCGAGGCCGCCGGCCTGCGTCCGATGGCCGAGCACGGCCAGCGCCTGGCCGACGAGGGCATCACGTCGCCGGAGGAGGTGCTGCGCGTCACGGGGGACGTGGCGGCGGCCGAGGACGACGCGCCGTCGACGCGTCCGGCCGATCTGATGGCCCCGCCGCTGGCGCGCGCGCCGCAGGCGCTCTGAACGCCAGGCCCGCATGCCGGCCTACCGCTACGAGGCGCTCGACGGCGCCGGCAAGACCGAGAACGGCCTGGTCGAGGCCGACAACGCGCGCGCTGCGCGTTCGCAACTGCGCGCGCGCACGCTGGTGCCGCTGGCGGTCACGCCGGTGGGCATCGCGGCCGGTGACGCCGGCGGCGGCGCGCGCTTTGCACGGCGCGTGTTCGGCGGCACCGCGCTGGCGGTGTGGACGCGCCAGTTGGCCGGCCTCGTCGGCGCGGGGCTGCCGCTCGAGCGCGCGCTCACCGCGCTCGCCGACGAAGCCGAGGGCGAGCGCCAGCGCGAGCTGCTGGCGCATCTGAAGAGCGAGGTCAACGCCGGCAGCCCGTTCGCGCGCGCGCTGGCCACCGCGCCGCGGGAGTTCGACGAGATCTACCGCGCGGTGGTCGCCGCCGGCGAGCAAAGCGGCGCGCTCGGGGCGGTGCTCGAGCGCCTGGCCGACGACCTCGAGCAGCGCCAGGCGCTGCGCGCCAAGGTGCTGGGCGCGATGCTCTACCCGGCCATCGTGTCGGTGGTCGCGGTGCTCATCGTCACCGTGCTCGTCACCTACGTGGTGCCGCAGATCGCCAACGTGTTCACCAGTTCCAAGCGCGCGCTGCCGCTGCTGACGACGCTGATGCTGGCGCTGAGCGCCTTCGTGCGCCAGTGGGGCTGGCTGGTGCTGGTGCTGCTGGCCGCCGTCGGCGCGACCTTCGTCGTCGCGCGCCGCGGCGAGACCTTCCGCGAACGCACCGACGCGCTGGCGCTGCGGCTGCCGCTGGTCGGCCGCCTGGTGCGCGGCTACAACGCGGCGCGCTTCGGCGGCACGCTGGCGATGCTGGCCGGCGCCGGCGTGCCGATCCTCAAGGCGCTGCAGACGGCGGCCGAGACGCTGGGCAACCGCGCGATGCGCGCCGACGCACTCGACGCGCTGGTACAGGTGCGCGAAGGCGCGCCGCTGGCCGCCGCACTGGCGGCCAGAAAACGCTTTCCGGGCCTGCTCGCGATGTTCGCGCGCCTGGGCGAGCAGACCGGGCAGTTGCCGGCGATGCTGACGCGCGCCGCGCAGCAACTGGCCGGCGAGGCGCAGCGCCGCGCCATGGCCATCGCCACCCTGCTCGAGCCGCTGCTCATCGTCGCCATGGGCGTGGTGGTGGTGCTGATCATGCTGTCGGTGCTGCTGCCGATCATCCAGCTCAACACCTGGGTGCGCTGAGCGCGCGGGCACATGCGCGGCGGCTGCCGCGCGCCGCGCTCGCTCAGCCGCCCGCCACGCCGTCCACGCCAGCCACACCGGCGGCATGCGCTTGCGCATCGGCGTGGTAGCTCGAGCGCACCATGGCGCCACAGGCGGCGTGCGAGAAGCCCATCGCCTGCGCCTCGCGCTCGAACATGCGGAAGGTGTCGGGGTGCACGTAGCGCCGCACCGGCAGGTGGTGGCCGCTGGGCGCGAGGTACTGGCCGACGGTGAGCATCTGCACGCCGTGCGCGCGCAGGTCGCGCATCACGGCGAGGATCTCGTCGTCGCTCTCGCCCAGGCCCACCATCAGGCCGCTCTTGGTCGGCACGCCCGGCACGCGCTGCGCGAAGCGCGCGAGCAGCTCGAGGCTGGTGCGGTAGTCGGCGCCCGGGCGCGCTTCCTTGTACAGGCGCGGCACGGTCTCGAGGTTGTGGTTCATGACGTCCGGCGGCGTCGCCTCGAGAAGGTCGAGCGCGCGCTCGGCGCGGCCGCGAAAGTCGGGCGTGAGGATCTCGATGCGGGTCGCCGGTGCCAGTGCGCGCACCTGGCCGATGCAGGCGGCGAAATGCCCCGCCCCGCCGTCGCGCAGGTCGTCGCGGTCGACGCTGGTGATGACCACGTACTGCAGCGCCAGCGCCGCGATGGTGCGCGCGAGGTTGACCGGCTCTTCGGCGTCGAGCGCATCGGGCCGGCCGTGGCCGACGTCGCAGAACGGGCAGCGCCGCGTGCACTTGTCGCCCATGATCATGAAGGTCGCCGTGCCGCGGCCGAAGCACTCGCCGATGTTGGGGCAGCTCGCCTCCTCGCACACCGTGTGCAGCTTGTGCTCGCGCAGGATCTGCTTGATCTCGTAGAAGCGCGTGTGGTGGCTGCCGGCACGCACGCGGATCCACTCCGGCTTCTTCAGCACTTCGGTGCTCGCCAGCGGCGCGATCTTGATCGGGATGCGCGAGGTCTTGGCCTCGGATTTCTGCTTCTGGGTGGGGTCGTAGACCGGGGGTTGACTCATGACGACGGCGCCGGGCGGCGGGACATTCGAGCGGGCAGTGTAAAGGGCCCCCTTTCACCGCACCGACGGTGATGCCGGCCGTGGCTCTCACCGAACCGTCGCGGCGCCACCTCCGAGCCGCTGCGCGAGCGCGCCGGCCAGTCGTGCCGCGGCGTCGTCCCACGAAGCGGCCACGCCGAGCGCGCGCAGATCGGTGGTGACGAGCCCCTTGTAGCCGCACGGGTCGATGCGCGTGAACGGCTCGAGGTCCATCGCCACGTTGAAGGCCAGGCCGTGATAGGCGCAGTGGCGGCTGACCTTGACGCCGAGCGCGGCGATCTTGGCCAGCCCGCGCAGCGGGTCGGTCGCGTCGGGCTCGAGCAGTGCATGGCCGAAGGGGTCGCCCTGCCGCACGTAGACGCCGGGCGCCGAGCGCACGCGGTGACCGCTGACGCCGTACCCGGCCAGCACGTCGAGCGCCGCCTGCTCGAGGCGGAAGACGTATTCCTTGACGAAGTAGCCGCGCCGCCGCAGGTCGACCAGCGGATAAGCCACCACCTGCCCCGGCCCGTGGTAGGTGACCTGGCCGCCGCGGTCGGTGCGCAGCACCGGGATGTCGCCGCTGGCGAGCACGTGCGCGTCGCGCCCAGCGATGCCCTGCGTGAACACCGGCTCGTGCTCGACCAGCCAGAGCTCGTCGTCGGTGTCTGCGCCGCGCGTCGCGGTGAAAGCGCGCATCGCCTGCTCGATCTCGAGGTACGGGCGCCGGCCCAGTCGCAGCACGCGCATCGCAACACTTCGATCGGAGCCGGGAGCCTCAGCGGTAGACCAGATCGCGCAGCGCCAGCGTGAGCGGCGGGAAATACGTGATCACCATCAGGCAGGCGAGCACGACCAGCACGAACGGCACCAGTTCGGTGACGATGCGATCGAGCGAGATGCGCGCCACGTGCACGCCGGGGCAAGGGCGTTGCGTGCGAGCTTCATCGTCGTCTCTGCTGTCGGAATCCGCGATAGAGCGTCTTTCTAGCGCATGTGCCTCTTGGCGCGCCACGGGAACACTCCGCATGGACGCGCAGCGGCGGCCACGCCAGCGCCCTCAGCCGCGCGCGTAGGGGTCGGCGAAGCCGAGCGCGACGAGCAGCGCGCTCTCGCGCGACTGCATGGCGCGCGCCTGGCGCGCGCGCTCGTGGTCCCAGCCCTGCGCGTGCAGCGCGCCGTGCACCAGCAGGTGCGCGTAATGCGCCTCGAGCGCGACGCCGGCGGCGCGCGCCTCGGCCTCCAGCACCGGCGCGCACAGTACGACATCGGCCACCACCAGCGGCTCGCACTGGTAGTCGAAGGTCAGCACGTTGGTCGCGTAGTCCCGCTGCCGGTAGCTGCGGTTCAGTGCGCGGCCTTCGTCGGCGCCGACGACGCGCACCGTGAGTTCGCCGTCGCGCTCGAGCGCGGCACGCAGCCAGCGCGCCACGCGATGGCGCGGCAGCAGCGCGCGGTGCCGCGCATCGGCCCATTGCAGCGACAGCCGCAGCGCGGGTCGCGCCGCGCGGGTCATGGGCCGCTCGCCGGCTCGCGGGGCCGGCTCATGGGTTGCTCGCCGGCGGCGTCTCGGACTGACGCACGCGCTCGTAGGCCTCGACAATGCGCGCCACCAGCGGATGGCGCACCACGTCGGCCGCAGTGAACGCGGTGAAGGCAACGCCCTCGACGCGCGCCAGCACGTGCACGGCCTCGACCAGCCCGCTGGCCACGCCCTTGGGCAGGTCGACCTGGCTGGTGTCGCCGTTGACCACGCACTTGCTGCCGAAACCGACGCGCGTGAGGAACATCTTCATCTGCTCGCGCGTCGTGTTCTGCGCCTCGTCGAGGATGACGAAGGCGTGGTTGAGCGTGCGCCCGCGCATGAAGGCCAGCGGCGCGATCTCGATCTGGCCGCGCTCGAAGGCCTTGCCGACGCGGTCGAAGCCCATCAGGTCATACAGCGCGTCGTACAGCGGCCGCAGGTACGGATCGACCTTCTGCGCCAGATCGCCGGGCAGGAAGCCCAGGCGCTCGCCCGCCTCCACCGCCGGCCGCGTCAGCACGATGCGCTGGACCGCGCTGCGCTCGAGCGCGTCGACGGCGCAGGCCACCGCCAGAAAGGTCTTGCCGGTGCCGGCCGGCCCGGTGCCGAAGGTGATGTCGTGCGCGAGGATCTGGCGCAGGTAGCGCTCCTGGTTGGGGGTGCGTCCGGCGAGCTCGGCGTGGCGCGTGTGCAGCACGATAGTGCTCGGCGCCGCCTCGGCTGCAGCGGCGGTCGACGCGCGAGCGCCGAGCGGCCGCGCGGCGGCTCGCGTCAGCGCCAGATGCAGCGCGCGTTCGCCGAGCGGCTGCTCGGCCTTCGCGTACAGCGCGTCGAGCAGCGTCGCCGTCCGTTGCACCGCCTCGCGCGGACCCTCGATGCGAAGCGTAGCGTCGCGGCGCGCGATCGCCACGCCGAGTGCCTGCTCGATCTGGCGCAGGTGGGCGTCCAGCGCCCCGCACAGATGCGCCAGGCGGCGGTTGTCGGCAGGGGTGAACGTGTGGCGGCGGATCAAGCGC
The DNA here is from genome assembly GCA_028869005.1 of Burkholderiales bacterium. Classification (GTDB taxonomy): domain Bacteria; phylum Pseudomonadota; class Gammaproteobacteria; order Burkholderiales; family Burkholderiaceae_C; genus Rubrivivax. Next base: position 143 of record JAGWTJ010000176.1, on the reverse strand, counting down.
GGAAGTGCAGACAGATGCCAAATGCGTCGCCTGCCATTGTGGCAGCGCCGCCGCGCCGCGCGCGCACGGCCGGGCCGCGGCGGCAGAATCGCCGCGCCATGCCCGCCCCGCGCCAGCCCCAGATCCCCCGGCCTGCGGCCCCG
>JAGWTJ010000175.1 GCA_028869005.1 Burkholderiales bacterium | reverse complement strand
GAGCCGCGCGGCCCAGCGCACGGGATCGCGGTCCCAGGGCGTGAAGCGCGGCAGTTGATAAGGGTCGGCGCCCGCGACGGCACTGCCCGGCGACGTGCTCACGGCCGCGCGAAACTCCAGACCGCGCACCATCTCGACGTGGCGCGCGTCGTAGTCCTCGCCCGGACGGCCGTTGGGGTAGGCGAAGAGTTCGACGCGTGCGCCGATCAGGTCTTCGAGCGTTGTGCGACCGCGGGCGATCTCCGCGCGCGCCTCGTCGTCGGGCAGCAGTCGCAGGATCGGATGGCGCACGGTGTGTGCGCCGATCGCCATGCCGGCGCGGTGCAACTGCACGACCTGCTCCGAGCGCATCATCAGGTCGTGCGGCAGCTTCGGCTGGCCGCATTGCCGCAGCAGCCGTTCGAGAAAAGGCTCGCGCTCGGCCAGACCGAGGTACTTGACGCGCGGCAGCAGTTCCTCGATCACCGCGCGCCGCGCGGCGGCGCTGCCGAGCACGCGCACGCCGAGGCCGAAGTCGCCGAGGTCGACGCGCTCGAGCGACGTCGCACGCAGGCACTCGATGACGGTGTCGTTGAACATGCGGCCGCCGTCGAGGAAGCCGGTGGCCACGAAGAACGTGGCCGGCAGCCCGGCGCGCTGCAGGATGGGCAGCGCGATCTCGGCGTTGTCGGCGTAGCCGTCGTCGAAGGTGATGGCCAGGGCGCGCGGCGGCAGCCGGTTCTGCTGCAGCAGCGCGGCGGCCGCACCGAGCGGCAGCACGCGCCAGTTGCGCTGCACGGTCCGCACCAGGATCGCGAAGCGTGTGGCGTCGATCTCGTCGGGGAACAGCGCGTCGGGCTGCGCCAGCACGCGGTGGAAGATGAGGATCGACAGGCGCGGCGCAGCGACTCGGTCGACCATCGCGCTGGCGGCCGATGCGCAGCGGCCCAGCCAGGGCGGCATGGCGCTCACCGGCCGATCCAGCGCGGGGACCCGGCGGGCGGCGCGTCGCCTGCTGCGGCGGGCGCAGCCTCGGCGGCAGCCGCCGCGCGCCGCCGCACCATGCCGTCGCACATGACGACGAGCCCGATCACATAGAACGGCAGGTCGAGATAGGCGAGGCTGAGGAAGGCGCCGGACGTGCCGAAACCGACCATGCTGACCTGCACCATGCGCATCAGCAGCGGCATCCACGAGCCGAACTCGGCATCCCCGCGCATCGCGCGGGCGATGCGCCCGGCCTTGAACCAGGCCGCAGCGCCCAGCAGCAGGTACAGCACCAGCCCCGGGAAGCCGTGCTCGCCGAGCATCTGGAAGTAGATGCTGTGGGCCACCCACACCCGGCCCTTGAACATCGCCCACTCGCTGCCCGTCGGCGCGTAGCGTTCGAACACCGCGATGTTGTCGGCCTGGAAGCCGGCGCCCACCAGCGGGCGGTCGAGCGCCACGTTCCACAGCGTGTTCCAGGAGTACAGGCGCGACATCGCCGAACTCTCCTGCTCGTAGGTCTGCATGGTGTCCATGCGGGTCGACCAGGTGTCGGGCATGAAGGCGATGGCCGCGCCCACCAGGAGCACCAGGCCTAGGCTGGTGCGAACCGGATACTTGCTCTTGAGCCCCAGGAAGAGGCCCATCGCGAGCAGACCCAGCAGCGCGCCGCGCGACTGGCTGCCCAGAATCGAGAACACGCAGAACACCATCGCCGCCAGCAGCAGGACCTTGACCCAGCGCTTGGACTCGGTCTGCCGCAGGTAATACAGCAGCGGCATCACGGTCACCAGTCCGGCCGCGAGCGCGTTGTTGTCCTCGAGAAAGCCGCCCGGCGGCCCCCACACGCGTCCGCCGCCGCCGGTGAGCAGCGTCCAGATGCCGCCCTTGATGCCGAAGAAGGCCACCGACATCGTCAGCACCCAGACGAACACGCGCAGTTGCTTGGGCTCGACGACGAGCATCCAGACGACGAGCAGCATGATCTGGATCTTCATGACGAAGATCCAGCGGTCCCAGGCCACCTCGGGCGCCGCGATGGCGAAAGGGGTCGTGATGGTCATCCAGGCCAGCAGCATGAGCTGCAGCACGACGACGGCGTTGCGCGGCGGCAGATGACGCTTGTGAGTGAACAGCATACCGAGCATGGTCACGATCGCGGTGACCTGCGCGAACGGCAGGTCGAAGGCGAAGCCGTAGGTCATCTTGTTCGGCGCCATCACTCCCAGCCAGACCCAGAGGTAGGCGCCGACCACCGGAGTCCTGAACGCGAGCAGCAGCAGCGCCAAGACGATGGCGGTGAACAGGATGTCGCGTATCGGCATCGGAACCGCCTCAGCTCGGCGCGAGCGCATGGCTCACGATGTAGCGATATTTGCCCGACTTCTCGGGTGCGATGGCGGCCACGCGCTCGACGCGCACCTCGACCTCGGCGCCCAGGCGCTGGCGAAACCCGGCCACGATGCGCGGAACGAGCGCGTCGTCGAAACCGGGGCCGCTCACCAGTTCGACGCGCGTGAGTTGCCGCGACTCCTGCGTCACCTTGAAGCCTTCGATGCCGGGCAGGTCGCGGATCACGTAGATGAGCGCCAGGCCGTGCATCACGGTGCCGTCCGCGGCGACCACGAAATCGGTGGTGCGACCCTGGATTTCGCGCAGCATCGGCAGTCCGCGGCCGCAGGCGCAGGCGCCGTCGTCGAGCACGCCGACGTCGCCGGTGCGGTAGCGCACGAAGGGGAACTCCGCCGTCGCCAGATGCGTGACGACGATCTCGCCGGCTCGGCCGGCCGGCAGCGGCTCACCGTCCTCGCCGACGATTTCGACCACGATGTCCTCGGCCGACAGGTGCATGCCACCCTCGGGGCATTCGTGCGCGATGAAGCCGGCGTCGCGCCCGCCGTAGCCATTGGCGACGCGGCAGCCGAAGGCGGCGGCGATGACCGCGCGCTGCTCGTCGTACAGGCGTTCGCTGGTGACGAAGGCGACCTGCACGCCGACGTCGTCGAGGCGCCGACCGGTCCGGGCGGCGTGCTGCGCGATGTAGGTGAGCGCCGACGGGTAGCCGAACAGCATGCGCGGACGGTGCGCGCGCAGCCAGTCGACAAACTCGTCCAGCCGCGACTCGGACATCTCGAAGGCCGGCAGCAGCGTGCTGCGAAAGACGCGGTCGCGCCAGGCCTTGACGCGATCCTGCGTGCCGTGCTCGATCGGCGAGCCCCAGACCACTGCCTCGCGGTCGCCGATGTCCACGCCCCACCAGCGCGTGGCGCGCCACTTGGCGGCCACGTCGTGGCTCTTGCGCGCCTTGCCGATGTAGAAGACGAGCGGCTGCCCGGACGAGCCGCCGGTGTTGTAGCGAGCGAGCGGCCCGTGTCCGTCGGCCTTCATGCGTTCGGCATGCGCCCGGATCTCGGCCTTGGTGAGCAGCGGCAGCGCGCGCAGGTCGGCCGCCGAGACGACGCGCGCCGGGTCGAAGGCGCGCGCCGAGAAGAGCTCGCGGTAGTAGGGCACGCGCGTGCCGATCTCGACCAGGAATTCGCGCAGCCGGGCGGCCTGTTCGCTTTCGATCTCGGCGCGCGTGTGCCACTGGCTGCGCTCGAGCCGCTCGCGCAGCGCCACGCTGGCGTGGCCCTTGGCCCGCTCGTGCAGCGCAAACAGCACACCGCTGGCAAAGCGCGTGTAGGCGCCGGGCGCAGCGAGGCCAGCGGTGCTCATGCGGCCTTGCCGCCTTGCGGCTTGACCAGCGTGACCATGATCCAGCCGCGCAGCAGTCGCAGCGCATCGAAGCGGCTGACGATTTTCTCGAACACCGTGCCGAGGGCGAACAGCAAGCCGTTGAACATCAGGTAGTTCGGGTACTGGCTCAGGTACTCGAACTGCTCGACCTGCATGCCCGACTGCGCCGCCAGGCGCAGCACGTCACGGCGCGTGTTGGTCTTGTAGGCCGTGGGAAAGGTGTCTTCCTCGGCACGGCCCTCGACGGTGCGCACGATGCGGGCGTGGAAACGGTTGGGAATCGTCCGCGCGACGAGGGTGCCGTAGTCGTACATGTTGGCCGTCAGGAACACGACGCGGCCACCGGGCGCGAGCACGCGTGCGAACTCGCGGTACACCGAATCGGGGTCGGTCAGGTGCTCAAAGACGCTGCGCGACATGATGAGATCGACGCTGGCGTCGGCGATCGGCAGCCGTGCGAGGTCGGACTTGTGGGTCTCGATGCCGGGCGGCACGTCGGTGAAGTCGACCAGTTCGATGCCGATCAGGCGCTCGGCGCGGCCGAGGTACTTGCGCAGCACCGGCACCGTGCGGCCGCAGCCGGCGTCGAGCAGCACCTTGCCGCCGCTGCCGAGCAGCGCGTCGACGCGCTGCTCGAACAGGCGATAGGGATGCGGCACGCCGCCGTACCAACGCGCCAGCAGGCGCTGCGAGAGGTTTGTGCTCATGGCTTCATCCGGCAACGACCGCGGGCGCCCCAGGCAGCGCCACGCGCGCGTAGGCGCGCCGCCACTGCTCGCGCACCTGCGGCCAGGCGTAGCGGGAGCTCTCGCGCAGACCCTCGTCGCGCAGGCGCCGGGCGAGCGCAGCATCCTGCAGCACGCGCAGTGCGGCGGCGGCCATCGCCGGCGCGTCTGCGCTTCGCACCAGCAGCGCGCTGCGCTCGTGCTGCACCAGATGCGGGATGCCGCCGACATCGGTGCTGACCACCGGCACACCCGAGGCTAGCGCCTCGAGGATCGAGATCGGCATGTTGTCGGCCGTGCTCGGATTGAGCATCAGATCGGCGCCAGCGTACAGCGACGCAATGTCCGCGTTGTCGATGCGTCCGGCGAACCGCACGGCCGCGCCGATTCCGAGTTCGCCCGCCAAGCGCTCGAGCGCCGCACGCTCGGGTCCGCTGCCCGCCACGGTCAGCGACGCCGCGACATAGCGACGACGCACCTCGACGAAAGCGCGCAGCGCGGTCGGGATGTCGTAGATCGGCTCCAGGTTGCGCGTGACGATCAGATGAGGCGCCACGCCGAAATCGCGCGCCGCGCGCGGCCGAAAGCGCGTCAGGTCGACGATGTTCGGGATGATCTCGGCGGCGAGCCCGTGCCGCGCGAACACCTCGCGCAGGAACTCGCTGGGCGTGACGCGCATCGCCGCTGCGCGCAGCGCGCGATGCACGTGGCCGGGTGCGGCGCGCAGGAACTCGTCGGCCAGCCCGCCCCGATAGTTGACGATCGCCGGCACGCCGCGCAGCTTCGAGACGGCCAGCGCGGGCGCCGCCAGCAGATGCCAGGACCAGCCGGAGTTCGCGAGCAGATGCACGACGTCGGCGCGGCCGATGCCGCGCCACAGCCCGGCCAGATAGGACGGGACGCGCGCCGCGGCGCGCAGGTACGGAACGCGACCGAGCCACGCCGGGCGATACGGCGCATTGGTGCGGACCAACTCGACCGGCGCACCCTCGGCGCGCAGCAGCCGCAGCAGTTGCTCGCACTGGTTGGCCATGCCGCCCGAGGGCGGCGGCAGCGGCCCGACGATGCACACGCGCGGCCAGCCCGGCGCGGCCGTACTGCCCGGCAACGCGGCGCGGCGCGGCGCGTCGTGCGTCATGGCTGCAGGGACGACGTTCGGCAGGGACACTTGCGACGAGACCATCTCCGTTGCGCCGGCCCGGACGCCTCGCGCGTCGCGCCCGTACGCCGGGCGCCGCAGGCCGCGGCACGGCACCGCAGCACGCTATCCTAATCGCCGCCCTGCGCCGAGCGTCGCGCGCGATTGGGGACTCCTCCACTGTTTGCGGTCTCCGTGCGCGGGCAGCACCAGCGCCAGCGCGACGAACAGGTACGCCAGGAACGCCACGCGCGGCATGTCGAGCACGCTGTCGACGGCACCGACCACGCCCAGGGCGACGAGACCGGCGGCCAACATCGCCGCCGCCGGGTGGCCGGCCGCCGCCCCGAACGTGACGCGCCACAGCGCGACGAGGCTGGCCAGCAGGAACGCCGCCAGCCCGAGCAAGCCCTGCTCGAACAGCAGATGCACGGCCAGGTTCTTGGCGTGCCAGGGCAGGTGATAGCGGTCGCTCGTGAAGTACCAATGCGCCATGCCCCGAGCGAAGTCGCCATTGCGCAGCAATTCGCGCCCGCTGCTGTCGTGCAGCGTCAGTCCGCGCAGTTCCACCTTGCGCGCGTTGCTGCCCAGGCTGATATCGAAGACCGTCAGCCGCGGCGCGTACCAGGGGCCGGCCGTCGGCCGGTTGCCGACCAGGGTCATCTCGATCGTCTGCCAGGTGCCCGGCCTGCCTTCGACCGGCTGGTAGCGGGCTAGGCAGTCCGAGGCGTAGAGCAAGAACTTGCTGCAGATCGCCGAGTCGATGCGCACTCCCTGCTCGGCCAGCACCTCGAAGCGCAGCGTCGCCGGGCCGGGGCCGGGCCGCGCCACGCGCTGCGACAGCATGAGTTCCTCCCCCGAGCCGAGGATGTGGCGCCCGCTCGACAGCACCACCGCCGGTCCGCCGGGGCCCGCGCCGGGGGGCAGCCAGCGGTAGTCGCCGGTCTGGTCCTCGTCGCGCGGCGACATCATCTGCTCGGCCCAGTAGCGGCCCAGGCCCTTGCCGAGCATCCAGTCGCTGCCATGCAGCAGATCGAGCGCCGCCTGCCAATGCGCCTCGCGCTCGATACGGTTCTGCTCGACCTGCGACATGCGGTCTTCCATGTAGGCGCCGCCCGCGAAGGCGCCGACCACGGCCGCCACCGCCGCCATGCCTGCCAGCACCGAGGCCTGCCAGCGCCATGCCGCGGGCCACAGCGCATGGTCGCTGCGCACCGCGGCCACGGTGGCCAGGACCAGCGCCGCCGACGCGCCCGCCGCTGCTGGTGCGGCCGGCGACCCGCCCCAGTGGATAGCGACGCCTGCGAGCGCCACCAGCGAGCCGACGAGGCCGCCCAGCAGCAGCGTCGCGCCCAGTTCGCGCGGCAGGCCACGACGGCTCTGCAGCAGCAGCCCGGCCGCTCCCGCAAACCAGGCCAGCGCGTAGCCGAGATACGCGCCCTTGGGCAGCAGCAGCGTGAGGGCCACGGCCGCCATGGCCAGCACGACGCCGAGCGCCGCGCCCGGCAGACGCCCGGTGGCCGAGGGCCCCGCGAGGAGGCCGCGCGCCGGAAGCACCAGCGCCACGCAGCCCAGCAGCGCCAGCACCCCGCGGTAGCCGCTGCCGGCGAAGAGCCAGGCCGCCAGCAAGGCGAAGCCTGCGATCCAGGCCGCCGACGCGCCGAGCGCGATGGCATGCCCGGCGCGGCGGCGGTGCAGCAGCCAGACCAGCGCCACCAGCGGAACGGCCACGTAGACGATGCGCGAGAAGGTGGCCAGGGCCGCGTAGAACCCGAGCATCGCGACGAGCGCCGCCAGCACCCAGCGCCAGCCGCGCCGCTCGTCGGCCAGCCCTGCGAACGCCGCCGGCATCAGCATGACGACGGCGACATCGAGCGCAGCACCGCCGACGTGCATCTCCCAGAACGGGCCCACCGCGCGGTAGTCGCTCGAGAAGTTGAGCAGCCCGGTGTAGGCCAGCCGCTCCCACAGCACGAAGAGGGCCACGCCGGCAAGCAGCGCCGAGCAGGCGCGGCGCAGGC
>JAGWTJ010000174.1 GCA_028869005.1 Burkholderiales bacterium | reverse complement strand
CTCGAGCAGCAGGCCGAGTTCTTCGTCGTGCTCGGCCAGGACGAGGCGGCGATCGACCTGCTCGTCGAGCATCTGCGCCAGACCGGCGGCAGCAGCCCCTTGCCCTACCTCAAGCTGCTCGAGATCTATCGGCGGCGCGGCGATCGCGAGACCTACGAGCGCATGCGCGCGCGCTTCAACCGCCGCTTCAACGCCTACGCGCCGGACTGGGGCGTCGAGTGGTCGCACGGGCGTTCGCTCGAGGACTATGCGGGCGTCGTGCCGCGCCTGCAGCAGGCGTGGGCGCGGCCGATCGACGCGATGGCCGAGCTCGAGGCGATGCTGTTCCGCAGGTCCGGCGGCGAACTGTTCGACCTGCCGGCGTACCGTGAGGTGCTGTTCCTGTACTCGCTGGCGCGCGACCTGCTCGACCGCGAGTCGCTGGCCAGCGGCAACGTCGACCTGCTGCTGCCGATCGCCGACGAGGTGGATGCCGCGGCGGCGTCCGCGCACCCCCACCTCGGTCTGGAGAGCGATGCCGCGCCGCCGGGCGCCGCCGAAGAGCGCGTCACGGTGCCGGTGGATCTGGACCTGTCGGGCGGCGAACGTCCCACCAGCATCTTCGATCCGCTGGACGACGCGTCGAAGCGGCCCTGAACGGCCGCCCACGCTCCTAACTCAGCCGCTGCAGCCGCTCGAGCGCGGCCACCAGCGTCTGGTCGCGCTTGGCAAAGCACAGCCGCGCCAGCCGCTGCTCGAAGCCGCCTTCGTAGAACGCTGCCAGCGGTATCGCCGCCACGCCCACCTCGCGCGTCAGCCACTGGCAGAACTCGGCCTCGGGCAAGTCGCTCACGGCGCTGTAGTCGACGACCTGGAAATAGCTGCCTGCGCTCGGCAGCGGCACCAGACGCGTGGCGGCCAGACCGGCGCGGAACAGGTCGCGCTTGCGCTGGTAGAAGGCCGGCAGCTCGAGGTAGGGGCGCGCATCGGCCAGATGGCGCGCCAGGCCGTGCTGCACCGGCGTGTTCACCGTGAACACGTTGAACTGGTGCACCTTGCGGAACTCGGCACTGAGCGCCGCCGGCGCGGCCACCGTGCCGACCTTCCAGCCGGTGACGTGAAAGGTCTTGCCGAAGCTCGAGACGACGAAGGCGCGTGCCGCGAGCTCGGGAATCGACGACGCGCTCACGTGCGGCGCACCGTCGAACACCATGTGCTCGTAGACCTCGTCGGCGACGAGCAGCGTGTCGGTCGGTGCCAGCAACTGCGCGAGAAGCAGCATCTCGTCGCGCGTCCACACCGTGGCGCCGGGGTTGTGCGGGCTGTTGACGATGATCATGCGCGTGCGCGCGTTGAGCGCGGCGGCGATGCGCTCGAAGTCCGGGCGGAAACTGCGCGGCGCGAGCGGCACGCGCACGACGCGCCCGCCGGCCAGTTCGATGTTCGGCGCGTAGCTGTCGTAGCACGGCTCGAGCACGATCACCTCGTCGCCCGGGTGCACGGCGGCAAGGATGGCGGTGAGGATGGCCTGCGTCGCGCCGGCGGTGATCGTGATCTCGCTGGCCGCGTCGTAGCGGCGCCCGTACAGCGTCTCGATCTTCGCCGCCACCGCCTCGCGCAGCGCCGGCACGCCGGGCATCGGCGGATATTGATTGAGGCCCTCGCGCATCGCGGCGCAGACGTGGTCGACCAAGGCCGGGTCGCAGTCGAAGTCCGGAAAGCCCTGGCCGAGATTGATGGCGCCGCGCTCCTGCGCGAGCGCGGACATCACGCTGAAGATGGTGGTGCCGACGTGCGGCAGCCGGCTGGCGAGCTTCGGAGTGCGGGCGGGCATGGCGGTGCTCGGTGGTGATCGGTGGCGGCGCGGCTGCGCGCTTCAGAGTTCGTAGTCGCTGCCCTGGCCGCTCATGGCGCGCTCGACGAGCGCACGCGTCAGGCGCGGCGACAGCAGTTCGGTGAAGGCCAGCACGAAGTGGCGCAGGTAGGCGCCGCGCTTGAAGGCCACGCGTGCCACGTTGCTGCCGAACAGGTGGCCGAGCGGCCGCGCGACGAGGCCCGAGTCCGGCGCTTCGTCGCGCATCGCGAGCTCGGCGACGATGCCCACGCCCAGGCCCAGGCGCACGTAGGTCTTGATGACGTCCGAGTCGATCGCCTCGAGCGCCAGCTGTGGCGCCAGATGGGCACGCGCGAAGGCGGCGTCGATGCGCGAGCGACCGGCCACCGTCGGGTGGTACAGCACGAGCGGCTGTTCGGCGATCTGCTCGAGCGTCGGCAGCTCGACCGCGGCCAGCGCGTGCTCGGCCGGCACCACCATCACGTGCTGCCAGTCGTAGCAGGGCAGCGTGATCAGGTCGTCGTGCTCGACCAGCGATTCGGTGGCGATGCCGATGTCGGCGACATCGTCGCGCAGCATGCGCGCCAGCTGCTCGGGCACGCCCTGATGCAGCACGACCTGCACCTTCGGGAACTGCCGGCGCAGCTGCGCCACCGGCTCGGGCAGGAAGTAGCGCGCCTGCGTGTGCGTGGTGGCGATCGACAGCGTGCCGGCGTCCTGCTTGGAGTACTGCTCGCCGATGCGCCTCAGGTTGACGACCTCGCGCATGATGATCTCGATCGACGCCAGCGCGCGCTGCCCGGGCTCCGTGACGCGCTTCAAGCGCTTGCCGTGGCGCGCGAACAGATCGATGCCGAGCTCCTCCTCGAGCTCGAGGATGGCCTTGCTGACGCCGGGCTGCGAGGTGTGCAGCGCCTTGGCCGTCTCGGTCAGGTTGAGGTCGCGGCGCACCGCCTCCTGGACGTAGCGGAACTGGTGCAGGTTCATCGCGGGCCTTCCACGGTGGCGACGATGGCGTGCGCCATCGCACGCATGACGGCGTCGATCTCGCCGATCGGCGGATGCAGCGTGAACGCGGCCTGCGGGTGCGTGCGGCGCAGCGTTTCGATCAGCGCCGGCAGGTCCTGCCGCACGTGGCCGCCGGCGCCGAGGAACATCGGCACGATGTGAATCGCGCGACAGCCGGCGGCGGCCAGCTCGCTGCCGGCGCCGAGCAGGTCGGGGGCCATGCATTCGAGGTAGGCCAGTCGCACCGGCAGCGACGGCTGCGCGGCGACTATGGCCGCGGCCACGGCCTCGAACGGCGCGGCCCAGCGTGCGTCGCGTGCACCGTGCGCGAACAGGATCAGCGCGTCGGCGCGCGCCGGCGCGGGGGCGGACGTGGCCGGAGCGCTGGAGGCGGACGCCACCCTGTCGTCGGGCCTCGTGCTCATCGATAGCGCACCAGCCAGCCGAAGGCGGCGAGCGACATCAGCAGGAACAGCAGGCTCGGCGTGGCCGCCGTGAGCCAGGGCGTCCAGTCGCGCAGCAGCCCGATGTGGCCGGCCAGGTTGTTCAGCAGCACGAAGCCGATGCCGAGCATGATGCCGCCGAACACTTGGAGGCTGACGTTGCCGGCACGCGCGTGCAGGTAGGCAAAGGGCAGCGCCAGCGCCACCATCACCAGGCAGGCCCAGGGGTAGAAGGCGCGCTTCCAGAACTGGATCTCGTAGCGCTGCGAGGCCTGCTCCTGCTGGTTCAGGTGGCGGCTGTAGCGCCACAGCTCGAGCGTGCTCATGGTCTGCAGCGGCTGCACGGCGGCGGCCACCACCGCCGGCGCGAGCGTGCTCGGCCAGTCGTACTCGGCCCGATGCTCGACCTGCACCGCCGCCGTGCCCGTGGCAGCGGCGCGCGGCCAGCGCGTGAGCTCGGCGTCGGCGAGGTGCCACACGCGATGCTCGTCGACCGAGGCCGAGCGCGCCTCGATCTGCACGACGAGCCGGCCGTCGTCGTCGAACTCGAAGATGCGCACATGCTGCAGCACGCCGCCGGCGCCGATGCCGCCCACGTTGACGGACACGCCATGCTCGCCGTCGGGCGTGCTGCGCCGCTCCTTCAGCCAGGCGCCCGCGCCTTCGACGGGCACGCCGCCGGCCAACCGTGCCCGCAGCAGCAGCTCCTGGCGTTCGGCGAGCGGCGTGACGTAGTCGCCCACCAGCAGCGTGACGACGGCGAAGGCCGCGCCGAGCACGGCCAGCAGGCCGAGCGCGCGCCCGGGGCCGAGGCCGCCGGTGCGCAGGATCGTGAACTCGCTGCCCTGCGCCAGCCGCGACAGCGAGTAGATGGTGCCGATCAGCACCGCGATCGGCATCAGCTCGTACAGATGGCCCGGTACCAGCCAGGCGGCCGACAGCACCGCGTCGAGCGCGCCGCGTCCGCGCGTGCCGACGTCGTCCATGCGATCGACGAAGTCGATGAAGAAGAAGAGGGCGAGGAAGGCCAGCGCGACGAAGCCGACCGAGGCGACGATGTCGCGGTACAGAAGCCGCCGCACCGTCCTCACGCCGCGCTCCCGGCGACGCGCGCGCGCCGCAGCGGCTGCAACACCGCGGCGTGGTCGCGCCACCAGAGCAGCGCGAGCGCGGCGCCGAAGGCCGCGCCGTGCACGCCGAGCAGCGCCGCGGCCATCGACAGGCGGCCGCTTGCCACCCAGGCCTGCGACAGGTTGACGACGTTGTAATAGACGGCGAACGCGAGCAGCGCGAACAGCAGGTTCCAGTTGCTGGCGCGGCGCGGGTTGGTGGCGGCCAGGCCGATGCCCAGCAGCAGCAGGTTGGCGGCGCCGAACAGCAGACCCAGGCGCCAGGTCAGCTCGCCCTGATGGCGCGGCGTCGGGTCGGCCAGCAGCGCCGCGCTGTCCATGGCCTTGGGCGGCTGCGCCTCGGCGGCGCGCACCGCGCGCTCGCTGACGAGCACGCGGTAGCTGTCGAAGCTGGCCAGTGTGCGCACGCCGCTGGCGGAGTCGACCTCGTTGCGCTGGCCGCGCTCGAGCACGAGGTAGCGCTCGCCGCCCTGCACGTCGAGCCGCCCGGAGCGCGCCGAGGTCACCGCTTCGCCGTGCTCGCCCTGCGTCAGGATGAACACGTTGCGTGCGTTGACGCCGTCGGCGCCTTCGCGCTCGACGAAGAAGACGCGCCGACCGTCGCTCGAGGTCTGGAACACGCCCGGCGCGACGCGCGCCAGATCGCCGCGCTGCTCGTAGCGGTCACGCAGTTCGAGGCTGTTGCGGTTGCCCCAGGGCCAGGCGAAGAGCACGAGCAGGCCCACCACCCCCAGCACCGGCCAGGTCGTGCGCAGCACCGGCCGCACGAAGCGCGCGAGGCCGACGCCGCTGGCGAACCAGATCGTCATCTCGCTGTCGCGATACATGCGGCCGAGCGTGAGCACGACCGAGACGAACAGCGCCAGCGCCAGCATCGTCGGCAAGTGGCCGAGCGAGGCATAGCCGAGCAGCAGCACCACGTCCTGCGGCGCGACCATGCCGCTGGCCGCCTGGCCGATGGTGCGAATCAGGAACATCGTCAGCACGATGGTGAGGATCACCACCAGCGTCGCGCCGAAGGTCCTCGCGAGTTCTCTTCGCACAGTCGAATCGAATAACATGCGCGCTTCTCGTTACCCGGTGGAATTATGGACTTCAACGCGTTGACGCCCGGCAAGGCAGGATGGGCCGGCGTAGCTGCCGATGCCTTGATGGTGGTGGTGGTGGGCGAGACGGTGCCGGCGGTGCCGGCGCCGCTCGCCGCGGCCCTCGGGTCCGCCATCGCCGACGGCGACTTCGCGCTGAAGGAAGGGCGCACGCTGACCCTGCGCGGCCTGGCCGGGGTGAAGGCGCCGCGCGTCGTGTTCACATGGGCCGCCGACGCTTCGGCGAAGGCGCTGCGCAAGGCGGTCGCGGCGGGCGTGGCGCAGATCAAGGTCGGCGGCACCAAGCACCTCGCGCTCGGCGTGGCCGTTGGCGGTGAATTGGGCGCGGCGCACGCCGAGGCCGTGGTTGCGGCGCTGGCCGACGGCACGTATCTGTACCGCGCGACCAAGCCGAGCGCAAGCGCGCCGCCGCGGCTGCTGCAGGCCAGCGTGCTGTGCAGCAAGGCCGAGCACGCCGCCGTGGCCGCAGGACTGGCGCGCGGGCGGGCGATCGCCGCCGGCGTCGAACTGGCACGCGAATGCGCCAATCGGCCGGCCAACGTCTGCACGCCGAGCTATCTGGCCGAGCAGGCGCGCAAGCTCGCCAAGTCGTACGCGCTGAAGGTCGAGGTGCTCGACCGCAAGGACTGCGCCAAGCTCGGCATGGGCGCCTTCCTCGCCGTGGCGCAGGGCTCGGAGGAGCCGCCGCGCTTCATCGTCGCGCGCTATCAGGGGGCGGCAAAGGGCACGGCGCCGCTGGTGCTGGTCGGCAAGGGCATCACTTTCGACAGCGGTGGCATCTCGATCAAGCCGGCGCCCGAGATGGACGAGATGAAGTTCGACATGGGCGGCGCGGCCAGCGTGCTCGGCACGCTGCGTGCGGTGGCCGAGCTCGGCGCCAAGGTCAACCTGATCGGCCTCATCCCGTCGTGCGAGAACCTGCCGAGCGGCCGTTCGGTGAAGCCGGGTGATGTCGTGACGAGCCTGTCGGGCCGCACGATCGAGATCCTCAACACCGACGCCGAGGGCCGCCTCATCCTGTGCGATGCCTTGACCTACGCCGAGCGCCTGAAGCCGGCGGCAGTGGTCGACATCGCGACGCTGACGGGCGCCTGCGTGATCGCGCTCGGCCACCACCGCTCTGGCCTGTTCAGCGCCGACGACGCGCTGGCCGCCGACTTGCTGGCCGCCGGCGAGCGTGCGCTCGATCCGGCCTGGCGCATGCCGGTCGACGACGAATACGACGAGGTGCTGAAGAGCAACTTCGCCGACGTCGCCAACGTCGGTCCGCGCGCCGGCGGCGCGATCACGGCGGCCAAGTTCCTGCAGCGCTTTGCCAAGGATCTGCGCTGGGCGCATCTGGACATCGCCGGCACGGCCTGGCGCTCGGGCAAGGACAAGGGCGCCACCGGCCGGCCGGTGGCGCTGCTCACGCACTGGGTGCTGGCGCAGGCGGCCTGAGCACGGCGCGCGCAGGCACCGGCCGGGAGCAGGCGGCGATGGCCGTCGAGGTCGAGTTCCACACTGGCGTCGCCGATCCGGTGCACTTCGCCTGCCGCTTGCTGAGGAAGGCGATGCGGCGCGGCGCGCGCCTGATCTGCACGGCGCCGCAGGCCACGCTCGACGAACTCGACCGCGCGCTGTGGACGTTCGAGGAACGCGACTTCGTGCCCCACGTGCGGCTCGCGCATGCCACGCCGGCGCTGGCCGCGCGCACGCCGATCTGGCTCGACGTGCAGGCCGGCGCGGCTGCCGAGGGCCGCGTGCTCGTCAATCTGGGTGCCGACGCGCCGACGGCGCCGCAGCACTTCTCGCGCATCATCGAGCTGGTCGGCGCCGATGCGCCGTCGGCACAAGCCGGGCGCGCGCGCTGGCGCGACTACCGCACGCAGGGCCTGGAAATCCGCCACCACGCCGCGGCGCCAGAGGAGTCCGCCGGCCACCCGCATCCGGACGGCGCCGGCGACCGGCGCTGAACCCGGCTGCCGGGCCCTTGCGGCGCAACCCTGTCATCGCCGCAGCCGCCCCGCGCGTTGCGCTGACGCAGGCCGATCAACCACGACACCGATGGAAACCCCGCTTGGGAGGCAGGGACATTTTGGGTTATCGTGC
>JAGWTJ010000173.1 GCA_028869005.1 Burkholderiales bacterium | reverse complement strand
AGCCCGCGCCAGAGCGACCTGATGATCGTCGCCGGCACGCTGTGCAACAAGATGGCGCCGGCGCTGCGCAAGGTCTACGACCAGATGGCCGAGCCGCGCTGGGTGCTGAGCATGGGCTCGTGCGCCAACGGCGGCGGCTACTACCACTACAGCTATTCGGTGGTGCGCGGCTGCGACCGCATCGTGCCGGTGGACGTCTACGTGCCCGGCTGCCCGCCGACCGCCGAGGCGCTGCTGTACGGCATCCTGCAGCTGCAGGCCAAGATCAGGCGCGAGAACACCATCGCCCGCTGAACGTCCGCTGAACGCCCGATGACACTCAAGCTCGACACGCTCGAAGCCGCGCTGAAGACGCGCTTCGAAGGCCGGATCAAGAGCCTCGTGCGCGCGCGCGGCGAGCTCACGCTGGTGGTGGCGGCCGCCGACTACGAGGCGGTGGCACGCACGCTGCACGACGACGCGACGCTCGGCTTCCAGCAGTTGATCGACCTGTGCGGCGTCGACTACGCGAGCTACCGCAACGAACCCTGGGAAGGGCCGCGCTACGCGGTCGTCGTGCATCTGCTGTCGCTCGTGCACAACTGGCGACTGCGGCTGCGCACCTTCGCCCCCGACGACGACGTGCCGGCGGTGGCCTCCGTGACGCCGATCTGGAGC
The DNA here is from genome assembly GCA_028869005.1 of Burkholderiales bacterium. GTDB lineage: Bacteria > Pseudomonadota > Gammaproteobacteria > Burkholderiales > Burkholderiaceae_C > Rubrivivax. The sequence goes on along the minus strand of JAGWTJ010000173.1, from coordinate 6,992 downwards.
GGGGCCAACTGGTTCGAGCGCGAGGCCTTCGACATGTATGGCATCGTCTTCGAGGGCCATGTCGACCTGCGCCGCATCCTCACCGACTACGGCTTCATCGGCCATCCGCTGCGCAAGGACTTTCCGGTCAGCGGCCACGTCGAGATGCGCTACGACGCCGAGCAGCGCCGCGTCATCTACCAGCCGGTGACGATCGAGCCGCGCGAGAACGTGCCGCGCGTGGTGCGCGAGGACGACTACGGCGGGCTGCACTGAGCGGCGCGCGAAGCGACACCCTCTCCCATGGCCGAGATCAAGAACTACACGCTCAACTTCGGGCCTCAGCACCCGGCGGCGCACGGCGTGCTGCGGCTCGTGCTCGAGCTCGACGGCGAGGTCATCCAGCGCGCCGATCCGCACATCGGGCTGCTGCACCGCGCCACCGAGAAGTTGGCCGAGACGCGCACCTATCTGCAGGCGCTGCCCTACATGGACCGCCTCGACTACGTGTCGATGATGTGCAACGAGCACGCCTACTGCCTGGCGGCCGAGCGGCTGCTCGGCGTCGAGGTGCCGATCCGCGCGCAGTACATCCGCGTCATGTTCTCCGAGCTGACCCGGCTGCTCAACCACCTGCTGTGGCTGGGGGCGCACGGCCTGGACTGCGGTGCGATGAACATGCTCATCTACTGCTTTCGCGAGCGCGAGGACATCCTCGATATGTACGAGGCGGTGTCGGGCGCGCGCATGCACGCGGCCTACTTCCGGCCGGGCGGCGTCTATCGCGACCTGCCAGATTCGATGCCGCAGTACCAGCCGAGCCGCATCCGCAGCGAGCGCGCGATCCGCGAGCTCAACAAGAACCGCCAGGGGTCGCTGCTCGACTTCATCGAGGACTTCTGCAAGCGCTTTCCGGCCAACGTCGACGACTACGAGACGCTGCTCACCGACAACCGCATCTGGAAGCAGCGCACGGTGGGCATCGGCGTCGTGACGCCCGAGCGCGCCATCAACCTCGGCTTCACCGGACCGATGTTGCGCGGCAGCGGCATCGCCTGGGACCTGCGCAAGACGCAGCCGTACGAGGTCTACGCGCAGATGGACTTCGACGTGCCGGTCGGCGTCAACGGCGACACCTACGACCGCTACCTCGTGCGCGTCGAGGAGATGCGCCAGGCCAACCGCATCGTGCAGCAGTGCGTCGACTGGTTGCGCAAGAACCCCGGGCCCGTGATCACCGACAACCGCAAGGTGGCGCCGCCCAGCCGCGTCGACATGAAGACCGGCATGGAGGATCTGATCCACCACTTCAAGCTCTTCACCGAAGGCATGCACATGCCCGAGGGCGAGGCCTACGCGGCGGTCGAGCACCCGAAGGGCGAGTTCGGCATCTACTTCGTCAGCGACGGCGCCAACAAGCCGTACCGCATGAAGATCCGCGCGCCGGGCTTCGCGCACCTGGCGGCGTTCGACGAGCTGACGCGCGGCCACATGATTGCCGACGCGGTGGCGATCATCGGCACGATGGACATCGTGTTCGGGGAGATCGACCGGTGAGCTTCGAACTGACGCCCCAGATGCGCGAGCGCTTCGAGCGCGAGGTCGCCAAGTACCCGGCAGGGCAGCAGGCATCGGCCGTGATGGCCTGCCTGGCGATCGTCCAGCTGGCCGAAGGCTGGGTCAGCGAGGACGCCGAGCACGCGGTCGCCGCCTACCTCGGCATGCCGCCGATCGCGGTGCAGGAGGTGACGACCTTCTACAACATGTTCAACCGGCAGCCGGTGGGCCGCTACAAGCTCAATGTCTGCACCAACCTGCCGTGTGCGCTGCGCGGCGGCTCGCAGGCCTTCGAGCACCTGTGCCGCGAGCTCGGCGTCGAGCCCTACGGCACCAGCGCCGACGGCAACTTCACGGTGCAGCCCTGCGAATGCCTGGGCGCCTGCGCCGATGCGCCGGTGATGCTGGTCAACGACCGCCAGATGCTGAGCTTCATGTCCAACGAACGCCTCGACGAACTGGTCGAGACGCTGAAGGCGTCGCGCTGACCATGGTCGATCTGTCGAAGTTCCAGTCCACGGGCAGCGCGAGCTGCTTCCACGGCCGCCACATCGCACCGCAGATCTACGCCGGTCTGGACGGCACGAACTGGCGACTGGCGGACTACGTGGCGCGCGGCGGCTACGCGGCTCTGAAGAAGATCCTCGGCAAGGACGGCGGTCCGGGCTTGACGCCCGAGGCCGTGGTGGCCGAGGTCAAGCTCGGCGGCCTGCGCGGCCGCGGCGGCGCAGGCTTTCCGACCGGGCTGAAGTGGAGCTTCATGCCCAAGCAGGCGCCCGTGCGCTACCTCGTGTGCAACTCCGACGAGGGCGAACCGGGCACCTGCAAGGATCGCGACATCCTGCACTACAACCCGCACATCGTGATCGAGGGCATGGCCATCGCCGCCTACGCGATGAACGTGCGCACCGCCTACAACTACATCCACGGCGAGATCTTCGAGGTCTACGAGCGCTTCGAGGAGGCGCTCGACGAGGCGCGCGCCGCCGGTTATCTCGGCGAGCACATCCTCGGCTCCGACTTCGCCTTCCAGCTGCACGCGCACCACGGCATGGGCGCCTACATCTGCGGCGAGGAGACGGGCCTGCTCGAGTCGCTCGAGGGCAAGAAGGGCATGCCGCGCTTCAAGCCGCCGTTCCCGGCCAGCGTGGGCCTGTACAACAAGCCGACGACGATCAACAACACCGAGACCTTCGCCGCCGTGCCGTGGATCATCAACCACGGCGGCCAGGCCTACCTCGAGTGCGGCAAGCCCAACAACGGCGGCACCAAGATCTTCTCGGTGGTCGGCGACGTCAATGCGCCGGGCAACTTCGAGATCCCGCTCGGCACGCCGTTCGCCAAGCTGCTCGAGCTGGCCGGCGGCGTCAAGGGCGGCGCGCTCAAGGCGGTGATCCCGGGCGGCTCGTCGTCGCCGGTGCTGCCGGGGGCGACGATGATGGACCTGACGATGGACTACGACGCCATCGCCAAGGCCGGCTCGATGCTCGGCTCGGGCGCCGTGATCGTCATGAACGACACGCGCTGCATGGTCAAGAGCCTGATGCGCCTGTCGTACTTCTACCAGCACGAGAGCTGCGGCCAGTGCACGCCGTGCCGCGAAGGCACCGGCTGGCTGTGGCGCATCGTGCAGCGCATCGAGAACGGCCAGGGCCGCCAGGAAGACATCGACCTGCTCGACTCGGTGGCCGGCAACATCATCGGCCGCACGATCTGCGCGCTCGGCGACGCGGCGGCGATGCCGGTACAGGGCATGCTCAGGCACTTCCGCGACGAATTCGTCTGGCACGTCGAACACAAGACCTGCAAGGTCGCGCAGTACGCGTAAGAGCTCATGGCCGAAATCGAACTCGACGGCAAGAAAGTCACCGCGCCCGACGGCAGCATGGTGATCCAGGCGGCGTTCGCCGCCGGCGTCTACATCCCGCACTTCTGCTATCACAAGAAGCTGTCGATCGCAGCCAACTGCCGCATGTGCCTGGTCGACATCGAGAAGATGCCCAAGCCGATGCCGGCCTGCGCGACGCCGGTGGCCAACGGCATGATCGTGCGCACCAAGAGCGACAAGGCGGTCAAGGCGCAGAAGTCGGTGATGGAGTTCCTGCTCATCAACCACCCGCTCGACTGCCCGATCTGCGACCAAGGCGGCGAGTGCCAGTTGCAGGACCTGTCGGTCGGCTACGGCTGGGGCGCGAGCCGCTTCCCGGAAGAGAAGCGCGTCGTGCTGCGCAAGGACGTGAGTCCGCTCGTCGGCCTGGAGGAGATGACGCGCTGCATCCACTGCACGCGCTGCATCCGCTTCGGCATCGAGATCGGCGGCGTGATGGAGCTCGGCATGATCAACCGCGGCGAGCGCAGCGAGATCACGACCGTGCATGGCGGCACGTTCGACAGCGAGCTGTCCGGCAACACGATCGACATCTGCCCGGTCGGCGCGCTCACCAGCAAGCCGTTCCGCTACACGGCGCGCACCTGGGAATTGGCGCGCCGCCGCAGTGTGAGCCCGCACGACAGCGTCGGCGCCAACCTCGTCGTGCAGAGCAAGGCCGACAAGGTGCTGCGCGTCGTGCCGTTCGAGAACGAGGACGTCAACGAGTGCTGGATCGCCGACCGCGATCGCTTCAGCTACGAGGCCTTCAACTCCGAGCGACGTCTCACGCGGCCGATGATCAAGCAAGGCGGCCAGTGGCAGGCGGTGGACTGGAGCACGGCGCTCGAGTACGTGGCCGACGGCTTGAAGCGCGTCAAGGCCGAGTTCGGCGCCGGCGCGGTACACGAGATCGGCGCGCTCGGCCATCCGACCTCGACGGTCGAGGAACTGCACCTGCTGGCCAAGCTGGTGCGCGGACTGGGCAGCCAAAGCATCGACCACCGGCTGCGCCATGCCGATTTCGGCAATCGGGCCGCGAGCGGCCGCGCGCGCTGGCTGGGCACGTCGATCGCGTCGCTCGCCAGGCTGGACCGCGCCTTCGTGATCGGCTCGTTCCTGCGCAAGGACCATCCGCTGCTCGCGCAGCGCGTCCGCCAGGCGGTGCGCGCCGGCGCGCAGCTGTCCAGCCTGCACGCGGTGCACGACGACTGGGCGATGCCGGTCGCGCACAAGCTCGCCGCCGTGCCGTCGCGCTGGGTGGCGGCGCTGGCCGAAGTGGCTGCGGCGGTGGCCGCGGCACAGGGTGTCGAGCCGCCGCGCGCGGCCACGCCCGGCGTTGAGGCGCAGGCCATTGCCGCGTCGCTCGTCGCCGGCGAGCGCAAGGCGGTGCTGCTCGGCAACGCCGCCGCACAGCATCCGCAGGCGTCCGAGTTGCTGGCGCTGGCGCGCTGGATCGCCGAGCGTGTCGGCGCGAGCTGCGGCTACCTCGGCGAGAGCGGCAACAGCGTCGGCGCGCAGCTCGTCGAGGCGCTGCCGGGCGCGGGCGGGCTGCATGCCGCTCAGATGCTGACCCAACCGATGAAGGCGCTGCTGCTGCTCAACGTCGAGCCGGTGCTCGATTCGATGGACGCCGCGGCGACGAGCAAGGCGCTGGCCGGCGCGGGCTTGGTCGTCGCACTCACCGCGTTCAAGGACAGCGCCGCCGACTGCGCCGACGTGATGCTGCCGATCGCGCCGTTCACCGAGACCGGCGGTGCCTTCGTCAATGCCGAAGGCCGGCTGCAGGCCTTCAACGGCGTCGTCAAGCCCTTGGGCGAAACGCGGCCGGCGTGGAAGGTGCTGCGCGTGCTGGGCAATCTGCTCGAGCTGCCGGGCTTCGCGCAGGAGACGGTCGAGGACGTGCGTCGCGAGGCCCTGGGCGACGCCACGGCGCCCGAGGCGCTGGCCGCGCGGCTGTCCAACGACGCCGTGGCGCTGCCCGCCGCGCCGGCGATCGCTTCCGCTGCAGCCTCGGCCGTGCGCTGCGAGCGCATCGCCGACGTGCCGATCTACGCCACCGACGCGATGGTGCGACGCGCGCCTTCGCTGCAGCGCACGGCAGACGCGCGCGCGCCGGTGGTCGGCGTGGCCACGCCGCTGTGGCGCGCGCTGCGCCTGACGGACAAGGTGCTGGTGCACGATGGCGAGACGCTGCTGCTGCTGCCCGCGCGCGAGGATCCGGAGCTGGCCGAGGGCGCGGTGCGCATCCCCGCCGGCCACCCCGACACCGCGGCGCTGGGCGCGATGTTCGCCAGCGTCACGCTCGAGAAGGCCTGAAGAGCGATGTTCGAGCCCCTGCACCAAGCCGCCAACGCCGCGCTCGGCACGACGCTGTGGTTCGTCGTCTGGAGCCTCGTGAAGATCGTCGTGCTGCTGGTGCCGCTGATGGTCTGCGTCGCCTACCTGACGCTGTGGGAGCGCAAGGGCATCGGCTGGACGCAGATCCGTCCCGGTCCCAATCGCGTCGGGCCGTACGGGCTGCTGACGCCGATCGCCGACGCCGTCAAGCTGGTCTTCAAGGAGATCATCCGGCCCACGGCGGCGAGCAAGGGCCTCTTTTTCCTCGGCCCGGTGATGGCCATCATGCCGGCGCTGGCGGCCTGGGTGGTGATTCCGTTCGGTCCCGACGTGGCGCTGGCCAACGTCAACGCCGGGCTGCTGCTGCTGCTGGCCGTGACCTCGCTCGAGGTGTACGGCGTGATCATCGCCGGCTGGGCCAGCAACTCCAAGTACGCCTTCCTCGGCGCCTTGCGCGCCAGCGCGCAGATGGTGAGCTACGAGATCGCGATGGGCTTCGCGGTGGTCGTCGTGCTGATGGTCTCGGGCAGCCTGAACCTGACGGCGATCGTGATGGGCCAGGGCAAGGGCACGTTTGCGACCATGGGCGTCGGCTTCCTGTCGTGGAACTGGCTGCCGCTGCTGCCGATCTGCGTCGTCTACTTCGTCTCGGGCCTGGCCGAGACGAACCGCCATCCGTTCGACGTCGTCGAGGGCGAGAGCGAGATCGTCGCCGGCCACATGATCGAGTACTCGGGCATGAGCTTCGCGATGTTCTTCCTCGCCGAGTACGCCAACATGATCCTCGTCAGCACGATGACGACGCTGATGTTCCTCGGCGGCTGGCTGCCGCCGTTCGACTTCCTCGGCTTTATCCCGGGCTGGATCTGGCTCGCCATCAAGACCTTCGTCGTCGTCACGCTGTTCCTGTGGGTGCGCTCGACCTTCCCGCGCTACCGCTACGACCAGATCATGCGTCTGGGCTGGAAGGTCTTCATCCCGGTGACGCTGGTGTGGCTCGTCGTCGTCGGGCTGTGGATGCAGAGCCCGTGGGACATCTGGAGGTGATGCGCATGACCACGCTGTCGGCGATCAAGGACGTGCTGTCGAGCTTCATGCTCGCCGAGCTCATCAAGGGCATGGCGGTCACCGGGCGCCACTTCCTCAAGCCGCACATCACGATCGAGTTCCCGGAGGAGAAGACGCCGCTGTCGCCGCGCTTCCGCGGCCTGCATGCGCTGCGCCGCTACGAAAACGGCGAGGAGCGCTG
>JAGWTJ010000172.1 GCA_028869005.1 Burkholderiales bacterium | reverse complement strand
TGCTCAAGGCGGCCAGCATCGGCGGAGTGCAGGTCGGCTCCTGGAAATGCGCGCCCGGTGGCGCGTCAGCGATGCCCACGAAGTATCTGCCGGGCTCATGCAAATAGGCTTGCTCTGACCTAACCTCAAAGGCAGCTTCGGCTGCCTTTGTCGTTTCGATCCTGTTCATGCGCTTGCCCACGTTGCCTGTCGCCGCGCTCGTTGCCGCCGCCGTGCCGCTGGTGTGGCTGCTGCCGAACCACTACGTCCCGTGGCTATCGGCCTGGCAGGACGGGGCCGCGCTGGCGCTGTTGTTCCTCGCAGCGCTGCTGTGCCACAGGCCGACCGCAATCCAGGGACCCTGGGCGGCAGCGATCGGTGCGGCCCTCGGCTCCGTCGGCTGGCAGTGGATGAGCAGCCGCATCTGGTTCGGCGGCGACGCGCTGATGGCGGCGATGTACGTCGCAGCCTTCGGGCTGGCGCTCGCCGTCGGCTCCGCCCTTGGCGCGCCGGCGACGACGCTGTCCCCGGCGTCATCAATGCCGCCCGCTGCCGGGAGTCGCCGCGAGAGCGGCTTCGTCGAAGCCTTCGCTGCAGGGCTCATTGCCGGCGCCTTCGTCTCCACTTATATCGCGCTCGTCCAATGGACCGGCGCGTTCTCGCTCGGCATCTGGGCGGCCGACCTGCCACCGGGTGCGAGACCCTTCGCCAACGTCGCGCAGCCCAACCACCTGTGCACGCTCGCCTTCTTCGGCCTCGCCGGCCTCGCCGTGCTGCGCGAAGCGGGCCGCATCGGTGGCCTGGGCTGGTGGGTGGGTGCGCTCTTCATGCTGCTCACGATGCTGATGAGCGGCTCGCGCACTGCCTTCTTCCAGATGGCTCTCGCGCTCGTGCTGCTGCTCACGTTCGGACGCCGCGTGTCGCCGCGCGCCGGCGTTCGCGCCGTCGCGCTTCTGCTGGCGCTGCTCGTCCTCGGCACGCTCGCCTGGCCCGCGCTCAATCACGCGCTGCTACTCGCCGGCGATCGCTCGGCAGCGGGCCAGTTGCAGGGCGGGGGCCGGGAACTGCTCTGGCCCGCGCTGCTCGATGCCGTGCGCCGCTCGCCCTGGGGCGGCTACGGCTGGCAGCAAATGGTGCTGGCGCAAGAGGCCGTCGCGCTCGACCATCCCGCCGTGCAGCGGCACTTCGAGCACAGCCACAACATCGTGCTCGATCTGCTCGTGTGGGCGGGGGTGCCGATCGGCGGCTCGATCGTGCTCCTCGCCGCTGCGGCGCTGTGGCGGCAGTTGCGCGCCGTGCGCGACGCGCGTGCGCTGTGGCTGCTGGTGGCGGTGTGCGGGGTCGTCGTGCACGCGATGTTCGAGTTCCCGCTCGAATACGCCTACTTCCTGCTGCCCGGCGGACTGGCTCTGGGCGCCGCCTGGGCGCTGCAGGTGCCGACGCCGGCTCGGCGCTGGCCGGCCCCAGCCCTTCCGGCAGCCGGGCTCGCACTCGGCGCGCTCCTGTTCGTGATCGCGCTCGACTACCTCGAGGCCGAACAGAATCACCGCATCCTGCGGCTCGAATCGGCGCGCATCGGCGTCACCAGGCTCGAGACGCCGGCACCGCGGCTGCGCCTGCTCGACCAGCAGCAGGCCTTCCTAGAGTTCGCTCGCACCGAGGCGCGTCGCGGCATGAGCGCGGCCGAACTCGAATGGATGCGCAAGGTCTCTCAGCGATTCGCGTACCCGCCGGCGATGTTCCGCTACGCACTGGCTGCCGGCCTCAACGGCCATCCCGAGGTGGCCGCGCGCACGCTGGCGCAGCTTTGCAGCATCCACCCGCTGACGCGCTGCGAAGAGGCGCGCGACGGATGGCGCACGCTGCAGGAGCGCTACCCGGAGTTGCGTGAGGTGCCGCCGCCGGCGCTGCCGACGCGGCATTGAGGGCACACGAGCGAACGCGCCTTCGTCCCCACGGGCGCCCAGTACGCGTCGACGCTGCCCAGGCCCCGCCGTCTGCGACGCGTGGGAATGCAAGGTCGCCGCGCCCGGCGGCTGCAGGTCGCCGCAACGACGGCGCCCGGTCAACCGTCACAGTGAACGACGCGCAACCCGAGGTGCCGCTCGAACGCGTCGAAGTCGCGGTCGCCGTGCAGCAGCCGCAGTCCGTCGGCCAGGCAGCGTGTGGCGATGAGCACGTCGACGGTGCCGCGCACCGTCACGCCGGCGGCTCGCAGCCGGCGATAGTTGCGGGCCGCCTCGACGGCCAGAGCCGTGCCGCCGACGACGACCTGCTCGAGTTGGCCGAGCAGCCGCCTGGCTTCGTCGAAGCGCCTGTCGTCGCGCACGCCCTGCAGCACCTCGGCCAGGATCAGGTCGCCGACGGCCAGCACTTCGACGTCGAGATGACGGTCCAGCCACTCGGCCTGCGGCGTGGGCTTGCCGCGCAGGAAGTCGATCCAGACGCTGCTGTCGACGAGGATCACTTGTCGCGTCGCATGGCGTCGAGATCGCCGAGCCACTCGACCTTGCCGCGCAGCCTGCGCAACTGCGTCTGCCGCTTCAGGCGCAGCAGCGTGCGCAGGCCCTGCTCGACCGCCTCGCGCTTGGTCTTGAGCCCCGTGGCCTTCAATGTCGCCTGCATGAGCTCGTCGTCGATGACGATGTTGGTACGCATAGGTGTATGAAAGGCTGATGTATACACATCGCATCATAGGTCGGTTCGCGGTCGGCGGCAATCGAAACCGGAGCTACCTTCGAGAAGGAGGCGATCGCCGCGTCAGCTGGCGCGGCGCTCCATCTTTCGGAGTCTTTGCTGCTCACGACTGGCCATCCGGTGGTCACGACCTTCAGCGTTGCGGCGCATGCCTGGACTGCCGCGCGTCTGGGGTGCGCAAACGGCGCGAGCGCCCGAGAGACTGGGATTTTCCAAGGTTCGCCAGAGCGGCAGTCATCTGGTGATGCGGCTCGGCGAGCGCGGATGCGTCGTTCCGATGCATGCCGAGTTGAAAGTCGGGACCCTGGCCGGGTGCTGCGTCAAGCCGAGGTCACGGCGGAAGAATTCATCGCGGCGCTGCACCGAAGCGCGCCGCGAGGATCGGCACCGGCGCGTGTGCGAGGAGCACGCCGTCGCGCTGGCCGCACCGTGTCGACACCGTGGCCGGCGTCGGACGTGGCGCGCCGATTCGCCCGGCCTTGACAACGCAACCCCGACAGCGCCAGCATCGCTGCCACACACGTCGATGGGACTCGCAGATGGACGTTGACGACCTGATCGAAATCAAGCCTGGCGTGCGCAGCGGCAAGCCGTGCTTCAAGGGCACACGCATCACGGTTTACGACGTCCTCGAATACATGGCTGGCGGCATGACCGAGCCCGAACTTCTCGACAACTTTCCGGCGCTGAGGCAAGAACATCTGCGTGCCGCCCTGATGTTTGCCGCGAGGCGCGAGCGACGGCTTGCCTCGCTCCTGGCCGAGTGACCAAGCTGCCGCTGGACGAGAACCTGAGTTGGCGTCTCGTCGACAACCTACAGCCGAGCTTTCCGGGCACACGGCACGTCGATGAGCTGGGGCTGCGGGGCGCGACGGACAACCAGCTGTGGGAAGTGGCGCGACGCGATGGTTTCGTGCTCGGTTCCAAGGACGACGACTTCCGCCAGCTTGCCCTCCTGCGCGGGGCGCCGCCGAAGATTCTGGTACTCGCCATCGGCAACACCGGCAATGCCGGCGTGCTCGAGTTGCTGATCGGCAATGCCGGGCGCATCGAGACATTCGTCGCGGACCCGACTGAAAGCCTCCTGGTTCCGCGTGCGGCCTAAGGGCCGGCACTGTTCGGGCGGTTCGGCACGACGTGGCCGTTGGTAGCATCCGCCGCCGCCCATGACGACACTGCCCGAGACCTCCACGCTGCGCCCCTTCGCGCTGGATGCGCGCGTCGCGTTCGCGGCCGCAGCCGCGGCGCTGCCTTCGCTGCTGGCCTACAACCTGGCGCCGTCGCCGACCTTCCTGAACCAGGCGCTGGCGCTGGCGCTGTGGGGTACGTTCGTGCTCGTCGCGACGCCGGCGCGGCCGGCGCGTGCGGCGTGGCCGCTGTGGATGGCGCTGGGCGGCGTCGCGCTCGGCGTGCTGTGGTCGTGGGGCCCGGGCGCGCTGCCGGCGAGCCTGGCGCTGTCGGCGCTCGGCATGCTGGCGGCGACGGCGCTGCTGGTCGCGGCCGGGGCCGGCGCGCGGCGGCGCGACGATGCGGTCGAGATGTTCGCCGCGTTCGCCACCGGCTGGGTCGTCGCCGGCGTCGCCAACGTCGCGATCGCGTGGGTGCAGGTGTTCCGGCCGGACCTGGCCGACGGCAGCTGGATCGCCGTCAGCGGACTACCCGGCCGCGCGGTGGGCAACCTGCGCCAACCCAATCATCTGAGCAGCCTGCTGCTGTGGGCGCTGATCGGCGCCGTCGCTCTGCTCGAGCTGCGGCGCCTGAAGGCGCACAACGCGGCGCTGCTGATGATCCTCTTCGTGTTCGGCGTCGTGCTCACGGCGTCGCGCACGGGGCTCGTCAGCGTCGTGCTGCTGGCAGCCTGGGCGCTGCTCGACCGGCGCCTCGCGCGACCGGCGCGCGCCGTGCTGCTCGCCGCGCCGCTCGTCTATGCGCTGGCCTGGCTCGGCATGGCCGAATGGGCCAAGCTGTCCACGCACGCCTTCGGCGGCGAGCAGCGGCTGGCCGAGACCGACATCTCGAGCTCGCGCTTCGGCATCTGGGCCGACACGCTCGCGCTGATGCGGCGCTATCCGCTTGCCGGTGTCGGCTTCGGCGAGTTCAACTTCGCCTGGACGCTGACGCCGTTCCCGCAGCGCCCGACGGCGTTCTTCGACCACACGCACAACCTGCCGCTGCAACTGCTGGTCGAACTCGGGCTGCCGCTCGGCGGCGCGGTGCTGGCGCTGCTGGCGTGGGCGCTCGTGCGCGCCTTCGGCAGCGGCTGGCGCGGCCCTGCCGCCGACGACGACACCGGCCGCGCGCAGCGCATGGCGCTGCTGATGGTGCTGATGATCGGGCTGCACAGCCTGCTCGAATATCCGCTGTGGTACGCCTACTTCCTGCTGCCCGCGGCCTGGGCCTGGGGCTATGCGCTGGCCGGCGACGGCTCAGCGCCGGCCGCTGCACCTTTGGCCGCGCCACGGCCCGCGCCCGTCGCGGCGCCTTCGGCCGCACTCGGCTGGGGCGGCGCCGCGCTGGTCGTGCTCGCCGTGCTGTCGGTCTACGACTACCTGCGCGTGACGGCGATCTTCGATGCCCGCGACGACGCGGCGCCGCTGGCCACGCGCATCGCCGCCGGCGAGCACAGCGTACTGTTCGCGCACCACGCCTACTACGCCGCGGTGACGGCCGACGTGCCGATGCCCGATGCGGCGCGCGCGTTCGCGTCGACCACGCACTACCTGCTCGACACGCGGCTGATGATGGCCTGGGCCGACTGGCTGGAGACCAGCGGCCACGACGACCGCGCGCGCTATGTCGCCGCGCGGCTGCGCGAGTTCCGCAAGAGCGACGCGGCGGAATTCTTCGCGGGCTGTGAGGTGAAGGCGAGCGACGCGGCGCGGGCGGCGGCGTCCGCATCGTCGGCCGACACCGCTGCGGCACCGTCGTCGGCCCGGTCGTTCGCCTGCCTGCCGCCGCGCCGCGCACACGACTGGCGCGAATTCCTCGCGCACTGACGCGAACCCGCACGCGGCGCCGGCGTCGGTGCCCACTGGCACGGCCGGCACCCTGCTACGCCGGCACCACCCAGTCGCCCGACTTGCCGCCGCGCTTTTCGAGCAGACGCACGCCGTCGATGACCATGCCGCGGTCGGCGGCCTTGCACATGTCGTAGACGGTGAGCAGGCCGACCTGCACGGCGGTGAGCGCCTCCATCTCGACGCCGGTGGCGCCCACCGTCTCCACCTGCGCGATGCAGCGCACGAGGCTGGCTGCGCGGTCGAGCTCGAAGTCGACCGCCACGCGCGTGAGCGCAAGCGGATGGCACAGCGGCACCAGTTCCGAAGTGCGCTTGGCGCCCTGGATCGCCGCGACGCGCGCCACGCCGAGCACGTCGCCCTTGCTGGCGCCGCCGGCGGCCACAAGTTCGAAGGTCGAAGGCAGCATGCGGATCACGCCCTCGGCGCGCGCCACGCGGTGCGTGGCGGCCTTGGCGCCGACATCGACCATGTGCGCCTGACCCCGGACATCGAAGTGGGTGAGCGGGGAATTCATCGCGCAGCAACGTTCGGCAACATGACGGTGTCATGATTGTGCGCGCTGCAAGGAACGCGCCATGGCGGGTGCGCTCCAATCGACCTGGGCCGCACCGCCGGATCCCGGCATCGGGTCGTGCCATTCGATGCCGCCGTCCGATTCCTTCGTCCACCATCGTCATCACCTCATCGAGCTTGCCCTGCGCACCCGATCGCCCACCGAGATGGCATTGCGTTTTCGCTTCACGAGGTTCCCGGCGTCCGCTCGCCCCGTGCGCGCGTCGCGTACGCGGCGCAGCGCGGCACGCTCGCTGCTGGTGACGCTTGCCTTCGCGCTCGGCCTCGCGACGCCGGCCCGGCCGCAGGTGCGGCTGCCGGCGCTGGGCGAGGCGGCGAGCCAGGACCTGTCGGTGGGCGACGAGCGGCGTCTGGGCGACCAGATCATGCGCGAGGCGCGGCGCGACCCCGATTTCCTCGACGATCCGGTGCTGCTCGAGTACCTGCAGTCGGTGTGGCAGCCTCTGGTGGCGGCCGGGCGCGACCTGGGCAACATCGACCCCGAGCTGCAGCGCATGTTCGCGTGGGAGGTGTTCCTGGTGCGCGACCACAGCGTCAACGCCTTCGCCTGGCCGGGCGGCTACGTCGGCGTCAACCTGGGCTTGATCGCCATCACCGCGAATCGCGACCAGCTGGCCTCGGTGCTGGCGCACGAGATGTCGCACGTCACGCAGCGCCACATCGCGCGCGGCATCGGCGCCTCGAGCCGCGCGTCGATGCTGAGCCTGGCGACGATCCTGCTCGGGCTGCTCGCGGCCAGCCGCAGCAACAACCCCGACGTCGCCAACGCGGCCATCGCCGGCGGCCAGGCCGCGGGCATCCAGCAGCAGCTCAACTACTCGCGCGACATGGAGCGCGAGGCCGACCGCGTCGGCTTCGCGGTGCTCTCCGACGCCGGCTACGCGCCCGGCGGCATGGCGCAGATGTTCGAGCGCATGGAGAGCGCCTCGCGCCTGAACGACAGCGGCGGCTTCCCGTATCTGCGCACGCACCCGCTGACCACCGAACGCATCGCCGAGGCGCGCAACCGCGTGCTGATGAGCCACGCCGCGGCGCCGCACCCGACGCTCATGCACGCCATGATGCGCGAGCGCGCGCGCGTGCTGATGGACTCCAACCCGCAGGCTCTGGCGCGGCTGGCCGGCGGCACAAGCACGGCGGCGCTGGCCACCGACCGGCTGGCCGCGCTGTACGCCGGCGCACTGGCGCAGACGCTGCTCGGCGATGCGGCGCGCGCGCAGGCGATGGCCGCCGAAGGGCTGCGCGACGCCGAAGCGGTGACGCCGCGCGAGCCGATGGCCGAGCAGGCCTGGCGGCTGCTGCAGTCGCAGGCGCTGCTCGCGCGCGGCGACGCGAGCGGCGCGCTGGCGGCGCTGGCGCCGCTCGCCGAGGGCGGCGGCGCCGGC
>JAGWTJ010000171.1 GCA_028869005.1 Burkholderiales bacterium | reverse complement strand
TTGCGCCCATTGTCCAAAATTCCCCACTGCTGCCTCCCGTAGGAGTCTGGGCCGTGTCTCAGTCCCAGTGTGGCTGGTCGTCCTCTCAGACCAGCTACAGATCGTCGGCTTGGTAGGCCTTTACCCCACCAACTACCTAATCTGACATCGGCCGCTCCAATAGCGAGAGGTCTTGCGATCCCCCCCTTTCACCCGTAGGTCGTATGCGGTATTAATCCGGCTTTCGCCGGGCTATCCCCCACTACTGGGCACGTTCCGATGCATTACTCACCCGTTCGCCACTCGTCGCCAGGTTGCCCCGCGTTACCGTTCGACTTGCATGTGTAAGGCATGCCGCCAGCGTTCAATCTGAGCCAGGATCAAACTCTTCAGTTCGATCTTGAAGTTTGCTCAATACGGAATTGAAGTGAACATGAATTTCACTTACTGCTTCCGTGAGCGTTTGCGACTCGGTCCCATGAAAAACCCAGGGACTTCGCCATGGCACTCGCCTTCAAACGCCCACGCTTATCGGCTGTATGTTGTTAAGGAGCCTGCGCGACCGGGTTTGACCCGCTCGCGCCGTCGCTGACCTGTGATCAGCGAAGACGACGATTCTGGCATGTTTTCAGAATCGCTGTCAAGCGTCCGGGAATTCGTAGCCTGTTCCCGGGCCGCTCGATCGCCCCGCCTCGGCTGCGATGATCGCGTGCCGTGGCGAGGAAGGCGGACTATACACGAATCACGGCCCATGCTGCGCCGCCGCATCCGGGGCCGGGTCAGTGAACGGACCGTGGGCGCGCCAGTTGCCGGCAGGCCGCGGCCGGGTCGTCGGCTTGCATGATCCGCGGCAGCGCAGACTCGAGGAGGCGCGTGTCCGCACGCAGCACGCGCTGCTTGATCGCCGCAATACACGCCGGATGCATCGAGAAGCTGCGCAGCCCCAGCGCCAGGAGCAGTTCGGTGAACACGGGGTCGCCGGCCATCTCGCCGCACACGGAGACGCTCTTGCGCGCGGCGTTGGCCGCGGCGATGGTGAGGCGCAGCAACTGCAGCACCGCCGGGTGCCAGGAGTCGTACAGATGCGCCACCGCGTCGTCGGCGCGGTCGATGGCGAGGGTGTACTGGACGAGGTCGTTGGTGCCGATCGACAGGAAGTCGAAATGTGCCAGCAGCCGCTCGACGATCAGCGCTGCCGCCGGGATCTCGATCATCGCCCCCAACTGCACCGGTCCGAACGGGCGGCCCGCGTCGGTCAGTTGCTGGCGGGCGCGCTGCAGCGCCTCTTCGACGGCACGCACTTCACCCAGCTGCGCGACCATGGGAATGAGGATGCGCAGCGGCCCGAAGGCGGCAGCGCGAAGCAGCGCACGCAACTGCTGGCGGAACATGCCCGGCTCCGACAGGCTCCAGCGGATGGCGCGCAATCCGAGCGCCGGATTGAGGGTGTGCTCGTGGCGCAGCTCCTGCGGCGTCATCCGGTCGAGCGGCTTGTCGACGCCGACGTCCACGGTGCGGATCGTCACCGGCAGCCCGCCCATCGCCACCACCGCATCGCGGTAGGCCTCGAACTGCTCGTCCTCGCCGGGCAGGATGCCGCCGCGGTTCATGAACAGGAATTCGCTGCGGAACAGGCCCACGCCGACGGCGCCCGCTTCCAGCGCCGCAGCCGCGTCGCCGGGCAGTTCGATGTTGGCGAGCAGTTCGATGCTCTGACCGTCGAGCGTCACCGCGGGCGTGTGGCGCAGCCGGTTGAGCCGTGCACGCTCGAGCTCGCTCTGCCGCTGGCGGAAGCGGTACTCCTCGAGCACGATCGGCGACGGGTTGACGACCACGACGCCGGCGTCACCGTCGACGATCAGCCAGTCGTCCTGGCGGATCAGGCGGCTCGCCTCGCGCGTGCCGACGACCGCCGGGATGTCCATGGAGCGCGCCACGATCGCCGTGTGTGAGGTGCGGCCGCCGACGTCGGTGACGAATCCGGTGAACACGCTGCGCCTGAAGCGCAGCATGTCGGCCGGCGAGATGTCGCTCGCCACCAGCACCAGCGGGTCCTCGCCGGCGAAGTCACGCGCCGGCGGCGTGGCGGCCGCCGCGGTCATCGTCGTCGCCGCCGTCGTGGCCGTATCCGTCGCCGCCGTCGCCGCCTTCGCAGCGGCCGCCAGCGGTGTCATCTGCGCGACGGTCGCCAGCGCGCCGGCGACCACCCCCTGCGCTGCCGCCTGTTCGTCGGTGCGCCCGAGCTCGCGCAGCAGCCGCTCGACGACCTGCTCGACGTCGGCCTTGCGCTCGCGCAGGTAGACGTCCTCCATCTCGTCGAACTGGCGCGCCAGCACCTCGAGCTGCGTCGACAGCGCCCACTCGGCGTTGTAGTGCCGCTCGCGGATCCCGCTCGCGGCGGCGCCGGTGAGCGCCTCGTCGTGCACCAGCATCAGGTGGACGTCGATCACTGCGGCGAGCTCCGGCGGCGCGTCCGACGGCATGAACTGCTTGAGGCTCACGAGTTCGCGCGCCACGCCGTCGCGCGCACGCGCCAGCCGCGCGATCTCGGCGTCGACGCCTTCGGCATCGACGTAGTAGTGCGCGACGTCGACGCGGCTCGAAGCCACCAGCACGGCGCGGCCGATCGCCACGCCGCGCGACACCTGCGTGCCGAACACCTGGATGCTCATGCGGCCAATGTAGCGCAGCGCTCGCGCCGCTGGCGCACGCGAGCGGCGGCGCTACTCGCCTTCGCCGAACTTGGCGTCGATGAGATCGCGCAGCGCGGCCATGGCGGCCTGCTCGTCGTCGCCGTCGGTCTCGATCTCGATCTCGCTGCCCAGGCCCGCAGCCAGCATCATCACGCCCATGATGCTCTTGGCGTTCACGCGCCGGCCGTTGCGGCTCAGGTGAACCTGGCTCTTGAAGCCGCCGGCCAGCTTGGTGAGCTTGGCCGACGCGCGGGCGTGCAGCCCGAGCTTGTTGGCGATCGTGATGCTGCTGCTGATCATGGCCCGACCACTGTAGGTCCGGAGTCCAACGGCGCGCCCGCCACCGGCAGCACCCCACCCTGGCCGCCCGCCAGCGCGCGCTCGGCCAATTCGTCGAGCGTGCATTCGGCGTAGCAGACCGAACGCCAGAGCATCGGCACGTTGACTCCGGCCACCAGGCGCGTGCGCGGACGACTGGCGGTCACCGCCTGCGCTGCCTTGCAAGGCGTGGCGCCGAACACGTCGACGAGGATCAGCACGTCGCCGCCGCCCATCGCGGCGATCTGCGCCCGCAGACGTCGCTCCACTTCGTCGGGTGGCCACGACGCCGGCACGTCGAGCGCGTGCACGCCCTGGCGGCAGTCGGGGTAGACGTGCTGCGCCACCGCTTGCAGCGCGCTGGCCAGCGGAGCATGAGCGACGATCAACAGGGTGGTCACGGCGGTCGCCTGGATCAGGGGAAGCGATTATCGGCAGAGTCGCCGGCCTTGGACGCGCCGCACCACAGAAACCACAGATAGGCCAGCAGCGACATGGCTCCGAACACGGCAAACGCCGAGCGCATCGCGGCCGCCTCGCCAAGCCCGGCGGCCTGCGCCAGATCGATGAGCACGCCGATGCCCCACTGGATGCAGAACACGCCGGCGAAGATCACGAGGTTGAAGGCCGACAACGCGCGCCCGGCCCGCGACGCCGGGAACGCTGCGGCCAGCGCCGGCTGACTCACGGTCACGAAGGTGCAGCTGACGCACCACAGCGCCCAGTGGGCAGCGCCGGTGCGCTCGCCGAGCACGACGTTGAGTGTCAGCACGGCCAGAGGCAGCGGCAGGCCCCAGACCATCAGATGGACCGCGCCGATGCCGTGGCGCGCCAGGCGCGGCATCACCGCACCCCAGGCCAGGAAGGTCGCGAGCATCGACAGGTTCACGACGAACAAGCCCTCGGCGGCCTGCAGCGCCGAGCGGCCGCTGACGCGCGTGAGCCAGGGGCCGGCCCAGAGCGCCTGCACCGCGAGCAGGCCGCCATAGACGAAGAAACCGAGCGGCGCCATGCGCACGAAGAGCCGGTGGCGCACGATCTCGGCATAGCCGTCCGCGCGAGCGCTGCCGCCACCGGTCGCCGCCGGCGGAAGATCGCGCGGCACGGCCAGCGCGATCGTCGACAGCGCCAGCGCCAGCGCCGCCGCCAGCAGCCAGAACAGGCCGCGCCAGCCCGTGGTCGGCAGCAGCCATTGCACGGGCAGCGTCGAAGCCACCATGCCGGTCGAGCCGGTCATCAGCATCCACGAGTTGGCGCGCAACTGCGCCGCCGGCGTCAGCAGACGCCGGTACAGCGTGAGCGGCGCCATGAGGCAGGCGCCGACGCCGACGCCCGTCAGCGTGCGCGCCGCGATGAGCGCCGGCAGCCCTTGAGCGAGCGCGAACGCCGCGCAGCCGAGCACCGCCACCGCCAGCAGCACCAGCAGCGTGCGCCGCGGGCCGTAGCGATCGAGCGCGCGCCCGAGCGGCAGTTGCAGCGCCGCGAAGCCGAGGAAATACGCGCCGGCCAGCAGGCCCAGATCGGCCGCATCGAGCCCGAGTTCGGTGCTGAAAACGGGCGCCAGCGTCGCCGTCACCGCGCGCAACAGCGCCGAGAGGAAGTAGGCGAACGCGAACGCGCCGAACATCGCCGCCAGCCCGAGCGAGCCCGCTCTCATGGGACGGCCCGCGCCGCGCGCTCCGGGATGCGCGCCGGGGAGCGACCTGGCGCGCCGTGCATCGGGCAACTCGAGCGCCGCCCGAGACGGCGAGGGGTTGACGCCGGGTGGCTCACGCGCCGACCTTCAGCGCGCCGAAGAACGTATCGGCCGCCTCGACCGGCAATTGCGCGCCCAGCACCGTGGCCTGGTACACGATGGTGCCGCGCGTGAACAGCGCCAGTTGCTCGACCACCACGCTGCCGTCGGCCAGCCGCCCGTGCAGCTCTTCGCGCCCGCTGGCGGCGTTGGGCGTGGCGCCCCGGACCTGGAGTGCGTGCGGCGTCGCACCGCCCGTCGCACCCACGTTGACGGCGGCGGCGCGCCGCAGCGCCTCCAGCGCCGGCGTGACGAGCGTCGGATCACCGAGCGGCGCCACCGCCAAGGCCCAGGTCAGTCCGCCGGCCGTGCAGGCATGCAGCGACATCCGAACGCTCCGGCCGGCCAGCGGCACGGTGCGCGCCAGCTCATGCGGCCGGCAGGGGAACAGCGCCACCAGGTCCGCGCCGGGCGGCCGCACTTCGCGCCAGTCGAGGGTGGCCGAGCAGGCCGCCGCCAACGTGGCGATGAGCGCGGCGACGAGCGCGGGCGTGACCCGTGCCGCCGGCCGCCATCGGCTGCTGCCGCCGCCCCCCGAACGTGCGGTGGCGGCGCGTCGGTGGCGTGGCATCGGTCGATTATCACGACGCTGGCCGACAATGCCCCGGTGAACCACGCTGCCACCTCCGCTGCCTCCGCTGGCTCCGCTGCCGCCCCGGACGCCCCGGGCGCGCTCGACGGCGTGCGGGTGCTCGACCTGTCGCGGGTGCTGGCCGGACCCTGGTGCACGCAGACGCTGGCCGACCTCGGCGCCGACGTCATCAAGGTCGAGCGCCCGTCGTCGCAGGACCATCCGGGCGGCGACGACACGCGCGGCTGGGGGCCGCCGTTCCTGAAGGATCGCGCCGGCCACGACACGGCCGAGGCCGCCTACTTCCTCGGCACCAACCGCAACAAGCGCTCGGTGACGATCGACCTCGCGCACCCCGATGGCCAGGCGCTCGTGCGGCGCATGTGCCTGTCCTGCGACGTGCTGGTGGAGAACTTCAAGGTCGGCGACATGGCGCGCTACGGCCTCGACGCTGCGGCGCTGCGCGCGCTCAACCCGCGCCTCGTCTACGCGTCGATCACCGGCTACGGCCAGACCGGCCCGTATCGCGAGCGCGCCGGCTACGACTACGCCATCCAGGGCCTGGGCGGCCTGATGAGCGTGACCGGTGAACGCGACGATCTGCCCGGCGGCGGGCCGCAGAAGGTCGGCGTCGCGGTGGCGGACCTGTTCACCGGCATGTACGCGACGGTGGCCATCCTCGCGGCGCTGCGCCACCGCGACGCCAGCGGCCAGGGCCAGGTGATCGACATGGCGCTGCTCGACACGCAGGTGGCGATGCTGGCCAACCTGGGCGCGAACTATCTCGTGACGCGCCAGGCGCCGCGGCGCATCGGCAACGCGCACCAGAACATCGTGCCCTACCAGGTGTTCGAGGTCGCCGACGGCCACCTCATCCTGGCGGTGGGCAACGACGGTCAATTCGACAAGTTCTGCGCCGTGGCCGGTTGTCCCGAACTCGCTGCCGACGCGCGCTTCACGCGCAACGCCGACCGCGTGCGCCACCGCGCGGCGCTGGTGCCGTTGCTGGCGCCCATCCTGCGCCGGCGCACCCGCGCCGACTGGCTGGCGGCGTTGGAGGCCGCCAGGGTGCCGTGCGGCCCGATCAACGATCTCGGCGAGGTGTTCGCCGATGCGCAGGTGCGCGCACGCGGCATGACGCTGGCCGTGCCGCATCCGCTGGCCGACGATCTCGAGCTCGTCGCCAGCCCGATCAGGATGTCGACCACACCGGTGACGCTGCGCCGGCCGCCGCCGCTGCTGGGTGAGCACACCGACGAAGTGCTGGCCGAGTTCGGCGTCGACGCCGCCGAGCGCGCTCGTCTGCGCGACGCCGGGGTGCTCGGACGCAAGTAGGCGACCGCGCGGCGGGGCCGGATGCGCGCCGACGCCCGTTCCACACCAGCCCCTCCCGGGCTCGCGGGATGGCGAGCCACTCCGGTATCGGGCACAGTGGCGGCTAGCCGCGACCCGGGCAGTCGGCCGTCGGCGGCAACGTCGGGAGCCCGAACGCGGCATGCGGCGCGTTGGGCCGGAGCACCTCATGGACCTGTCAGATCTCACCCGAGTCCCCGTGCCGGCGGCCGGCGGGCCGGCCTTGGCGGGCGCCGCCACTTACGAACTCGCCGCCCAGATCGGCGCCGAAGTGGCCGGCGTGCTGACGCAGGCGCTCGAGCGCGTGAACGCGCTGGCCGCCACCGGCCGCATCGACCAAGCGGGCCTGCGCGCCTTGCGCGACAACGTCGATCTGGCACGCCGCATCGGCATCATGGGCCAACAGATCGGTCGGCTCGCCGGCGGCCGCATGCAGCTCGCGCGCGAGCGCCTCGGCCTGGCGAACCTGTTGCGCGAGACGCTGCGGCTGCGCGGGCGCGAGATCGAGGCGCGCGGCCTCGAGATCCGGCAGGTGCTGGCATCGGCCGAAGTGATGAGCGACGCCACGCTGCTGTTCTCGCTGCTGCAGGCGGTACTCGACTGGAGCTTCGAGCACGCGGTCGCGCGCATCGATCTGACGGTGCAGATGCGCAGCTGGCCGGCCTGCGCGCGCCTGACCTGCCGCTTGCGCCACAGGCCGGTCGACGAGGTCGACGCCGACCTGCCGGGTGCGGAACCCGAGGCGCGTCTCGACACGATGTCCTGGCGTCTGCTGCAGCAGACGGCACTCGCGCTCGGCCTGCACATTGAGCGCCAGGACGCGCCCGGCGACACGACGCTGACAGTCGACTTTCCCGACACGCCGGCGGCGCACATCGACGGCCCCGGTGGACCGCCGCCCGCCGACACCGCCTTCGATGCGGCGCACTCGATGACGCTGGCCGGCCGGC
>JAGWTJ010000170.1 GCA_028869005.1 Burkholderiales bacterium | reverse complement strand
TCGACGTAGCGCTGGCGGTACTTCTGCTCCTGGTCGGCCATGCCGTGGAACTTGTCGGGCAGCGGGCGCAGGCTCTTGACGAGCAGCCGGATGCCCGTGGCCTTGACCGACAGCTCGCCGGTCTTGGTGCGAAACAGCGTCCCCTCGCAGCCGACGATGTCGCCCAGGTCCCAGTGCTTGAACTCGGCCAGCCGCTCGGCACCCACCGCGTCCTGCGTGACGTAGAGCTGGATGCGGCCGCTGGCGTCCTGTAGCGTCGCAAAGCACGCCTTGCCCATCACGCGCTTGAGCATCATGCGGCCGGCGACGACGACCTTCACCGCCTGCGGTTCGAGCTCCTCGTTGGGCACCTGGCCGTGGCGATGGTGCAGCTCGGCGGCCTGGTGGCGCGGCTTGAAGTCGTTGGGGAACGCCACGCCGCGCGCGCGCAGCGCCCGCAGCTTGTCGCGCCGCTCGGCGATCAGGGGGTTTTCTTCGTCCATTTTCGCTTCATTGATGCGAGCCGAATTCTAGGGGCCGCACTCCGGCCCACCCGTAGAATTCGCCGCTGCGATGAACGCCCCGTTCCCGATCGTCGGTCGCCCGGCACGCTTTGCGCTCGTGGGCTGCGGGCGCATCAGCGGCAACCATTTCGCGGCGCTCGAGCAGCACGCCGGCCGTGCCGAACTGGTGGCGGTGTGCGACGACCGCCCGGCCGCACTCGAGGCCGCCGTGGCCCGGACAGGGGCCCGCGGCTTCGACTCGCTGGACGCGCTGCTGGCCAGCGGCCTGGGCGACATCGTCGTGCTGGCCACGCCCAGCGGCCTGCACCCGCGCCAGGCGATGGCCGCGGCGCGCGCCGGCCGCCACGTGCTCACCGAGAAGCCCATGGCCACCAAGTGGGACGAGGGCATGGAGATGGTGCGCGTGTGCCGCGAGGCCGGCGTCAAGCTCTTCGTCGTCAAGCAGAACCGCCTGAACGCGACCATGCAGCTGCTGAAGAAGGCCGTCGACGGCGGCCGCTTCGGACGCATCTTCATGGTCGTCGTCAACGTCTTCTGGACGCGCCCGCAGAGCTACTACGACGACGCGCCCTGGCGCGGCCGCTGGGACATGGACGGCGGCGCCTTCCTCAACCAGGCGAGCCATTACGTGGACATGGTCGACTGGCTGGTGGGCCCGGTGGACAGTGTGCACGCCTACACCGCGACGCTGGCACGCGACATCGAGGCCGAGGACACCGGCGTCATGAGCCTGCGCCTGCGCCGCGGCGGGCTGGCCAGTATCAACGTCACGATGCTCACGCACGGCAAGAACTTCGAGGGCAGCGTCACTATCCTCGGCGAGCGCGGCACGGTGCGCGTGGGCGGCGTGGCCGTCAACAAGATCGAGCACTGGGAGTTCGACCAGGCGCAAGCGGGCGACGACGAGGTGCGCAACGCCAGCTACCAGACCGCGTCGGTGTACGGCTTCGGCCATCCCCTTTACTACGCCAACGTCATCGACACGCTGCGCGGCGAGGCGCACGCGCAGGTCGACGGCTACGAAGGCCTGCGCTCGCTCGAGGTCGTGATCGCCGCCTACCGCAGCGCGCGCGACGGCGTGCGCGTGGGCCTGCCGCTGGTGTTCTGAAGGCGATGGCGGCGCACGTCCACCCCAGCGCCATCGTCGACGAGGGGGCGCGCATCGGCGAAGGCACGCGCGTGTGGCACTGGGTGCACGTGAGCGCGGGCGCGCGCATCGGCGCACGCTGCGCGCTCGGCCAGGGCGTGTACGTCGGCAACGATGTCGTGATCGGCGACAACGTGCGCATCCAGAACAATGTCTCCGTGTATGACGCCGTGACGCTCGAGGACGATGTGTTCTGCGGGCCGAGCATGGTGTTCACCAACGTGCACAACCCGCGCTCGGCGGTGCCGCGCAAGGACGAGTACCGGCGCACGCTGGTCAGGCGCGGCGCCACGCTGGGCGCCAACTGCACCGTGGTATGCGGCCACACGATCGGCGAGTACGCCTTCGTCGGCGCCGGCGCGGTGGTGAGCCGCGACGTGCCCGCCTACGCGCTCGTGGTCGGCGTGCCGGCGCGGCGCATCGGCTGGATGAGCCGGCACGGCGAACGGCTGGCGCTGCCGGCGCGCGCCGACGGCAAGCCGCTCGACGCCGAGTGCCCCGCGACCGGCGAGCGCTATCGGCTGACCGGCGATGCGCTCGAGCGGCTGCTCGCGGACGCCACCGCGCACTGAGGCAGCGCCCGACTCGCCATGCAGTTCATCGATCTGAAGTCGCAGTACGCGGCGCTCAAGACCGACATCGACGCGCGCATCCAGCGCGTGCTCGACCACGGCCAGTACATCATGGGGCCCGAGGTGGCCGAGCTGGAAGGCAAGCTGGCCGCCTTCACCGGCGCCAGGCACTGCATCACGGTGGCCAGCGGGACCGAGGCGCTGCTGATCGCCCTGCTGGCGCTGGATCTGCAGCCCGGCGACGAGGTCATCACGACGCCGTTCACCTTCGCCGCCACCGCCGAGATGATCGTGCTCGCCGGCGCGCGGCCGGTCTTCGTCGACATCGAGCCCGACACCTGCAACCTCGACGCCGCACTCATCGAGGCGAGGATCACGCCGCGCACGCGCGCCATCATGCCGGTGAGCCTGTACGGCCAGGTGGCCGGCATGGACGAGATCAACGCCATCGCCGCCCGGCACGGGCTGGCGGTGATCGAGGACGCGGCGCAGAGCTTCGGCGCCTCCTACAAAGGCAGACGCAGCTGCAACCTCTCCACCTTCGGCTGCACCAGCTTTTTCCCGAGCAAGCCGCTGGGCTGCTACGGCGACGGCGGCGCCGTCTTCACGAGCGACGACCGGCTCGCGCAGGCCTGCCGCGAGATCCGCGTGCACGGCCAGAGCGCGCGCTACACGCACACGCGGCTGGGCGTCGGCGGGCGCATGGACACGCTGCAGTGCGCGGTGGTGCTGGCCAAGCTCGGGCGACTGGGCTGGGAGTTGCAGCGCCGCGCAGAAATCGGAGCGCGCTACCAGCGGCTGCTCGGCGATGTCGAACAGGTGACGGTCAGGCCCGACCGCAACTCGGTCTGGGCGCAATACACGGTGATGGTCGACGACCGTGCCGCCGTGCAGTCCGCACTGACGCAAGCGGGCATCCCGAGCGCCGTGCACTACCCGTTACCGCTCGACGAACAGCCGGCCTACGCGCGCTTCGCGCTCGGCGAATGCCCGGTCAGTCGTCGTCTCGCGGCACGCGTGCTGAGTCTGCCGATGAGCGCCGATCTGAGCGGCGCCGACCAGGACCGTGTCGCCGCCGCGCTGCGGCGAGCGCTCGAGTGAGCACCCGGCCCTGCGTGGTCTGCGGTCGCGCGGACCCGCGGCCGCTGTTCGTCAAGGAGCGGTACGCCATCGTCGAGTGCGGCGACTGCGGCGGCGTCTATGTCGGCGACGATCCGTCGGCGATCGATTTCGCCGCGCTCTATGGACAGAGCTACTACACCGGCGGCAACGATGCGGTATTCGCGGACTACGTCGGTCAGGAGTCCGCGCGCCGCGCTGCGGCCCGACGGCGGCTGTTCGTGCTGCGCCACCTGCCGCCGCGCGTTCCCCCGCACGGCCGGCTGCTCGATGTCGGCTGCGCGGCCGGCTTCTTCCTGGCCGAGGCGCGTGCCTTCTACGAGGTGCAGGGCGTCGAGCTGTCCGAGTGGAGCGCGGCCTACGCGCGCGAGCGTCTCGGCCTGCCCGTATCGACTGGCACGCTGCAGGCGGCGAGGTTTCCCGAGGCTCACTTCGACATCGTCACGTTGTGGGACGTCATCGAGCATGTGCCGGAACCGGTGCCGCTGCTTGCCGAAGCCGCACGCGTGATGGCACCTGGCGGACGGCTCGTTCTGACCACCGGCGACTGGGGCAGCGCCTACGCGCGTGGCAAGGGGGCAGGCTGGCACCTGATGACGCCTCCCTGGCACCTGAGCTTCTTCAGCCGCTCGACGCTGCTGCGGGCCGCACGGCGCGCGGGGCTGCGCGTGGTTGCGATGCGCAGCGAAGGCGTGGGCGGCGACGGCGCGCTGTGGCGCAGCCGGCCCGGGCTGCTGGCGACGCGCCTGCTCGATCGCGGCGACATCGTGCGCGCCACGTTCGCCCGATGAGCGACACCGTCGCGCGCGGCACCGCGATCAATCTGGCCAACCGGCTGCTTGCCGTCGGCCTGGTGCTGGCCATCACCGCGTTCACCGCGCGGCTGGGCACCGGCACGCAGGGCGCGTTCGCGCTGTTCACGAGTGTCGAAGGCGTGCTGCTGGCACTGCTGTCGGGCTTCGGCATCGCACTGGCGCGGCGTGTCTCGCACCATGGCGAAGACACCCGCCGGCTGCTTGGCGCGATCGTCCTCGCATGCATCGCGATCGGCACGCTCGCCGGTGTCGCACTGTGGGTCTTCTCGCGCATCGGACCGCCGGCCTACGCCGGCCTGTGGCTGCTGGCGCTGGCGGCGCCACTGTTGCTGGTGACGCCCAACGTCGTCGGCATCTGGCTCGGAGAAGGGCGCATGGCGCCGATGGCCGCATCGTCGCTGGCGGCGCCGCTGCTGACGTTGTCGGCGCTGGCCGCACTGTCGCTCGCCGGCGGCGCCGCGCTCTTGCAGGTGCTGGCGGCGTGGGTCGCGGCCAAGGTGTTGGTCGCACTCGTCGTGCTGGCCGTGCTGTGGCGCGCAGGCCGTCTGGCGGCGCCTGACTTCGGCGCTTTGCGCGGCGAAGCGCCGTTCATCACGACGATCGGGGCCGCCAATCTCGTCGGTTTGCTGAACTACCGCGTCGGCCTGTTCGTGATCGAACGCCTGCTCGGACTGTCGGCCACCGGTGTCTACTCGATCGCCATCGTCGTCGCCGAGTTGCTGTGGTTCGTTTCGGGCTCGCTGACGCAGGCCGCTTACAGCCGCATCGGCACGCCCGACGGCGCGCGCGCCGCGGCGACGACGGTGCGCGTGATGCAGCTCGGAGTGGCCGCGCTGGTCGTTGCCGCGCCGTTGCTGTGGCTGGCTGCACGCGTCGTGCTGCCGCTGGCGCTCGGGCCGGACTACGCCGCCAGCCTGCCGCTGCTGGCGCTGCTGCTGCCTGGCGTCCTGCTGTTCGGCGGCGCTTCGTCGCTGTCGGCCTACTTCACCAATCATGCCGGCCGGCCGCAGGTGCCGGCGCAGGTGGCGGCCGTGTCGCTGGTCCTCAACGCTGCGCTGGCGTTGGCACTGGTGCCGCGGCTGGGCATGGCGGGCGCCGCGATCGCGGCCTCGCTGTCCTATGCGCTGTCGGTGCTGCTGCTCGCGGCGCGCTTTGCCGCCTGCACGGGCCTGCCGCTGACGCAGGTGCTGCTGCCGGGCCCGCAGCTCGCGCACGACCTGCGGACGCTAGCATCGCGTCGAGGAGGATGACGATGCGTGATCGGCTGCAACGCCTCTGGCGCACGCTGTTCGGCCCGCGCATGCTCTACGGCTGGCGCGGCAGCGACGGCGCCTGGCTGCAGCACACGCGCATCAGCCTGGCCACGCGCATCGAGAACCCCGAGCGGCTCGAGCTCGGCGATCATGTGTACGTCGGTCCGTTCAACCTGCTCGACGCTTCCGGCGGTCTGACGCTGGGCGAGGGCTGCCAGATCACGACACACTGCGCACTGCTCACCCATTCCAGCCACCAGTCGCTGCGCCTAGCGGGACGCAGCTACTTCGGTGACCCGCAGCCGCCGGGCTACCTCCGGCGGCCGACAGCGATTGGCGCCTACACCTTCGTCGGTCCGCACAGCGTCGTTGCGCCCGGCAGCGTCATCGGCCGCGGCGTCGTCGTGCGCGCCTACAGCTACGTCGACGGCGAGGTGCCGGACTTCGCCGTCGTTGCCGGCCAGCCGGCGCGGGTGGTCGGTGATACGCGGGAGGCCGATCGCGTCTGGCTGGATGCGCACCCGGGCTCGCGGGCCGCCTACGACGACTGGGTCGGCCGGCGCTGACACCGCGATGCGCCATGTGCTGTTCGGCGACGGCGAGAGCCCGCACCTGTTGAAGTGGGCGCGCGCGCTGGCGGGCGTCGAGGGCATCGAGCTGTGGGCGGCGTCGAGCCGGGGCTTCGCCCCGGGCTTCGAGACGGTGCTGCCGCCGGAGCGACGACTCGCGCTCGGCACCGCGCCCGATGCCGCCGGAGGCAACGCCGCGCTGCTGCTTCATCTGCCTAGGTTGGCGCGCTGGCTCGGCGGCATCGGCGCGGACTGGCTGCACGCCCACTACCTCAGCTCGCACGGCGTGATGGCCTGGCTCGCACAGAAGCTGTTCGGCGTCGGCGGCCGCCTGGTCGGTTCGGCCTGGGGCAGCGACATCCTCGTCACGCCGCAGCGCAGCGCGACGATGCGCTGGCTGACGCGCCGGGTGCTGGCAGGCTGCACGCTGACGACCAGCGATTCACAGGTGATGGCCGCACGCATGCGCGAGCTGGGCGCGCGCGAGGTGATGGTGTTTCCGTTCGGGCTCGAGACGATGCCGCCGCGGCCCGCGGCCAAGGACGATGCCCTGGTGTTCGCCAACCGCGGCCTGGAGCCGGTCTACGCACCCGCGCGCGTGCTGGACGTGCTGGCGCACTGGCCGCTGCCGGGTGTGCAAGGCGCCGTCGCCAACGACGGTTCGCTTCGCGTCGCGCTCGAAGCCGCGGCGCCGCCGAACGTGCGCTTCCTCGGTCGCCTCGACGCCGTGACGCAGGCCGGCTGGTACGCGCGCGCGCGCTGGTACCTCAGCCTGCCCGAGAGCGACTCGATCGCGGTGTCGGTGCTGGAGGCGATGGCGCATGGCTGTATTCCGGTGCTGTCGGATTTGCCCGCCAATCGCGAACTGGTGCGCAGCGGCGACAACGGCCTGCTCGTCCCCGCCGGCGAACGACCGACGGCCGACGCACTGCGGGCACTGCTGGCGCGCGGCGACGCCGTCGCCGCCGCCAATCGCGACTGGATCGAGCGCCACGCGCTGTTCGGCCCCTGCGTCGAACGCTTCGTCGCCCGTCTGGCCGAGCTCGGCGCCGCATGAACATCCTCTACCTCAACCACTACGCCGGCGCGCCCGCGCTCGGCATGGAGTACCGCCCGTACTACCTGGCGCGCGAGTGGGTGAAGCTCGGCCACAAGGTCATGATCGTCGCCGCCGACTTCTCGCACGTGCGGGCACGGCAACCCAAGCGTGCGCCGCCGGCGGGCGCGCGGGCGAGCGCGCCGGGCGACGAAATCATCGACGGCATCGAATACCGCTGGATCGCCACGCCGCCGTACCAGGGCAACGGTGTCGCACGCATGCGCAACATCGTCGCCTATCTGACCGCGCTGTGGGGGCAGGCCGGGGCGCTGGCGCGCGACTTCCGGCCCGATGTCGTCATCGCCTCCAGCACCTATCCGCTCGACATCTGGCCGGCGCGGCGCATCGCGCGCCTGGCCGGCGCCCGGCTCGTGCACGAGGTGCACGACCTGTGGCCGCTGTCGCCGATCGAACTGTCGGGCATGTCGCCCTGGCACCCGTTCGCCGTCGTCTGTCAGTGCGCCGAGAACACGGCCTGCCGCGAGGCCGACGCGGTGGTGTCGATGTTGCCGCTCGTGCACGAGCATCTCGCGCGCCACGGTCTCGACCTGAACAAGCTGCACATCGTGCCCAACGGCATCGCG
>JAGWTJ010000009.1 GCA_028869005.1 Burkholderiales bacterium | reverse complement strand
AGCGGCAAGCTGGCCGGCTTCGAGCTGCGCTGGCCGCCGGCCCTCGAGACGCGCCTCATCGGCCGCCACGACGACGCCGCGGCAGCCCAGGCCACCGCGCTCGTCGCCGCCGCGCGGCTGGCCGCCGGCGACGGTCGGCGCGCGCTCGTCGTGCTGGACGGGCCCCTGCTCGAGCGCGCCGCCGTGCGGCAGGCGGCCGGCACCGGCGTCATGCTGGCTTGGCGCGCCGCCCCGCCCGAAGCCGCGGCAGTACTGGCGCTGCGCGAGCGCGGCGCTCAGGTCGGCGCGCCGGACGGGCCTCCGAAGCAACTGGCTGGCGCCGAGCCGGCGCTGGCACGGCCCGATTTCGTGGTGCTGCGCGCGGCCGCGGGCGGCGTCGACACGCTGCTGCTGTCGGCCCAGCGCTGGCACGAGGCGCTGCCCGGCGTGCCCCTGGTGGCCACCGGGCTCACCGGCATCGACGAAGTCGAGCGCGTGCTGCAGGCAGGCTTCACGCTGGCCGGCGGCCGGCTCGACGCGCGCGGCGAGGCGCTGCCGCCGCGCCGGCTCGACGCCGCCGCGCACCGCATCTGCCAGCTGATGAACCACCTGGCGATGGACCACGACACCGCGGTCATCGCCGACGCCGTGCGCGCCGACGTGGCGCTCAGCTACCGGCTGCTGCGCTACGCCAACAGCCCGGCCATCGGGTTGGCACGCGGCGTGGACACCGCCGAGGACGCAGTGACGCTGCTCGGCCGCACCGAACTGCAGCGCTGGCTGTCGGTGCTGCTGCTGGGCGCAGCCAGCGTGCGGCCCGCTGCGGCGGCGCTGCAGGAGCACGCGCTGGCGCGCGGTCGGCTCTTCGAGGCGCTGGCGCGCCGCAACGGGCGCGACCGGCCGGAGGCCCTGTTCACGCTCGGCCTGCTGTCGCAGCTCGACCTGCTGCTGCGCACGCCGATGGCGGCCGCCCTCGAGCCGCTGCGCCTGCCTGACGCGGCGCGCGAAGCACTGCTGCACCGCCAGGGCCCCTGGGAGGTGTATCTGGCGCTGGCCGATGTGCTGGAAGGCGACGATCAGGCCGCACTCGACGCCGCCACGGCGTCGCTGGGCGGCAGCGAGGCGGCCCTGGTGGAGGCCGAGAAGGCCTGGCGTTGGGCGGCGGAACTGCTGCAGGCGGGCACGCGGGTGTGAGCGGACACTTGGCGCCGCCGTGCGGCGCCGCGGACTTCACTGCAGCCTGAAACGACAAACGCCCGACTCGTCGGGCGTTTGCAAGGTCGCGGCCCGGGCCGCTTGGCGAGGCGCTCAGGCGCGGCGGCCGCGACGGCGGGCGATGCCGGCGCCGGCCAGCGCCACACCCACGAGGGCGAAGGAAGCCGGCTCGGGCGTCTTGCCACCGGGCGCCGCCGTGCCGTCGACAGCGTAGACCTTGAAGTAGTCGTTGCCCTGGTTGACGGAGCCGCTGGTGGCGGCGCCGTAGTTGTTGTTGTAGGCCGAAATCAGCCAATAACTCGAGGCCAGACCGCTGGCGTTGACGGAGTTGTATGGCGATGACGTGTCCTGGGCGAGATCGCCGTAGTTGCCAACCAGCGACCAACCAGCAGTCGTCATTTGCGCCAGCGTGGCGCCCGTGCCGTTGATCGTCGGCGCGCCCGAGCCGGTGTAGCGGAACAACGAGATGTCGGCGTCGTTGGCGATGTAGCCTAGGCCGATGCTCTTCAGCACGATGCTGCTGCTGAAGCTCAGCAGGATCGACTCGGTGTTACCGACGCCATTGACGAAGCTATTGCCATCCAGGGTCGTCGAGGGCCCGTTGTCAAGGGCGTGATTTGGCGCAGTCGAGCCCAAGCTGTCGGACGACATCCCCAGCCCGCCCGAGTAAGCCACCAGGTTCGACGACGCGCCGACCGTCCATTTGGCCCCGGACGCGAAGCCGGATCCGCCACAGGCCGAGTACCCCGTGCCCGAGATCGTCTTGTTATTACAAGTAGTGGTGTACGTGCCGCCGTTGGCCGCGTAAGCGCCGCTCGTCGAGACGGTGATGCCGGTCGCGTTCGAATCGGAAATCGTGCCCGTGCCCGTGAAAGTCCAATTGGCATGCGCGCCGGACGCTACCCCCAATCCTAGGACCAGGGCGCCTAGGCAATTCAAAGCGTGCTTATTCATGTCGACCCCAATTGAACTCGCGAGGCGAGCCCGCGAAATACTCGATGACCAACCTGGCGCAAGCGCTGTGCCACGACCGCGAACTTCTTTTGAATCAACGACTTTGTGTGGATCGTCGGGCGGCGCTGGAAACCAACTGTAAAGCCGTTCGACGCACTTTACTGCACTGATTGACCCCTCACTTGAGGGTACGCAGCAGCGATTCGGCGGGCCCTCGCTCGTCGAACGCCAGCTTGGAATTCAGGGCCGCGGTCACTTCTTCGCGCGCTTCGGCCGGTCGCCCCAGCTTGGCCAGTGCGGCTGCCAGGTGATAGCGGACGACGGGATTTTCCGGGTCACGCAGGCGCGCGTCGCGCAGCAACTGGATGGCACGGTCGGTCCTGCCGGCCTGGAATGCGATCCAGCCCGCGGTGTCGGCAATGGTCACGTTGGTCGGGGCCAGGGCCAGTGCCTGCTCGGCGATCGGGCCGGCCTGCGGATCGCCCACGCGCGCCAGCACATTGGCCAGGTCGTTGAGCACCTCGGCATCCTTGGGCACGAGCAGGCGCAAGTGCTCGTACTCGGCACGTGCACCGCCCATGTCGCCGCTGCGAACGAGGAACTCCGCGTACTGGCGCCTCACTGCGCCGTCCTTGGGCGCCTTGGCCAGCCACTGCTGGGCCATCGCCTTGGCGCCCTTCGGATCGACGAGCGCCTGCGTCCGAAAAAGGCGCCCCGCGGTGTCGGACGACGGCTCGAGCTGGAACGCCTTGCGGTACATCTCCAGGGCCCGTTCCGGATGTTTGCGCGCCAGCGCGATGTCGCCCTGCAGGCTCGAGCCGATGGCCAGCTTCGGTTCGCGCCGCACGACCTGCAAGGCGCGGCTCTCCGCCTTGTCGAGCTGACCCTGGCGCATCTCGACCTCGGTCATCAGCACCTGAGCGCGCAGGTCGTCGGGCTTGGCGGTGAGCGCCTTGTCCAAGCTGTAGGCGGCGCCGGTCAAGTCGGCGGCGGCCAGCTGCAGCAGTGCGATCTCGACGTGGACGGGAGCCTCGTAGGGGGCCAGCCGGCCCGCGGTAGTGAGGCTGGTGCGGGCTCCGGCAGGGTCGCCGTTTGCCAGTTGCACGCGGGCCAGCGCCAGCAGCACCGGCAAGCTGTCGGGTGCGGAGGCGGCCAGGCTCTTGGCCGCCTTCAGGGCATCGGCGTACTTGCCCGATCGCAGCTGGTAGTCCACGAGCGCCAAGCTGCCGCGCAAGTCCTTGGCGCCGCCAACGTCGTAGGCACGCTGCAGCCAGCGCAGCGCGTCGTCGGCCTTTCCGCGCCGGTCGGCCAGCATGGCCTGCTCGTACATGGCCTCGGTATTGAACGGGTCGGCCTTCGACACCTCGTCGAGCAGCGCGGCGGCGTGGTCCGCGGCGCCCGAGGCGATCTCCACCCGTGCCAGATTGACGCGTGCCTGAAGCAGTGAGGGGTCGAGCTTGAGTGCCTGGCCGAAGGCCGAGCGCGCAGCGGCATAGTCGCGCGCCTGCGCGCGTGCCATCCCGGCCAGGTTCATGAAGCTCGGGTTCTTCGGTTGCTGCTTTAGCAGGGCCTCGGCCACGCTCACGGCCTTGGTCGTCTGGCCACCGCGCAGGTACAGGCCGACCAGCGCCGCGCCGGCCTGCACCTGCGCCGGGTCCTTGGCAAAGGCGGTCTCGAGCTGCTTGACCGCGTCCCCGGCCTGGCCGGTGCCCAGCAGGCTCATGCCGTAGGCGGTGTACAGCTCGGCCGCGCCGTGCGTGCGCAGGGCGCGCTGCATCAAGTCGGCGGCACGAGAGCTGCGTCCCTGGGCCATGTAGGCCGAGGCCAGCAGGGCCATAGCCTGCGAATCGTTGGCTGCGGTTCTCAGGTAGGTCTCGAGAGTGTCGATGGCGCGGCCCTGATTGCCCTGCGCAAGATAGATCGATGCGAGGATCTTGGCGGCCGGGCTGCCCGGCTGCAGACGTTGGAAGGACTCGAAGTACGGCGTGGCCTTCTCGACCTCGCCCAGGCTGTAGTGAGCCTGCCCGCCGAGCATCAGCAACTGCGGCCGGTAGCGGATCACTGCGATCGGCACCGGGTCGAGCAGCTCGGCAATCCGCTTGCACGCGTCGCGCACGGCCTGGCTCTTGCCTTCGCGCGCTGCGAGAACGGCGGCGAGGTACCAGCCGCGCGGCTCGATGGCCGCGTTCCGGGTCAGGATCGCTACGTCCTTGGCGGCCTCGGCGTCGCGCTTGAGGTCGATGAGCAGGCCGGCGCGCGCCACCCGTGCGTCGATGAGATCGGGCTCGGTGGCCAGCGCCTTACCGTAGGCGTCGAGCGCGCCCGTCAGGTTGCCCTGCAGGTGCAAGATGGAGGCGAACTGCAGCTGCAAGGCCGCCGATGCGGGCTCGAGCTTGCGCGCCTGGTCGAGGGCCTCCTGCGCCTCCTTGAGCTGGCCGGCGCGCAGACGCAGCGGAACCTCAGCCAGCCAGCCGTCGGCCGACGAGGACGCCAGTCCGCGCGCCTGCTCGACGGCCTTGAGGGCCGCGCGCGGCTCACCGAGATCGCCGAACGAGGCGGCCTTCACCAGCAGCAGTTGCGCCTGCACGCCCGGCGGCAGTCCGTCGGTGGGGAGCCGCAGCGGCTCCACGACCTCCGCCTGCTTGCCTTGCGCGACCATGGCGCGCGCCAGCGGCACCACGACCTCGGAGCGGTTCACGCCGAGCCTGAGCGCCTCGTTGAACGAGATCTCGGCCGCCGCCGCCTGACCTCGCGCCAGCAGCGCCTGGCCCATCAACACGTGCACAGGGAGGAACTTGGGGTCGTAGCGCAGCGCGTTCTTCAGCTCGATGACGGTGCCGGCGAGATCCTTCTTGTCGAAGCGCGCCAGCGCCGATTCGTAGTACTGGGCGGCGCGCTGGACGTTGCTTTGCGCCTGGGTGGCCGACATCGCCAGGGCTGCGGCCAATGCCAGCAGGATGGGACGAAGGGATAGACGCAGAGTCACGGGCAGGGTCCTCTCACGTGCCACGACCATGTCACGCGGCGTTACAAGCTGTAATTGTGAGCGGCGAACCCACCGGTGCGGGGAATCCCCAGCGCAGGAAGGCGCCCGGAAGCCGACGAAATTGACACCATCGCGCACAATCGGCGCTCGCTGCAGACCCGCGCCCACGGCGCCGTGCCGGCGGCACCCCCGCGAACCGGGTGGCGGCAAGCAACCCATGAGGACGCCGTGAAAGCAACGCTTAGCGCAATCCTGCTCGGCTTGGCGGCCGCCTCGGTCTCACCGGCGACTTGGGCGGCACCGTCTGCGCCCTCCACCAACGTCGCCTGGCAGGCGGCGGCAGCCGACGCCGACATCGAGCGCGCCTTCACCCGCGCCCGCGCCGACAAGAAGCCGGTGCTGCTGTACTGGGGCGCCACCTGGTGCCCGCCGTGCAACCAGCTCAAGGCGACGCTGTTCAACCGGCAGGACTTCGCCGAGTTGTCCAAGGGCTTCGTCGCCGTGCACGTCGATGGCGACCGCCCTGGCGCGCAAAAGCTCGGCCAGCGCTTCAAGGTGAGCGGCTACCCGACGGTGGTGCTGTTCAGCGCCGATGGGCAGGAGATCACGCGGCTGCCGGGCGAGGCGGACGCGCCGCAGGTGCTGGCGCTGCTGCAGCAAGGGCTGGCCGGCGGGCGGCCGATCAAGGCGGTGCTGGCCGATGCGCTCGGCAGCAAGCCGCTCGCGGCGGCCGACTGGCGCATGCTGGCTTTCTACTCGTGGGAGACGGACGAGGGCCAGCTCGTACCCAAGGACGAGGTGCCGGCCCTGCTGGCGCGGCTGGCCGCCGCCAGCGCCGGTGCCGGTGACGCCGAGACGACGACGCGGCTGTGGCTGCGCGCGCTGGCCGCCAGCGACGACGGCAAGGGCGTCAAGGCCGACGACGCGCTGCGCCAGCGCGCGCAGCGCGTGCTGGCCGACCCCGCGACGGCGCGCTCGATGATGGACGTGCTGACCAACGGCGCGCCCGAGATCGTGCAGGCGCTCGAAGACGAGCTCTCGCCGCGCCGCGCGGCGCTGCTGGCGAGCTACGACGCGGCGATGAAGCGCCTCGAGGCCGATGCCACGCTGTCGCGCGCCGATCGGCTGGGCGCGCTGATCGCGCGCATCCAGCTCGCGCGCCTGGCCGACCCGGACCACGACGCCTTGCGCCCGAAGTTGCCCGCGCCGCTGCTGGCCGATGTGCGCGCCTTCGCGGCCGGCGCCGACCGCGAGATCGTCGACGGCTACGAGCGCCAGGCCGTCATCACCGCCGCCGCCTACGCGCTCGGCCGCGCCGGGCTGTGGAGCGAGAGCAACGCGCTGCTCGAGGGCAATCTGGCCAGGAGTCACTCGCCCTACTACCTGATGAGCCAGCTCGGCAGCAACGCGCGCAAGCTCGGTCGCAACGACGAGGCGCTGCGCTGGTACGGCGAGGCCTTCGACAAGAGCCAGGGCCCGGCGACGCGGCTGCAGTGGGGCGCGGGCTATCTGGCGGCGCTGATCGAGCTGGCGCCCAAGGACGCGGTGCGCATCGAGAAGGTCGCCTCGCAACTGCTGCGCGAGGCCGGCGCCGACAGCGCGGCCTTCGACGGCCGCAGCGCGCGCGCGCTGGCACGCGCCGGCAGCAAGCTGGCCGGCTGGAGCGGCGAGGGCCGGCATGCCGCGGTGATGCGACGCCTGCAGACACAGCTCGACGGCGTGTGCGCCAAGGTCGACGCGGCCGAGCGCGCCGGCTGCACGAGCCTGCTTCGGCCCGCGGCCGCCGCGAAGAAGGACGCGTGAGGCCGCCTGCATCGAGCGCGCCCGCGCGCGACGTCGATGCCGCCCGGCGCCGCCTTGCGGCGCTGCTCGCGGGCACGCCGCTGGCGGTGCGCCTCGAGCGTGCCAAGGCCGCGCCGTTGCAGGGGCTGGCGGCGTCGCCCGCGTCGCGGCCGCCCGAGGCGCCGGCCGACGTCGACTTCACCGGTCGCTGGGTGCACGCCTTCGCCGCTTATGGTGCGCCCAAGTACGGACCCGAGTTCGCGCACTTCGACTACGTTGACCCCGACGCGCCGCGCGGCGGCACGCTCAAGCTGAAGAACCCGGACCGGCGCTCCAGCTTCGACAAGTTCAACCCCTGGACGACGCGCGGCAACGCGCCGGCCGGCGTGATGATCTGGATGGTCGAGGGCCTGGCGCATCTGGCGCAGGACGAACCGATGACGATGTACGGCCTGCTCGCCGAGGCCATCCAGGTCGCGCCCGACTTTTCCAGCGTGAGCTTTCGCCTGCGTAGCGAGGCGCGGTTTTCCGATGGCGACCCCGTCACTGCCGAAGACGTGCGCCACAGCTTCGCGCTGCTGTCGGGCAAGGGGGCGTCGCCGGGTGTGCAGCAACTGCTCGCCGGCATCGCGCGCGTGGTCGTGGTCGATGCGCGCGCGGTGCGCTTCGAGATGCGCGACAAGACGCGCGAGCAGGCCTTCGTCGCCGGCACGATGCCCGTCTTCAGCCGCAAGTGGGGCGCCGGCAGGAAATTCGACGACATCGTCGCCGAGCCGCCGATCCTGAGCGGCCCGTATGTGATCGACCGCTACGAGATGCCGAGGCGCATCGAATTCCGCTTCAACCCGCAGTACTGGGGCCGGCAGCTCGCCGTGCGGCGCGGCCACTTCAACTTCGAGCGCGTCGTCTACCGCATGTACTCGGACAGCGCGGTGGCGCGCGAGGCCTTCAAGGCCGGCGAGTACGACCTGATGAAGGAGTACAGCAGCCGCGCCTTCGTGCGTCAGCACGCCGGCATCAAGTGGGACGACGGACGCATCGTCAAGGCCGTGCTGCCGACGCGCTTCGGCTACTACATGCAGAGCTACCAGCTCAACCTGCGCCGGCCGATCTTCCACGACATGCGGGTGCGCGAGGCGCTGGTCTACACCTACGACTTCGACACGCTGAACAACAAGACGCACACCTTCAAGCGCTGCAACAGCATGTTCAACAACTCCGAGTTCGCGGCCCAGGGCTTGCCCTCGGCGGCCGAGCTGGCGCTGCTCGAGCCGTTTCGCGCCGAGTTGCCGCCGCGCGTCTTCGGCCCGGCCTACGTGGCGCCGACCACCGGCGCCGACCCGAACCGCCTGCGGCGCAACCTGCTCGCGGCACGCGCGCTGCTCGATGCGGCCGGCTGGAAGGTCGACGCCGCGGGCCGGCTCCGCAACGCCAAGGGCGAGCCCTTCGTCTTCGAGTACCTGCAGCCCAACGCGTCGAGCGTCGTCGACTGGCAGCGCAACCTCGACAAGCTCGGCATCGAGATGCGCGTGCGGGTGGTGGACTTCGCGCTCTATGCGCGCCGCCTCGACCAGTACGACTTCGACATGGTGGCCATCGTCGAGGGCCGCTTCACGCTGCCGCAGGGCACCGACCTGGCCGCCTCGTTGGGCAGCAAGTCGGCCGACGAGCCCGGCAACGGCAACTACCGTGGCGTCAAGAGCCGCGCCGTCGACACGCTGATCGAAGCGATGAACCGTGCGCGCACGCTCGCCGAGCTGCGCAACGCGACGCGCGCGCTCGACCGCGTCATCATGTGGAGCTTCTGGGCGATCCCCGACCTGTACTCGGCACAGGAGCCGTTGTCGTACTGGAACAAGTTCGGCATCCCGAAGACGATGGCCGACTATTTCCAGGCCGATACGCTGATCAGCGGCTTCGTCGAGTTCGGTCCCTGGCCGCTGTGGACCTGGTGGGACAAGTCGCTCGGCCGCGGCGGCGCCGCCGCCGCACCGCAGAACAAGGGCTGAGCGCACATGTGGGGCTACATCTTCAAGCGCGTGGCCTTGATGCTGCCCACGCTGCTGGGCGTGCTGACCGTCACCTTCGTCGTCATGCAGTTCGTTCCCGGCGGGCCGGTCGAGCAGATCATGGCCGAGGCGCGCGCCAGCGCCGGCGGCGGCGCCGGCGGCGAGGGCGGCGGCTACAAGGCCGGGCGTGATCTGGACAAGAAGCAGCGCGAGGAGCTGATGAAGCTGTACGGCTTCGACAAGCCCGCGTACGTGCGCTACTTCGAGATGCTCGGCAACTTCGCGCGCTTCGACCTCGGGCGCAGCTTCATGCAGAACAAGCCCGTGTGGCAGCTCATCAAGGACAAGCTCCCGGTGTCGATCTCGCTCGGGCTGTGGACCTTCCTCGTGAGCTACGCCATCAGCATCCCGCTCGGCGTGGCCAAGGCGGTGCACGAAGGCTCGCGTTTCGACACCGCCACCACTCTCCTCGTGCTGCTGGGCTACGCGATCCCCGGCTTCGTGCTCGGGGTGCTGCTGATCGTGCTGTTCGCCGGCGGCAGCTTCGTCGAGTGGTTCCCGCTGCGTGGCCTGACCTCCGACAACTGGGCCGAGCTGTCGACCTGGCACAAGATCACCGATTACTTCTGGCACCTGACGCTGCCGCTCGTCTGCCTGGTGATCCAGAGCTTTGCCACCATCACGCTGCTGACCAAGAACACCTTCGTCGAGGAGATCCGCAAGCAGTACGTGCTGGTGGCGCGTGCCAAGGGCCTGGGCGAGCGGCGCGTGCTCTACAAGCACATCTTCCGCAATGCGCTGATCCCGCTGGTGACCGGGTTTCCGGCGGCCTTCATCGGGGCCTTCTTCGCCGGTGCGGTGCTGATCGAGACGCTCTTTTCGCTCGACGGCCTCGGGCTGCTGAGCTTCGACAGCATCGTGCGGCGCGACTACCCGGTCGTGCTCGGGTCGCTGTACCTGTTCACGCTGATCGCGCTCGTCGTCAAGCTGGTGTCGGACCTGCTGTACACGGTGGTCGATCCGCGCGTGCAGTTCGGCGCTGCCGGCCGCTGAGTGAAGGCCGACGCATGAGTGCCGTGCTGCAGCCTCCGGCCGCCGTTGCGACAACAGCCGCGCCCGCCGCCGCGCCGATGTCGCCCAACCAGCGCGCCTGGGCGCGCTTCAGGCGCAACCGCATTGGCTACCTGTCGCTGTGGATCATGGCCGTGCTGCTGGTGCTGGCCAGCGGCGCCGAGCTGCTGAGCAACGACCGGCCCATCGTCGCGCACATCGACGGCCGCTGGGTCGCGCCGATGTTCTCGAATCCGAGCGAGAAGGCCATCGGCGGCGACTTCGGCACGCCCGCCGACTGGACCGACCCGCTCGTCGCGCAGATCGTGGCGCGGCCCGGCAACTGGGCGCTGATGACCTTCAACCGGCACTCGGCGAACTCGATCGACTACTTCAGCCCGGCGCTCGACCCGGCGCCGCCGTCGGCGACGAACTGGCTCGGCACCGACTCCAAGGGCCGCGACATGCTGGCGCGGCTGCTGTACGGCTTTCGCGTCAGCATCTGGTTTGCGCTTGCGCTCACCGTGGTCGGCACTGCGATCGGCATCGCGATGGGCGCGCTGCAGGGCTACTTCGGCGGCCGCGTCGACCTCGTGCTGCAGCGCCTGATCGAGATCTGGGGCTCGGTGCCCGAGCTCTATCTGCTGATCATCTTCGCGTCGATCTTCGAGCCTTCGCTGCTGCTGCTGCTGGTGCTGCTGTCGCTGTGGGGCTGGATGGGTCTGTCGGACTACGTGCGCGCCGAGTTCCTGCGCAATCGCAGTCTCGAGTTCGTGAAGGCGGCGCGCGCGCTGGGCCTGTCCAACGGCCAGATCATCCGGCGCCACGTGCTGCCCAACTCGATGACGCCGGTGATCACCTTCCTGCCGTTTCGCATGAGCGGTGCGATCCTGGCGCTGACCTCGCTCGACTTCCTCGGCCTGGGCGTGCCGCCGTCGGTGCCGTCGCTGGGCGAGCTGCTCAAGATCGGCAAGGACAACCTGGATTCGTGGTGGGTCATCGTGCCGACCTTCGTCGTGCTGGTGGTGACGATGCTGCTGTTGACCTTCATCGGCGACGCGCTGCGCGACGCCTTCGATACGCGCAAGGGTTGAGGACGATGGCTGCCGATGCACGCCTCGAACCCGGCCGCGACCCCGCGCCTGCAGCACCGCTGCTCGACGTGCGCCACCTCACGGTGCGCTTCGGCGCGAGCGTGGTGGTGAACGACGTGTCGCTGTCGATCGCGCCGGGCGAGAAGTTCGCTCTGGTCGGCGAATCGGGTTCGGGCAAGTCGATCACCGCGCTCTCCGTGCTGCGACTGGTGGACGCGGCGACGACGAGCGGCGAGATCCGCTTCGAGGGCGAAGACCTGG
Source organism: Burkholderiales bacterium (assembly GCA_028869005.1). Taxonomy (GTDB): domain Bacteria; phylum Pseudomonadota; class Gammaproteobacteria; order Burkholderiales; family Burkholderiaceae_C; genus Rubrivivax. Next base: position 21,924 of record JAGWTJ010000009.1, on the reverse strand, counting down.
TGCGCAAGTCCGAGCGCCAGATGCGCGCCATCCGCGGCAGCCGCATCGGCATGATCTTCCAGGAGCCGATGACGGCGCTCAACCCGCTGTACACGATCGGCAACCAGATCGCCGAGGTGCTCGAGCTGCACGAGGCGATACGGCCGAATGCGGCGCGCACGCGCGCCATCGAGCTGCTGGCGCGTACCGGCATCCCCGAGCCCGCAAAGCGCGTCGACGTCTACCCGCACCAGCTCTCGGGCGGCCAGCGCCAGCGCGCGATGATCGCGATGGCGCTGGCTTGCCGGCCGCGGCTGCTGCTGTGCGACGAGCCGACGACGGCGCTCGACGTCACGATCCAGGCGCAGATCCTGGCGCTGCTCGACGAACTGCAGGCCGAGATGGGCATGGCGCTGCTGTTCATCACGCACGACCTGAACCTGGTGCGGCGTTTCACGCATCGTGTCGGCGTGATGGAAAGGGGACGTCTGGTCGAGAGCGGCGCCACCGACGAGGTGTTCGCGCGGCCGCAGCACAGCTATACGCAGCGGCTGCTCGCCAGCCGTCCGGTGCGCGTCGTGCAGCCGCTGCCCGAGGACGCGCCGCCGCTGCTGCAGGCCGAAGCGGTGGGCGTGACCTTCGCATTCAGCGAAGGACTCTTTCGCAAGCGCCAGTTCGCTGCGGTGAAGGCAGCGACGCTGACGCTGCGCCGCGGCGAGACGCTGGGCATCGTCGGGGAGTCGGGTTCGGGCAAGACCACGCTCGGCATGGCGCTGCTCGCGCTGCAGCCGCTCGCCGGCGGCGCGGTGCGGCTCGCAGGCGAGCGCATCGACAACGCGCCGCGCGAGGCGCTGCGACGCATGCGGCGGCGCATGCAGGTGGTGTTCCAGGATCCGTTCGCCTCGCTGAGTCCGCGCATGACGATCGGCCAGATCGTCGGCGAGGGGCTGGCGCTGCATCGGCCCGAGCTGGCGCCGGCCGAGCGCGAGCGGCTGGTGCTCGAGATGCTCGACGAGGTCGGCCTGGCCGAGCGCCACGGCGTGGCCGGCGTGCTGCAGCGCTATCCGCACGAGTTCAGCGGCGGCCAGCGACAGCGCATCGCGATCGCGCGCGCGGTGGTGCTGCGGCCCGAGGTGCTGGTGCTCGACGAGCCGACCTCGGCGCTCGACGTCTCGGTGCAGCAGCAGGTGCTGGCGCTGCTGGCGACGCTGCAGAAGCACTACGCGCTGAGCTACCTCTTCATCAGCCACGACCTCGCCGTGGTGCGCGCGATGTCGCACCGCGTGATCGTCATGAAGGACGGCGACCTGGTGGAAGAAGGCGAGGCCGAGGCGCTGTTCGCTGCGCCGCGCCAGAGCTACACGAAGGAACTGCTGGCGGCGGCGCACCTGGCGTGAGCGGCGGCGCGGCCCGCCTGCTTACTTGAGCAGGCCCTCGGTCTTCATGGCCGCCTGCACCCCCGGCCGCGCCGCCATGCGCGCCATGAAGGCGCTCAGGTGCTTGAAGCCGGAGATGTCGACGCCGACATGCTTGCCCCAGCCCGTGACGACGAACAGGTACGCGTCGGGCACGCTGAAGTGCGCGCCCATCAGGTAGTCGCGCCCTTCGAGCTGCGCGTCGACCCACTTGAGGCGGTCGAGCACTCGCGCGCGATAGACCTTCTTGCCCTCTTCGGGCATGGCGGCGTTGAACAGCGGCGAGTAGCTCTTGTGGATCTCGCTCGAGATGAAGTTCAGCCACTCCAGCGCGCGGTAGCGCTCCATCGTGCCGGCGGCGGGGATGAGCTTCTTGGCCGGTGCCTGGTCGGCGATGTACTGGACGATGACGGCGCATTCGTGCAGGCGCTGGCCGTCGTCGAGCTCGAGCAGCGGCACGTAGCCGAGCGGGTTGATCGTGAGGTAGTCGGTGCCGTCGGCCAGCTTCTTGGTCTTGGTGCTGGCCAGCACTGGCTGGAACGCGACGCCGGCTTCGTGCATCACGATGTGCGGGGCGAGCGAGCAGGCGCCGGGGCTGTAGTACAGCTTCATTGCGATCTCCAGGGCTGTGGGTCCAGCGGCGGAGGATACGCGGGCGGCAAAATCCGCTCGTTGCGACAGGGTGAACGCGGCGTTCGAAGGGCTTGTCGGCCGAAGCAGCGGGCGCCGGCCGCAGCGCCTGCTCTCCTACACTCCGGGCATCATGTCGCGCGCCATCCTCGAAGAATCCCGCCTGCATCCCGCGATCCGCGAGCGCGTCGCCAGTCTGCATCGCGACCTGGTCGACGAAGTGCAGGCGGCCGTGGCCGCGCACCCGGTGGTCGTGGTCGGCATGGCGATGAACCCATTTCCGCGCAAGGCGCGGCGGCTGCTTGCACAGGCCGGGCTGCCCTGCCACTACCTCGAATACGGCAGCTACTTCGGCGACTGGCGCCGGCGCAACGCGCTGAAGATGTGGAGTGGCTGGCCGACCTTTCCGATGGTCTTCGTCAAGGGCATGCTGATCGGCGGCGCCGACGATCTGGCGCGGCTCGTCGCCAGCGGCGAGCTGCGGCGCATGCTCGGGTGAGCGCGTCGTTTTCATCGCCTGCGGCGCGGGTGCTGCGGACGCCGCGGGCGCCGCGGCGTGGTGGGTGGCGTGGTGCGCGCTCTCTCTTGCGTGCCGGCCTCGCCGTGCTTGCCGCCGCGGCGGCAGGCGCGGCTGCAGCGTCCGGCGCCGAGCCTGCAGCGGCGCTCACCCCTTGCCGGCTGGAGGGCGTCGAGCATGGCGCGCTGTGCGCTCAGGTGCGCCGCGCGCTCGATCCGGCGCGGCCCGACGGCGCGAAGATCGACGTGCACTTCGCGGTGCTGCCGGCGCTGGCGCGGCAGAAGAAGCCCGATCCGGTGTTCTTCTTCGCCGGAGGGCCGGGACAGAGCGCGATCGCGCTGGCGGGCACGGTCGAGAGTCTGCTCGGGCGACTCGCCAATCGCCGCGACCTCGTCTTCGTCGACCAGCGCGGGACGGGCGCGAGCGCGCCGCTGTACTGCCCCGAACTGCCGGCGACCGCGCCGCTGGCGCTGGCCGCGTCCGGCCAGCGGCAGGTGGCACGCCTAGCCGACTGCCGCGTCGGGCTGCAAAAGCTCCCCTATGGCGACCTGCGCCAGTACACGACCTGGGTCGCGATGCAGGACATCGATGCCGTGCGCATCGCGCTCGGTGCCGAGCGCATCGATCTGGTCGGCGGCAGCTACGGCACGCGCGCGGCGCTCGAATACCTGCGTCAGTTCCCGCGCGCCGTGCGTCGCACCGTGATCGACGGCGTGGCACCGCCCGACATGGTGCTGCCGGCGTCGTTCTCGACCGACAACCAGGCGGCGCTCGACGCGATGTTCGCCGCCTGCCGTGCCGAGCCGCGCTGCCGCGAGCGCCATGGGGACCTGCACGCGGCCTGGGAGCGACTGCTCGCCACCCTGCCGCGCGAGGCCGGCGTCACGCAGCCCGTGACCGGCGCCGCCGAGCGCATCACCATCGACCGCGACTTCGTGCTTGGCCTCGTGCGCTCGGCGTTGTACGCGCCCTGGGTCGCGGCCGCGCTGCCCGAGGCCATCGACGAGGCAGCGCGCGGGCGCTTCGACGCGCTGATCGGACTGGCCAGCGTGGTCGCCGGCGGCGGCTCGCGCGCGCTGCGCCTGGCCGAAGGCATGCACTTCTCGGTCATCTGCTCGGAGGACATGCCGCGGTTGGCCGCCGCCACCGACCGGCCGGGGGCCGACTTCGGGCAGGACTTCGCCGGGCTGTACCGCCGCGTGTGCGCCGACTGGCCGCGCGGCGCCGTGCCGGCGGCCTTCTACACGATCGCGCCGACGGCCAGCGCGACGCTCGTGCTGTCGGGCGGCGCCGATCCGGTGACGCCGCCGCGCCACGGCGAACAGGTGGCGCGCGCGCTCGGCCCGAAGGCGCGCCATGTCGTCGTGCCTGCGGCCGGACACGGCACGCTGGCGCTGCCGTGCATGCGCGACGTGATCTTCCGCTTCATCGACGCAGAGGATGATGCGCAGGCGCTGGCGATCGACGCGGACTGCGCGCGTGCGATGCCGCGGCCGGGCGTCTTCGTGCCGCCCGGCAGCCCGGCGGGAGGTCGCCGGTGATCGTCGTGCGCGATCTGGCCAAGCGCTTCGTGCAGGGGCGCGGCCGCAAGGCACGTGAGGTGCATGCGCTGGCGGGGCTGGACCTGCGCGCCGCCGATGGCCGCATCACGGCGCTGCTCGGGCCGAACGGCGCCGGCAAGACGACGGCGCTGCGCGCGGTGGCCGCGCTCGTCGCGCCCGACCGCGGCCGCATCGAGGTCGACGGCATCGACGTCACGAGCCGTCCGCGCGCGGCGCTCGCGCGCATGGGCGTGCTGAGCGACGCGCGCGGCCTGTACCCGCGGCTGACGGCGCGCGAGAACATCGTCTACTACGGCCGGCTGCAGGGCCTGGCGCAGGACGCCGCCCAGGCGCGCGCCGAGCAGCTCGCGACGCTGCTCGAGCTGCAGCCGCTGCTCGACCGCCGCACCGAGGGCTTCAGCCAGGGCGAGCGCATGAAGACGGCGCTGGCGCGCGCGCTCGTGCACGATCCGCCGAACATCGTCCTCGACGAGCCGACCAACGGCCTGGACGTGCTGGCCACGCGTTCGCTGCGCGAGGCGCTGCGCCGGCTGCGCGACGACGAAGGCAAGTGCATCGTGTTCTCCACGCACATCATGCAGGAGGTGGAGCGCCTGTGCGACCAGGTGGTGGTCGTCGCGCATGGCCGTGCGGTGGCCGAGGGCTCGGTGGCGGCGCTGTGCGAGCGCGCCGGCTGCGCCGACTTCGAGGACGCCTTCGTGCGGCTGGCCTTCACGGCCGACGAGCGCGCCGGTGCGGCGGCGGCCAGGGTTGCGGCGGGTGCGGCCAGTGCGGCGGCGGGTGCGGCGACATGAGGCGGATGTGATGGCGGCGGCCTGGATCGTCTATCTCAAGGAACTGGTCGACGCGCTGCGCGACCGCCGCACGCTGATGACGGTGCTGCTGAGCTCGGTGGCGATGGGGCCGCTGGTGCTGCTGCTGCTGTCCTCGCTCGTCGGCGCGATGGAGAAGCGCGCCGAGGCGCGCGAGGTCGTGGTGGCCGGCATCGAGCATGCGCCGACGCTGGCCAACTACATCGCGCGCCAGACCTATACCGTGCGCAAGGCGCCCGTCGACTACGAAGACGAGCTGCGCAAGAGCCAGCTCGGCGACCCGGTGGTGGTGGTGCCGGCCGACTTCGAGGCCGGGTTGCAGCGCGCCGAGCCGCCGTTGCTGGCGGTGGTGTCGAGCAGCTCCAACCAGCGTGCGCAGGCCGGCCATGCCGCCGTGCTGCGGCTGCTGCGCGGCTTCAGTCGGGAGCAGGCCACGCTGCGGCTGGCGCTGCGCGGCGTCGCGCCGCTCGTGACCGAGCCGATCCGCATCGAGGAACGCGACCTGGCCGACGCCGGCGCGCGTGCCGCGCAGCTCACGAAGATGGTGCCGTTCTTCGTGCTGATGGCAGTGCTCTACGGCGCGCTCAACGCGGCCCTCGACAGCACCGCGGGCGAACGCGAACGCGGTTCGCTCGAGCCGCTGCTGATGAATCCGGCGGCGCTATGGGCACTCGTTCTCGGCAAGTGGGCGGCGGTGGCCAGCGTGGCGATGCTGGTGGCGGTGCTGTCGTGCGCGAGCTTCCTGCCGGGGCAGTGGCTGCTGAGGAGCGAGACGCTGGCGGCACTGTTTCGCTTCGGCGTGCACGAGGCCGCCTGGTTCATCGCGCTGCTCGCGCCGCTGGCCGGCGCCGTCGCCGCGCTGCTGATGGCGGTGGCGATCCGCTGCAAGAGCGTCAAGGAGGCGCAGGCCAATGCCACCGTGATCATGCTGGCGGTGACGCTGGCGCCGATGGTCACGCTGTTCAACCAGGAAGGCGAGCGTCCGTGGCACCTGTGGGTGCCGGCGCTGGCGCAGATGACGCTGATGAGTCGCGTGCTCGAAGGCGCGGCGCTGCCGCTGCCCGAGCTGCTGGCGTCGCTGGTGAGTTGCGCACTGCTCGCCGCGCTCGCTTTGGGGTTCGTCGCACAGCGGCTGCGGCGGGCTGCGGTGGGATAGGGTCGAATGGCGCCGCATGCGCCGCGGCGGCCGGCGAGCGTTCAGTGCGTCAGGCCACGGAGCGCGCGGTGAACCTCGCTTTGCCAAGGCAGCGCACGCACGAATTCGTTCAGGTAGCGGGCTGCGGCGTAGGCGGTGAGCACTTCGCCCTCGCCGCCCAGCAGCCGCAGGTTGGTGATGACCGACATCGGGTCGGCCATGGTGACGATGCCTTGCGTGACCTCGACCCAGTCCCAGGCCATGCCGGCCGAGCCGTCGTCGCCCTGCGTCGCCCAGACGGTCTGACCGGCGGGTGGGCTGCTGGCATCGCCGACGAAGGTGATGCGCGTGTCCAAGTGGCGGAATCGCACGCGTGTCGCAGCGTCGAGCTGCCACAATAGCGGCGGCCACGCGCGCAACGACCACGGTGTTACCGGGGGTACGACGGGATCGGGAAGAAAATTGGCGGTGCGCGTCATGGCAGTATCTTTTGGCACCATGGGGCCAGTTGGGAACTGTCAACCCTGTCAGGGCTCTGTGACAAATTAGGGGCCGGAGCGCGATGCTCCCTGGTGGATACGACGAGGTACTGAAGGCGCGGAGTCGCGAGGACTTCCGCGACAACGTCGTGCGCTTCACGCAGCGCCTGGGCTTCGAGACGGTGTCCGCGATGGCGGTGATCGACCGTGCGCCGGGGCGCAGCGAGTTCATCACTGTCGACAACACGCCCCAGGCGTTTTCGGAGTCCTACGGCAACCCCTCCGTCTATCGCCGTGATCCGGTGATGCAGCATTGCAGGCGACAGACGATGCCCATCATCTGGAACCAGCAGACCTATCTCTGCCACGATGCGGGCGACCTGTGGGAGGAGCAGGCGCATTTCGGCTACCGCACCGGCATCGCGATGGCGCTGCACATGCCTGAGGGGCGGCACTTCATGCTCGGCGTCGACCGCGACCGCGCTCTGCCTGACAACCCCGAGGAATTGCAGCGCATCGTGGCCGACCTGCAGCTCTTCGCGGTGCTCGCGCAGGATGCCGCGATGCGGCTACTGCTGCCAGCGGCGCAGCAGCCCGAGCGACCGGCCCTCACGCCGCGCGAAGCCGAAGCGCTGCGCTGGACGATGGAAGGCAAAACGGCGTGGGAGGTCGGCGCCATGATGGGGATCACCGAGCGCACCGCCAACCTGCACGTCGGCTCGGCGACCCATAAGCTCGGCTGCGCCAACAAGCACCAAGCGGTGCTCAAGGCACTGCGACTCGGCCTGATCCACTGACGCGCCGGCGGCCCCGGCCGCAGCGGCCGCCTGGGCGGCCCGAAACACCCCGTTGCGTACCCTGTCAGAGATGACAGTACACGCCGGGATGGGCGACAGCTCCAATGCGCTTGTCCGTGCATATCGCACACGATTGCTGCCGAGGAGAGCCTGCCATGCTGCGTCAGTTTGCCCATCGCGTTATCACTCGGTTCGTCCGCACACAGGATCAGCGCCCGTCTCAGCGCCCGTTAAGTGGGCCGGTTGCGCTAGATTCCGCGCAATTCGAGGCGGTATGTGGCGGCGGATCGCCGAAGGGTGGCTGGGCAGCCGCCGGGAATGCCACCCTGTCGCCGAAGGGCGGCTGGTAAGAGACCTCCATTGCGTCTTCCTGAGCGGAGACGTCTGAATACAGGACGGCGGCGCGCACCGGATCCCAGCGCGTCGTCGGTGGTCGTTCGTCGGTTTGTTGCGGCTTTGGATCGGAGTCGGGTCTGGGCCGGCCGATGACGCGCTCGCTATTCCGGCCCGAAGCGCTCGAGGCGCAGGCGCAGCCCTGGCTGGGCCGCGTCCAGTTGGTGCGGCCGCTCTCGCTGTCTTTGCTGACCGTCGGCGTGCTCGTCGCGCTCGCCGCCGCGATCGCTTTTCTGACGATCGCCCAATACACGCGGCGCGCAACGGTCCCCGGTGTGCTGGTGCCCGACCGCGGCCTGATCCGCCTCGTGCCGACGGCGGCGGGGACGGTTCTCGAGCGCAATGTGGCCGAAGGACAGACCGTGGCCAGCGGCGACGTGCTGTTCGTGTTGGGACTCGAGCGCACGCAACTGGCCGACGCCGACGAGGTGCAGGTGCGGCGCAGTCTCGAAGAGCGCAGCCGCAGCCTGGCCGATGCGGCGCGCCAGCAGCAGGTGCTGGCCGACGCGCGTCGTGCTGCGCTCGATCGCCGCCTGGCCGCGCTCGAGCGCGAGGCGACGCAGCTCGAGGGCGAGGCGGCTTTGCAGCGCCAGCGCCGCACGCTTGCCGAGGACGCCCTGGCGCGGCTGAAGTCGCTGGAGGCACAGCAGTTCATCTCGCAGGCGCAGGTCCAGTCCAAGACCGAGGAACTGCTCGGGCTGCGCGTAGCCGAACAGGCGCTGGCGCGGCAGCGCGCAGCGCTGGAGCGCGAGCGCGCCGAGCTCGAGGGCGAGCGCCAGACGTTGCCGCTGCTGGCCGAAAGCGCCGTCGGCGGCATTACGCGCGACTTGGCGCGGCTGCGGCGCGAGAGCGCAGAGCAGCAGGGCGAGCGTCGCATTGTCGTGCGTGCGCCACAGTCCGGGACGATCAGCGCGGTATTGGCCGAGACAGGACAGAGTGTCTCGCCGTCGTCGGCGCTGGCCAGTCTGGTGCCGTCCGGCGCCAGGCTGCAGGCCCAGCTCTACGCGCCGTCGAGCGCGGTGGGCTTCGTGCGCGTCGGCATGCCGGTGCAACTGCGCTTCGAGGCCTTTCCATTCGAGCGCTTCGGCCATTGGCCGGCGCATGTGGTCGAGGTCTCGCGCGTGCCGCTGGCGCCGAGTGAACTTGCCGCGCTCGCGCTGCCGGCCACCAGCGCCGCGGCGGCGGCAGCGGGCGAGCCGCTCTTTCGCATCACGCTGGCTCTGGATGCGAGGGCCGACGCCGAGTCCACGCCACTGGCGGCCGGCATGCGCCTGACGGCCGACGTGCTGCTCGACCGGCGCCGGCTGGTGGCCTGGCTGTTCGAGCCGCTGCTGGCCTGGCGCAGCCGCGGCGCCGTGGGGGCCTGATGGGCCTGGCCGACGCGCTGCATCTGGGCATCGGCAGCCGCCGCGTGCCGCTGGTGCTGCAGACCGAGGCCGCCGAATGCGGCCTGGCCTGCCTGGCGATGGTGGCCTCGGCGCATGGCTACGACACCGACCTGCCGAGCCTGCGCCAGCGCTTCTCGCTGTCGATCAAGGGCGTGACGCTGGTCGACCTGGTGCGCATGGCCGAGGCGCTCGACCTCGCGCCACGCGCGCTGCGCGCCGAGCTCGACGAGATCGACCAGTTGCAGCGGCCTTGCATCCTGCACTGGGACCTGAACCATTTCGTCGTTCTCGTCGGCGTCTCGCGCGGGATGATCGTGATCCACGACCCGGCGCGCGGCACGCGGCGCATGAAGCGCGAGGAGTTCTCGCGCCACTTCACCGGCGTCGCGCTCGAGCTGCAGCCGGCTCCGGGCTTTCGGCCAGAAGTGCAGCGTCAGCGCATCACGCTCTCGCAACTGGTGGGGCCGGTCAGCGGCTGGCGGCGTTCGCTGGCGCAGATCGTCGTGCTTGCGCTCGCGCTCGAAGCCTTCGTTCTGCTCGGACCGTTTCTCATGCAGTGGGTGGTCGACGGCGTGGTGGTGAGCGCCGATCGCGACCTGCTGTTCACGCTGGTCGTCGGCTTCGCGCTGCTGGTCGTCCTGCAGGTGGTTACCGCGGCGGCGCGCTCGTGGGCGGTGCTGGTGATGTCGGCCACGCTCAACCTGCAGTGGTTGGTCAACGTCTTCGTGCATCTCCTGCGGCTGCCGGTGGCCTGGTTCGAAAAGCGCCATGTCGGCGATGTCTGGTCGCGCTTCGGCGCCGTGCAGCACATCCAGCGCACGCTGACGACCAGCTTCGTCGAGGCGCTGCTCGACGGCGTACTGGTGCTGCTGACGCTGGCGATGATGCTCGCCTACAGCCTGCGCCTCACCGCGGTGGCGCTGGCGGCGGTGGCAGCCTACGGCGCACTGCGCTGGGCGTTCTTTCGGCCGCTGCGCGAGGCGTCGGAGGAGGCGCTCGTGTTCGAGGCCCGGCAGTCGAGCCACTTCCTCGAGTCGCTGCGCGGCGTGCAGGCGATCAAGCTGTTCGGGGCGCAGGCCGAGCGCAGCTCGCGCTTCGCCAGCCTGGTGGTCGAGACGATGAACGCGCAGATCGCGACGCGTCGCCTCGAACTGATGTTCTCGGTGCTGCATCGCGGCCTGTTCGGGCTGGAGCGCGTGGTGGTGATCGGCCTGGGCGCGTTGCTCGTGCTCGACGGCCGCTTCAGCGTCGGCATGCTGTTTGCGTTCTTCGCGTGGAAGGAGACCTTCGCACAGCGCGTGAGTTCGCTGGTCGACAAGGTGGCCGAGCTGAAGATGCTCAAGCTGCACGGCGAGCGGCTGGCCGACATCGTGCTGGCCGCGCCCGAAGCCGAAGGCGGCAGCGGCGTGCCGATCACCGCGTCGCCGCGCATCGAGCTGCGCAACGTGAGCTTCCGCTACGCCGACGGCGAGCCCGATGTGCTGCGCGGCGTGAATCTCGTCATCGAGCCGGGCGAGTCGGTGGCCATCGTCGGACCGTCGGGCTGCGGCAAGACGACGCTGCTCAAGCTGCTGCTCGGCATCCGCGCGCCCACCGAAGGCGAGGTGCTGGTGGGCGGCGAGCCGCTGGCGCGGCGCGGCGTGCGCGCCTGGCGCGCCGCGGTGGGCGTCGTGATGCAGGACGAGCCGCTGTTCTCGGGTTCGATCGCCGACAACATCGCCTTCTTCGACCCGACTCCCGACCGCGCCCGCATCGAGCGCGCGGCGGGCGTGGCGGCGGTGCACGACGAGATCGAGGCGATGCCGATGGGCTACGACACGCTGATCGGCGACATGGGCACGGCGCTGTCGGGCGGACAGCGGCAGCGCGTGCTGCTGGCGCGCGCGCTGTACCGGCAGCCGGCGGTGCTGATGCTCGACGAGGCGACGAGTTCGCTCGACGTGGAGCGCGAGCGCGCGGTCAACCAGGCTGTGAGGCAACTCGCGCTGACGCGCATCGTGGTCGCCCATCGGCCGGAAACCATCGCCAGCGCGTCGCGCGTGGTGGCGCTGCACGACGGGCGCGTCGCGCAGGATCTGCGCACGGTGCCGTCGCAGGCGCCGATGCATTAGGCGCCGACGGCTGGGCGCCGGGCGGTCGGCTCCCGGCGCTCCGAGGGGCCGGCGCGAGCGACTCAGGTCTTCTTGGCCGCGCCGCCGTGGATGCCCAGCAAGCGATAGGCGGGACACCACCCCACCGCGCCGGTGACCAGCGGCACGACGCCGATCCACCCCCAGACGCCGATCGTTCCGGCCAGCGTCAGGCCGATGAGCACGAGGCCGACGATCACGCGGACCAGCCGATTCAGGCTGCCGATGTTGGTTTGCATGGTTGACTCCCGGATGGGGCGCGGCAGGATCGCCGTCGATGCGCAGTGTGCGCTCCTGCGGCGGCGGGATCGGTGACCGCGATCGGGGCGCGGATTCGCGAGCGGTGTGACGACGCCAAGTGGCGCGGCGGAGCGGCGCGCGTGACGCCGGTGACGCGGGTGCGCGGGCCGGGCCGGCGAGGTCGAATCGGCGCATACCCAGGCCACGATCACAGTTCGAAAGTAAGCGCAGGCTTTCGTGCATGCGAAGGCAATTCAGTGGACTCCACGCGGGCTGGGTCGCTTGCCGGCCGCTGGCGCGCGGCGGGCCGAACGACGCATGACTTCGGCACTCACGGGCGACCCGGCGCCTGCGCGAGCCGCGCCAGCCTCGTAGAATCGTCGCCCCCATGCAACACCCCCAACGATTCGACGTCATCGTGGTCGGCGGCGGCCACGCCGGCACCGAGGCCGCACTGGCTGCGGCACGCATGGGCTGCACGACGCTGCTGTTGACGCACAACATCGAGACGCTCGGACAGATGAGCTGCAACCCGAGCATCGGCGGCATCGGCAAGGGCCATCTGGTGAAGGAGGTCGACGCGCTGGGTGGCGCGATGGCCGAGGCGGCCGACGAGGCCGGCATCCAGTTTCGCATCCTCAATGGCAGCAAGGGGCCGGCGGTGCGGGCTACACGGGCGCAGGCCGACCGCGTCCTGTACAAGGCGGCGATCCGTCGGCGGCTCGAGAGCCAGCCGGGGCTGTGGCTGTTCCAGCAGGCGGTCGACGACTTGCTGCTCGAGGGCGACCGCGTCGTCGGGGCGGTGACGCAGATCGGCCTCGAATTCCGCGCCGACGCCGTCGTGCTGACGGCCGGCACCTTTCTCGATGGCCGCATTCACGTCGGCCTGCAGAGCTACGGCGCCGGGCGCGCCGGCGATCCGCCGGCGGCGACCCTGGCGGCGCGGCTCAAGGAGCTGAAGCTGCCCCAGGGACGGCTGAAGACCGGTACGCCGCCGCGTCTGGACGGACGCACGATCGATTTCACCCGCCTCGAAGCGCAGCCGGGCGATCTGGATCCGGTGCCGGTGTTCGGTTTTCTCGGCGCGCCGGAGCAGCATCCGCGTCAGGTGCCTTGCTGGATCACGCACACCGACGAACGTACGCACGAGATCATTCGCCGCGGCCTCGACCGCAGCCCGATGTTCACCGGAGTCATCGAGGGCGTGGGGCCGCGCTACTGCCCGAGCATCGAAGACAAGGTGCACCGCTTCGCCGACAAGACCAGCCACCAGGTCTTTCTCGAGCCCGAAGGACTGAGCACGCACGAGGTCTATCCGAACGGCATCTCGACCTCGTTGCCGTTCGATGTGCAGATCGCCGTCGTGCGCTCGATGCCGGGGCTGCAGAGCGCGCACATCGTGCGGCCGGGCTACGCGATCGAGTACGACTACTTCGATCCGCGTGCGCTGCAGGCCGGTTTCCAGACGCGGGCGATCCGGGGCCTGTACTTCGCCGGCCAGATCAACGGCACCACGGGCTACGAGGAAGCGGCGGCACAGGGGCTGTTCGCGGGCGCCAATGCGGCGCTGCACGTGCAGGGCCGCGAGGCCTGGCTGCCGCGCCGCGACCAGGCGTATCTGGGCGTACTGGTCGACGACCTGGTGACGCGCGGTGTCACCGAGCCGTACCGCATGTTCACCAGCCGCGCCGAGTACCGGCTGCAGTTGCGCGAGGACAACGCCGACCTGCGGCTGACGGCCATCGGGCGCGAGCTCGGTCTGGTCGACGACCGTCGCTGGGCCGTGTTCGAGACCAAGCGCGAGCGCATCGAGCGCGAATTGCAGCGGCTGCGCAGCACCTGGGTGCGGCCGGCGACGCTGGCCGCTGACGCCGCCGAACGGACGCTCGGCAAGGCCATCGAGCATGAATATCACCTGGCCGAGCTGATGCGCCGGCCGGGCATCGGCTACGACGAGGCGGCTGCCGCTGCCGCCGCAGCCGGCGCGGGTACCGGTGTTTCACGTGAAACCCGGCGTGCGGAGTGGGGCGTTCGCGAGGCCGACGAGGTCATCGAGCAGTGCGAGATCGCCCTCAAGTACGCTGGCTACATCGGCAGGCAGCAGGGCGAGGTGGAGCGCAGCGCGGCCCTCGAGCACCTGCGGCTGCCCGACGAACTCGACTACGAGCAGGTGACGGCGCTGTCGTACGAGGTGCGGCAGAAGCTCGCGCGCCACCGTCCGCAGACGCTCGGCCAGGCGGCACGCATCTCCGGCGTGACCCCGGCGGCGGTCTCGCTGCTGCTGGTGCATCTGAAGAAGCGGCGTCTCGGGAGTTTCGCGACGGACGCGGCGACTGCTCCGACCACGTCGGTTGCGCCGCACGACGAGGCCGCTTGAATCAGCGCTCGGCCGTCGAGCGCGAGACGCTGGCCGCGTGGACGCGCCAACTCGGCCTGGCGCCGAGCGACGCGCAGATCGGCGCCCTCCTGGCTTATCTCGATCTGCTCGAGCGCTGGAACGCCGCCTACAACCTGACGGCGGTGCGTGACCGTGCCGCGATGCTGTCCCAGCATCTGGCCGACTGCCTGGCGATCGTGCCGGCGCTGGAACGCCATGCCGGCGGCGGTCGGCTGCTCGACGTCGGCAGCGGCGGCGGACTGCCGGGCGTCGTCATCGCCATCATGCGGCCCGGCTGGGACGTGACCTGTGTCGACGCGGTGGCCAAGAAGGCCGCGTTCCTGCGGCAAGTCGCCGGCGCGCTGCCGCTGCCGAACCTGCATGCCGAACAGGCGCGCGTCGAGGCGCTCCAGGCGCCTAAGTTCGACCTGATCACGGCGCGCGCATTCGCCAGCCTCCCCGACCTCGTGCGCTGGACGGCGCACCTGCTGGCTCCGGGCGGCGTCTGGCTGGCGATGAAAGGGCGCGCGCCGGCCGACGAGATCGCTGAATTGCCGCCCGACGTCAGCGTGTTCCACGTGGAACCGCTGGCCGTGCCGGGACTGGCGGCGCAGCGTTGCCTGGTCTGGATGCGGCGTCGGGACAACGCTCCAGCGCGCGCCGGGTGAGCTCCCAGCGGGCCAGCGCGCTTCTTGCGATACCCTCGCGGCCTCGGCCGCCGCCATAGCGCTGCGATGCATCCATCACGCCCTTAGTCACGCTTACCCCGCCCGTGCCATTCCTCCCAGACTTCGCGCCTTCGTCGCCGCCGACCCGGCCGGGTGCGCCGTGAACCGCGCCGGCGGCATGCGCATCTTCTGCGTCGCCAACCAGAAGGGCGGCGTCGGCAAGACCACGACGACGGTGAACCTGGCGGCCGGACTTGCGCAGCTGGGCCGGCGGGTGCTGGTGGTCGACCTCGACCCGCAGGGCAACGCCACGATGGGCTCGGGCGTCGACAAGCGGCAGCTCGACTTCGGGGTCTACGACGTGTTGCTCGAGTCGGCCGGCATCGCCGAAGCGCGTCGGCGCAGTGACAAGGGCGGCTACGACGTCGTCGGCGCCAATCGAGAACTGGCCGGGGCCGAGGTCGAACTGGTCGAACTGGAGCATCGGGAGCGACGCCTGCGGCAGGCGCTCGCCGTCGTGTGCGACGACTACGATTTCGTGCTGATCGACTGCCCGCCCAGCCTGAGCCTGCTGACGCTCAACGGGCTGGTGGCAGCGCACGGCGTGATCGTGCCGATGCAGTGTGAGTACTTCGCGCTCGAAGGCCTGTCGGACCTCGTGAACACGATCAGGCAGGTGCACGCCAACCTGAACCCCGAGTTGCAGATCATCGGTCTGCTGCGCGTCATGTTCGATCCGCGCATCACGCTGCAGCAGCAGGTCAGCGAGCAACTCAAGGCGCACTTCGGCGGCAAGGTGTTCGACACCGTGATCCCGCGCAATGTGCGCCTGGCCGAGGCGCCGAGCTATGGCCAGCCCGGCGTGGTGTTCGACCCGACCTCCAAGGGCGCACAGGCCTTCGTCGAGTTCGCGCGCGAGATGGCAGCACGTCTTGGCTGAGCGCTTCGATTCGACGCTGCTGTCGCGCATCGAAGACGCGTCGCTGAACGCGAGCGCGCCGCCCCAGCAGCGCTGGATCGACGGCTGGCTGGTGCGCTTCTCGCCGGGCAAGGCGCGACGGGCGCGCTCGATCAACGCGGTGGCGGCGGGGCGACTGCCGATCGACGTCAAGTTGGCGCTGGCCGCCGACGTCTATCGGGAGGCCGGGCTGCCGATGCACGCGCGCATCACGCCGTTCTCGATGCCGGCGCGGCTCGACGCCCATCTGGAGGCCGAGGGGTGGAGCGCGATCGAGGACACGCATGTCATGGTCCGCGCGGCGTCCGCCGCCCGCGACGCGCAGCCTGTGCGGCCCGACCCTGCCGGCCTGCGCTGGATACCGCTCGACGCGGCGACGTTCGCCGACGCGGTCGGTGCGCTGCGCGGATCGAGTGCCGTCGAGCGCGCGGCGCACGCCGAGCGGCTGCGCCTGTCACCCACGCCGTACCGCGGCTACGCCTTTGTCGATGCCGAAAGCGGCACGGTCAGAGCCTGCGGGCAGTTCGCCCGTGAAGGCGCGCTGGTCGGCATCTACGACGTCTTCACCGCGCCGGCACAGCGCGGTGTCGGGCTGGCAACGCTATTATGTGAGCGCATGCTTTCAATTTTACTCAATGAAGGCGCAGAGATCGCGTATCTTCAAGTGAGTGCTTCCAACTCGCCGGCACGGCGGATCTACGAGCGCCTGGGCTTCGCCGACGGCTACGATTACCACTATCGCGTGCCGAAGGGCGTGCCCTGACAACCTGCGGAGCGATCCGCGGCCCAGCGCCGAGGCTACAGCCCCAGCGCCTCCGGCACGCCGAGATGGACGTTCATCGCCTGCACGGCCGCGCCGCTGGCACCCTTACCGAGGTTGTCCAGGCGGGCGATCAGCACGGCGCGCGTGTCGTCGCCGAAGACGAAGAGGTCCACGCGATTGGTGTCGTTGCAGCCCTGCACGTCGAAGTAGCCGCCCTCGAGCGTGGCCGCATCGCGCAGCGGCATCACGCGCACGAAGCGCTCGCCGGCGTAGCGCTGCTCGTAGACGCGCTGGATGGCCTCGACCGTGGTGCCGAGGCCGGCGAGGTCGAGCGGCACCGAGACGGCGAGCCCTTTGTAGAAGTTGCCCACCACCGGCATCAGGATCGGCGCCATTTCGAGGCCCGTGTGCGCCATCATCTCCGGCACGTGCTTGTGCGTCATCGTCAGGCCGTATTGGCGCGGCGAGGCCAGCGGTGCCGGCTGCGGCCGCGCGTCGTACTGCTCGATCATCTTCCTGCCGCCACCCGAGTAGCCGGTGATCGACATCGCACTCACCGCGGCGCGCGCCGGCACGACGCCGGCGTCGACCAGCGGCCGCAGCAGCAGGATGAACGACGACGCGTGACAACCCGGATTGGCGATGCGCTTGCTGCGGCGGATCGCGTCGCGTTGTCCCGGCGCCAGCTCGGGCAGCCCGTAGGTCCAGCCTGCCAGCGTGCGGTGCGCCGTGCTCGCGTCGATGACGCAGGTGTTCGGGTTATCGATCAGCGCCACCGCCTCGCGCGCCGCAGCGTCGGGCAGGCACAGGAAGGCCACGTCGGCGGCGTTGAGCAGTCGCGCGCGCTCAGCAACGTCCTTGCGTCGTTCCGGGGCTATGCGCAGCACTTCCACGTCGCGTCGCGCCGCGAGGTATTCGTGGATGCGAAGTCCGGTCGTGCCTTCCTGGCCGTCGACGAACACGGCGTGAGTCATGGGTGAGCTCTCGGGCGCCACAATGCGCGTATCGAGCATACGTCAGGAAGACGAATCGGCGCTGACGACGGCGCCGGTGCCGCACCGCAGGTCGCAGGGAGGCCGCTGCCCGGATGAAGCGCTACACACGCGGGGCCCTCGTGTTCGCCGTGCTGCTCACCGGCAGCCTGTACCTGCTGCACCGCCTCGGCGTCGGTCTGCCGCTGCTGGGCGCGCTGGCGCTCGTTGCGGGCTTGGTCGCGTACTTCGCTCCGCGTCTGGGCGTGCGATTGCTCGATGCCGCCGAAGACAAGGCGCGCGAACTGCTCTGGCGCCACGAGGCGGGGCGGCACCACGCCTTCGAAGGCCTGAGCCTGCACGTCGAGGACGACGGCCGTTTCGTGTGGATCGACGGCAGCGACCTGCAGCGCGCGCTGCGCACGGCCGACGCGTCCGACGTGCTTGCCGCGCGCCACGCCGGCCGCTGGCGCCGCGACGCCCGGGGCCGGGTGCTGCTGCGCGTCGACTCGGTGGTCGAGCGGCTGGCTGCGGCACCGGGCCGCATGGAGCCGCGTACGGTGCGCCTGCGCCGCTATCTCGAGCGCGAACTGCTGTTTCCGGCCGCGCGGCGGCGCGAGCGCTCGAGCCCGTCGCGCTGACTCACAATCGACCGATGGCGACCAAGAAACCCAAGGGCCTGGGCCTCGGCCTCGAAGCGCTGCTCGGCCCCGCGGTGGGCGCGGCGGCGTCGGACGGTGTGCCGACGGAGCTGCCGCTCGCCCACATCCGGCCGGGCAAGTACCAGCCGCGCACCCGGATGGACGAGGGCGCCCTGTACGAGCTGGCCGAGAGCATCCGCAGCCAGGGCGTGATGCAGCCGGTGCTGGTGCGTCCGGTGGAGGGCGGCCAGTACGAGATCATCGCCGGCGAACGCCGCGTGCGCGCCGCGGCGCTGGCCGGACTCGAACGCGTGCCGGTGCTGGTTCGGCACGTGCCCGACGAGTCGGCCGCGGTGATGGCGCTGATCGAGAACATCCAGCGCGAGGACCTCAACCCGCTGGAGGAGGCGCAGGGACTGCAGCGCCTGGTGGCCGAGTTCAAGCTCACGCACGAGCAGGCGGCGCAGGCGGTCGGCCGCTCGCGCAGCGCCGCGAGCAACCTGCTGCGGCTGCTCAATCTGGCCGAGCCCGTGCGTCAGCAACTGATGGCCGGCGACCTCGACATGGGGCACGCGCGCGCGCTGCTGGCGCTGCCCGCGGCGCAGCAGGTGCTGGCGGCGCAGCAGGTGGTCGCCAGGCAACTCAGCGTGCGTGAGGCCGAAGCCCTGGTGGCGCGCCAGTTGCGCGGCGACGCGCCAAGCGCCGCGGGCCGCAGGGCGGCGCCCGCCGCCGCCCGCTCGCGCGACGTGGTGCGACTCGAGGAGCGGCTCGCGGATCACCTCGCGGCTGCGGTCGACATCCGCATTGGCCGCAAGACGGCGCGCGGACAGGCCGGCCAGATCGTGATCCGTTTCGATTCGCTGGACGAACTCGAGGGCCTGCTCGATCGGCTCGGCGCCGGCGAATCCTGACGCAGCCGCACCGCCCCGGGCGTGCGCCGATCAGGGTGCCGTGCGCAGGTCGCCCGTTCGTCGTTGCAGCGCCGCCAGCCACAGCAGCGCCAGCGAAACGGCGGCGATCGGTACGAGCGAGCCGAGGTTCAGCCATTGCCAGCCCTGTGTCGTCACCAGCGCGCCCGACGAGAACGACGTCAGCGCCATCGTCGAGTACACGCAGGTGTCCATCGCGCCTTGCACCTTGTTCTTCTCTTCGGGCCGGTAGACCGCGGTCAGCAGCGTCGTGCCGCCGGTGTAGAGGAAGTTCCAGCCGACGCCGAGCGCGAACAAGGCGGCCAGGAAGTGCATCAGTTCCACGCCCGACAGCGCGACCAGCACGCACACGAGCTCGAGAACGACGCCCGCCGACATCACCGTGAGCGCGCCCAGGCGCCGGATCAGGTGACCGGTGAAGAAGCTGGGCACGAACATGCCGAGCACATGCCATTCGAGCACCAGTGCGGCGCTCGAGAACGGGTGGCTGCATTGCTGCATCGCGATCGGCGTGGCCGCCATCAGCAGGTTCATCACGCCGTAGCCGAGTGCTGCGCTGGCCACGGCGACGATGAACAGCGGCTGGCGCACGATCTCGGCGAGCGGCCGGCCGCTCGCATCGCCCGGCGCCGGCGCGTGGTGGTCGGGAAAGCGGATGAACGACAGCGCCACGAACGACAGCAGCGCAGCGACTATCAGCGCGAGATAACTGCCGACGAACTTCGCGGCCAGCAGGTCGCGCGTCGCGCTGGCCAGGTTGGGACCGACGAAGGCGCCGACGATGCCGCCGGCCAGCACCCACGAAATCGCCTTCTCCTTGTACGAGGGCGCGGCCAGTTCGGGTCCGGCGAAGCGGTACAGCGACGCGTTGGCACTGTAGAAGCCTGCGCAAAGCGTCGAGCCGACCAGCCACCAGAAGTGATGCGCCCACGCCGCCCACGCGCACGAAGCGGCGGCGAGTGCGGCCACCACGAGTCCGAGCTGGAACGAGCGCTTGCGTCCGAGGCGCCGCTGTATGTGCGCGACGAGCGGCGCGCTCAACGCGCCACCGACCACGTATCCCATCACCGGCAGCGTGGCCATCCAGCCGCGCGGCGCGAGTGCCAGTCCGACCAGGCCGTTGATGGCGATGAAGGTGACGTTGTTGGTGAGGAACATGCCCTGACAGAAGGTCAGCAGCAGCAGGTTTCGATTCATCGCGCGCATGCTCTCACACATTGCAATGCGCCAGCGCCTGCCGGAGCGTGCGATCTCTGTCGGCGCGCCGCGCAGCCCGCGCGTTGTGGCCGTAAGGCGAGAGCCTGCGACGAGCGCAGGCAAGGATGGCGGGTCCGGCGCGCAGATCACGCTTTCGGTGGAATTGCCATCGGTTCCCGGCTGTTCTCCGGGAACGGCTGCGCGCAGAATCGATCATCCTGAACATGAGCCGTGGTGCCGCCCGTGCGGGTGGCGCGGCCGACCGGAAAGCTCTGATGGCGCCCGGGCCCGTGAAGCCGGGACTTCATCAGAACTTCCCAGGAGCGCATGCGGACGGGGCCGTCCGCACCGCAGGCGCTGCTGGCCACCGGAGGTCCGCATGGACGTGATCAGCCACTATGCCGCGCGCTACGAGCGCACGCGCGAGGAAGAGCTCTCGCTCGAGGAATACCTCGCCGAATGCAAGCGCAATCCGCTGGCCTACGCCAGCGCCGCCGAGCGCATGCTCAAGGCGATCGGCGAGCCCAAGTCGATCGACACGCGCAACGATCCGCGCCTGAGCCGCATCTTCGCCAACAAGGTGATCAAGGTCTACCCGGCCTTCGCCGAGTTCTACGGCATGGAAGATGCGATCGAGCAGGTGGTGGCCTACTTCCGCCACGGCGCGCAGGGGCTCGAGGAGAAGAAGCAGATCCTCTATCTGCTCGGTCCGGTGGGCGGCGGCAAGAGCTCGATCGCCGAGCGGCTCAAGCAGTTGATGGAGCAGGTGCCGTTCTACGCGCTCAAGGGCTCGCCGGTCAACGAAAGCCCGCTCGGCCTGTTCGGCGTCGACGAGGACGGCGCCATTCTCGAGAACGAGTACGGCATCCCGCGCCGCTACCTGACTCGCGTGCTGAGCCCCTGGGCGGTCAAGCGGCTCGACGAGTTCGGCGGCGACATCCGCAAGTTCCGCGTCGTCAAGCGCTACCCGTCGATCCTCAGGCAGGTCGCGATCAGCAAGACCGAGCCCGGCGACGAGAACAACCAGGACATCAGCTCGCTCACCGGCAAGGTCGACATCCGCAAGCTCGAGACCTACGCGCAGGACGACCCCGACGCCTACAGCTACTCGGGCGGCCTGTGTCTGGCCAACCAGGGCCTGCTCGAGTTCGTCGAGATGTTCAAGGCGCCGATCAAGGTGCTGCACCCGCTGCTCACCGCGACGCAGGAGGGCAACTTCAAGGGCACCGAGGGTTTCGGCGCGATCCCGTTCGACGGCGTGGTGCTGGCGCACAGCAACGAGAGCGAGTGGAAGGCGTTTCGCAACAACAAGAACAACGAGGCCTTCCTCGACCGCATCTACATCGTCAAGGTGCCGTACTGCCTGCGCGTGAGCGAAGAGATCAAGATTTACGAGAAGCTGATCCGCAACTCGAGCCTGGCCGAGGCCACCTGCGCGCCGGGCACGCTGAAGATGATGGCGCAGTTCGCGATCCTGACGCGGCTCAAGGAGCCCGAGAACAGCTCGCTGTACTCGAAGATGCTGGTCTACGACGGCGACAACCTCAAGGACACCGATCCGCGTGCCAAGAGCATCCAGGAGTATCGCGACTACGCCGGTGTCGACGAAGGCATGGCCGGCGTCAGCACGCGCTTCGCCTACAAGATCCTCTCCAAGGTCTTCAACTTCGACAGCGCCGAGATCGCCGCCAACCCGGTGCATCTGATGTACGTGCTCGAGCAGCAGATCGAGCGCGAGCAGTTCGCCAAGGATCTCGAGCAGAAGTACACCGGTTTCGTCAAGGAGCTGCTGGCGCCGCGCTACGCCGAGTTCATCGGCAAGGAGATCCAGACCGCCTACCTCGAGAGCTACAGCGAGTACGGCCAGAACATCTTCGACCGCTACGTCACCTACGCCGACTACTGGATCCAGGACCACGAATACCGCGACACCGACACCGGCGA
>JAGWTJ010000169.1 GCA_028869005.1 Burkholderiales bacterium | reverse complement strand
AGGGCTCCTCGCGCGGCTGCGGCTTGTCGGTGACGCCGACCGCCTGCACGCGCACGTTGATGATCTCCACCGGCGTCGCCTCCTGCGCCAGCGAGTAGCCGAACAGGCGGTTGTGCTCGGCGTGGAAGAGCTCCGCGATGGCGGCCGCGTCGCGCCTCTCGACGAGCGCGCGCGGCACCGTCACCGACACCTCGTGGTACTGCTTGATGTAGCGGCAGTCCAGCCGCAGCTCGTGACGGCGGCGCTCGGCCGGGATGCGTTCGTCGACGAGCTGGCGCTCGCCGTCCTTGCGCATCTCGTCGACCAGCGCGGCCAGGCGCGGCCAGTCGACGGCCTCCAGCCGCGAGACGAAGGTGCGCACGAAGTCGTGCTTCAACTCGCTCATCAGCATGCCGAAGGCGCACAGCACCGAGGACTCGCGCGGCACGATCTGCAGCGGGATCTCGAGCTCCTCGCAGATCAGGCAGGCGTGGATCGGCCCGGCGCCGCCGGCCGGGATGATGGGGAACTCGCGCGGGTCGAAGCCGCGCTTGATCGTCACCTCGCGCACGCCCTGCGCCATGTTGTGGCAGGCGATGCGGTACATGCCGGCCGCTGCCTCCTCGACCGTGAGGCCCATCGGCCGCGCGATGTGCTCCTCGATCGCGCGGCGCGCGGCGGCCAGGTCGAGCTTCATGCGGCCGCCGGCGAAGTACGCCGGGTCGAGGTAACCGAGCACCACGTTGGCGTCGGTCGTCGTCGGCAGCGTGCCGCCCTTGCCGTAGCAGGCCGGTCCCGGATCGGCCCCGGCGCTTTGCGGCCCGACGCGCAGCAGGCCGCCCTCGTCGAGCCAGCCGATCGAGCCGCCGCCGGCGCCGATGGTGTGGATGTCGAGCATCGGCAGCGCGATCTTGTGGCGCGCGATCTCGCCGTCGTTCTTGACCATCGGCGCGCGCACCGCCACCGAGGCTTCGAAGCTGGTGCCGCCCATGTCGGTGGTGATGCACTTGTCCTGGCCGTGCGCGCGCACGTAGAACAGGCCCGCCCCCGGTCCGCCCGCCGGGCCCGACAGCAGCGTCAGCGCCGCCTTGTCGCGCGCCAGCTGCGGTGTGATGACGCCGCCGTTGGACTGCATGATGAGCAGCAGGCCCTGGAAGCCGGCCTGGCCGAGGCGGCCGACGAGCTGGTCGAGGTAGTGGTTCAGCTTGGGGCCGACGTAGGCATTGAGCGCCGTCGTGCTGACGCGCTCGTAGAAGCGGATCGACGGCAGCACGTCGGTCGACACCGACAGGTAGGCACCCGGCAGCTCGCGCTTGACGAGCTCGGCCGCGGCCTGCTCGTGCGCCGGGTTGGCGAACGAGTTCATGAAGCAGATCGCCACCGCCTGCACGCCCTCGCGCTTGAACTGCTCGATCGCGCGGCGCACGCCGTCGACGTCGAGCGGCGTCACTTCGCGGCCGTTGCGGTCGAGCCGGCCGCGGATGCCGGCGCGCAGGTAGCGCGGCACCAGCGGCTTCACGTTGGTGTAGCGGTTGTTGTACTGCTCCTCGCGGATGCCGCGGCGCATCTCGAGCGCGTCGCGCACGCCCTCGGTGGTGAGCAGCGCGCACTTGGCGCCGGTGTGCGTGAGCGTGGCGTTGGTGGTCACCGTGGTGCCGTGCACCAGCGTGTCGATGCTCGCCGCGAACGCCGCCAGCGTCATCGGCGGCTGCTGCGCGGCGGCGATCTCCTCGAGGCCCTGCACGACCGCGATCGACGGATCGGCCGGCGTCGACAGCGTCTTGTGGATCGCCGGCGGCGCGCCGTCGCGCACGACGACGAAGTCGGTGAAGGTGCCGCCGACATCGATTCCGATCTTGAGGCTCATCGCCCGCGCTCCATGTTCGTGTCCGCTTGCTCGCTCGTCACGGTGGCCGAACCGTCCGGCTCGCCGGCCGCCAGCCGCCGCACTTCCTCGCGGCGCACCTTGCCCAGTGCGGTCTTGGGCAACTGGGCGACCACCAGCACCCGACGCGGATGCTTGTAGCGGGCGATGCGGCCTTCGAGCGCGGTGAGCAGGCGCTCGGCGTCGACCTCGTGCCCGTCCTTGGGTGCGACGACGGCCACCGCCACCTCGCCCCAGTGCGCGTCGGGCCGGCCGACCACGGCCGCTTCGGCGACGTCGGGGCTTTCGAGCAGCACGTTCTCGATCTCGGCCGGCGCGATGTTCTCGCCGCCGGAGATGATCATCTCCTTGGCGCGGCCGTCGACCCAGAGGAAGCCCTCATCGTCGAGGTGCCCGATGTCACCGCTGTGGAACCAGCCGCCGGCGAGCGCCTTGGCCGTCACCTCGGGCTGCTTCCAGTAGCCGGCCATCACGTTGGCGCCGCGCATCACGATCTCGCCGCGCTCGCCGCGCGCGACCTCGCGATCGTCGGCGTCGACGATGCGCAGTTCGCACTGCGGCGCCGGCTTGCCGGTGGAGCCGGCCTTGCGCACGGCGTCCTCGGGCCGCAGGTAGGCGGCGATCGGGCAGGTTTCGGTGAGTCCGTAGATCGGCACCAGCGGCAGGCCGCGCGCGTGCACGGCGTCGATCACGTGACGCGGGATGATGGTCGAGCCGGTGCTGATCATGCGCAGGCTGGACAGGTCCGCCGTACGCCAGCGCGGCAGCGCCATCATCATCGTCAGCTGCGTCGGCACGAGCACGGTGAGTGTGATGCGCTCGTGCTCGATGGCATCGAAAGTCGCCACCGGGTCGAACTTGGGGTGCAGCACGACCGAGGCGCCGGTCAGCAGCGCCGGCGTCGTCTGGTTGTTGAGGCCGCCGACGTGAAACAGCGGCAGCGTCGTCAGGATGCGATCGGCGGCCGTCATGTCGTGCATCGCGACACTGTGCGCGGCGTTGGTCACCAGCGCCTGCTGCGTCAGCAGCACGCCCTTGGGCTTGCCGGTGGAGCCCGACGTGTGGCACACGAGCAGCGGCTGCTGCAGCTCGGTGGCGGGGTCGGGCGCGAGCGGCGCCGGTGCCTGGCCCGTGCCTGCCCGCGCGAGCAGTGCGTCGTAGCCGATCCAGCCTGCCGTCGTTTGAGGCAGTTGACCGATCGCCACGCGGGTCATCGGCGGCAGTGCGTCGAGCGCTGCCGCGACCGGCTCGATGAAGGCCTCCTCGGCGACCAGCACGACGGGCGGGCAATCGGCCAGCCGTTCGATCTGCTCGGGTCCGGCCAGCCGCCAGTTGAGCGGCATGAACAGGGCGCCGAGCCGCGCGCAGGCGAACAGCAGCGCCAGCTCCTCGGGCCGGTTCAGGCCCAGGTACGCCACGCACTGCCCGCGGCCCGCGCCGCTGGCCGCCAGCGCCGCGGCCAGGCGCGCGATCTGCTGAGCGAATTCGTCGTAGCCGAGATCGCGCCCCTCGAAGCGCAGCGCCGTCTGGCGCGGCGTGCGGCGGGCGTGGTCGTCGATCCAGTCCGACAGGTTCATCGCCGCGCCTTAAGCGTCGCCCACTTCGAGCACCACGGCCATCGCGGTGTCGCCGGCAGCGCAGCCGGTGAACAAGCCGAAGCCGCCACCGCGCAACGCCAGCTCCTCGATCAGCTCGATGATCGCGCGCGTGCCCATCGGCGCCTGCGGATGGCCCCACACCAGCGAGCAGCCGTAGTGGTTCATGGCGTCCAGCGCGACGCCGGTCTGGCGGGCGAAGAACAGGTCGTTGACGGCGAACGGGTTGTGCGTCTTGACGGCGTCGATTTGCGCGATGCTGCGTCCGGCCTGCGCCAGCGCGCGCTCGGCGGCCGGCAGCGTCGACTCGGGCATGTAGGCCAGCGCCGCCCGCGCCAGGCCGAAGCCGTGCAGACGCACGGCGATCTTCGGGTTGGTGGCCAGCTCGCGCGCACGCTCGCGCGTACAGACCACGAGAGCGGCATTGCCGTCGGCCGGATGCGTCTGAGCGCCGTAGGTCACACTGCCGCCGTCCATCACCGGCTTCAACTTGCCCAGCCCCTCGGGCGTCGATTGCGAGACGCCCTCGTCGCCGGCCAGCGTGCCGGCCGCCTTCTTGTAGCCCGGCGCCGGCACCTCGAACGGCAGCGTCATGTAGCGCTTGAGGAACGCGCTGTCGTCGGCCAGCGCGGCGCGGTACTGCTGCTCGCGCAGCAGCACCACCTCGTGCTGCTCGGCGGTCGTGAAGCCGTGCTTCTTGGCCACGTTCTCGGCCGTCTGCAGCATCGAGTGGCGGCCCAGCGGGTCGAAGCCGAAGTTGTCCATCACCCAGTCCTCGGCGACGCCGGTGCCGCCCGGGCCGCGGGGGTTGGGGTAGTACAGGTGCGGGCCGTTGGAGACGCGGTCGCAGTTGACGACCAACGCCACCTGCGCCATGCCGACCTCGATCTCCTGCGTCGCCGCCAGCAGCGTGCGCACGCCGGTGGCGCAGGCCTGCATCAGCGTCGGGCCGCCGGCCTGCTTGGCGCCGACCAGGCCCGCGAGCCACGGCAGCCCGTAGAACGAGTGCTTCTGCGGCACCGACAAGCCGAGCACGCCGTAGTCGAACGTCTGCGGATCGATGCGGCGCCGGGCCAGTTCCTGGCGCGCCACATGGGCCGCGAATTCGATCGAGTGCAGATTCGCGAAGCTGCCCTGCCAGCGCGCGAACGGCGTGCTCCAGTAGGCGCCGTAGGGGATTTCAGCCTGATAGTGCATGCGCGCGTCCTCTCGCGTCCTCTTGCGTCGTCTCGCGTCCTATCGCCGCTGCCGCGTTCAGCTCTCGGCGAGCTCCATCGCGTCGACGAAGGCGCGCTTGGCTTCGGCCAGCGTCGCCGTCATCGCCTCGGCGGCGGCGGCGCCGTCGCCTGCGGCCAGCGCCGCGGCGACGCGGCGGTAGCCGTCGAGCACGATCGCACGCACCGGGGGCTTGCCCAGCGTGAGCGCGCGGATGTGCTGCATGTGGTCGGCGTACTGTTCGACGGCGCGCACCAGGCGCCGGTTCGGCACCAGCGCGAGCCAGGCGGCGCGAAAGCGCTGGTGCGCCTCGCCGAACGCCGGCGCGTCGCCGGCGCGGTGCGCCGCCGCCGCCGCCGCCAGCGCGGCGTCGAGCGGCGCGCGCACGGCCGGGTCGGCGCTGACGGCGGCCACGCTGCGGATCGCCGCCGGCTCGATCAGGAAGCGCACCTCGTAGATCTCGTCCACATCATGGCGCGCCAACCGCGGCACGACGAAGCTGCGGCCGTCCGAGACCAGCATGCCTTCGCTCGCCAGCCGCGTCATCGCCTGGCGCACCGGCGTGCGCGAGACGCCCAGGTGCTCGGCGAGCTGCACCTCCTGCAACGGCCGGCCATGCTCGATCTGGCCGCTGCGCAGCAACGCGCGCAGCGAGTGATAGACCTGCTCGCCGAGGGCGAGCGGGCGTTCGACGGGCTTGAGCGCGAGATTCAAGGGGGAGCGGGCAGGACGACGGGGAACAACTGCAGCGGGATTCTGGACACGGTATACACAGAACACAAGCCAGTAGAAACCCGCGACGCCGCTGGCCCGCGGCCCGGCGCTGGCCGACGCGGCGCCCAGCCGCGGCGCGGCCCCTGCGCAGGCATCGTCACGCTCGCGCGGCGATCCGATGCACCGCCGCCCCCAGTGCCGGCAGCCGCCAGGTGGTGGCGCAGCGCGGGTGCGGCGCCCAGCGGCGGCCGAGGCTGCTCGTCAGCGCGACGATGTAATGCAGATCGCCGTCTTCGACGATGCCGGCGTCGGCCGCGTAGCTCTCGGTGCTGCCGGTCTTGTGCGCGAAACGCGCGCGTGCCGGAATGCCTTCGACCCAGCCCGGCACGCCGACCAGCGAAGACGACGACAGGATCTCGTGCAACTGCTGGCGCGCGAGCGCGCCGCGCAGCGCGTCGCGCGTGGCCGGCTGCAGCAGCGGCGCGACGCCGGGCGCCAGCCAGGGCGCGTTCGGCGCGCCGTCGTCGAGCAGCCAAAGCAGCCGCACCGTGTCCCAGGCCGTCATGTGGATATGGCCCACCCCCGCGCCCTGCGCGTTGCGCCAGCCGCCGGCAGGCGTGGTGTCGTCGAGCCTGAGCGTGGACAGGCCGAAACGTGCAAAGGCTTCGTGCAGCAGCGCAACGGCGCCGACGCGATGCAGCAGCGCCACCGCTTCGTCGGTGGCTTCGTTGCTGCTCACCGTGATCATCGGCTCGACCAGATCGGCCGGCCAGGCGCAGCGGCCGCGGTCGACCGCCAGGCCCACGCCGACGGCCACCATCAGCTTGAGCAGCGACGCGGGGTAGGGCGCGACGAAGCGCAGCGGCCCTTCGCCCCACAGCGGCGCGAAGACCAGACGCGACCAGTCGGCTCCCGGCAGCCATGCGACGGAGCGCCCCCCGGCGTCCTGCAGGTCGCGCTCGAAGCGGATACGGCGCACGGCGTGCGCATGGTCGTCGATGTCGGCGACGATGCCCTCGGGATGCTCGCGCGAGAACAGCACGTTGGCCCACAGCGGCGTGCGGCCGCGCGCAAACACGGCGACGGCGAGGTCGAGGCTCGGGTGCGCGCCGTGCACGCCGTTCACGCCATAGGCGCCAGCACCGAAGTCGAGCGCGCGCACGGCGTCGCGCAGGGCCGCGGCCAGGCCCGCGTGCGCGTTCACTCCTGCTCCGCGAAGTGGCAGGCCACTTGCCGCCCGCCCGGCCCGTCCACCTCGCGCAGCGCCGGCGTCTCGACGCGGCAGCGCGCGGCGGCACGCGGGCAGCGCGTGTGGAAGGCGCAGCCGGCGGGCGGCGCGAGCGGGCTCGGCAGTTCGCCCGCGAGCGGCCGGCGCGGGTGTCGGTCGGCACGGCGCAGCACGGGCGCGGCGGCCCGCAGCGCCTGTGTGTACGGGTGCAACGGGTGACGCAGCACCTCGTCTTTCGCGCCCTGCTCGGCGACGCGGCCCAGATACATCACCATCACATCGTCGGCCACGTGCTCGACCACCGCGAGGTTGTGGCTGACGAAGACGTAGGCCGTGCCGCTCGTCTCCTGCAGTTCCATGAACAGGTTGAGGATCTGCGCCTGGATGCTCACGTCGAGCGCCGACGTGGGCTCGTCGGCGACGACGATGCCGGGCGAAAGCATCATCGCGCGCGCGATGGCGATGCGCTGGCGCTGGCCGCCGCTGAACATGTGCGGATAGCGTGCCGCATGCTCGGGCCGCAGGCCCACGCGCGCCAGCATCGCGGCCACGCGCTCGTCACGCTCGGCACGCGTCAGGCGCGTGTGGATGACGAGCGGCTCGGCCAGCGCGCGCGCCACCGTGGCGCGCGGGTTGAGCGCGGCGTAGGGGTTCTGGAACACCATCTGCACGCGCCGGCGCAGCGCGCCGCGCGCCGCGCCGCTGGCCGTCGCGGCATCGGCGCCGTCGACGAGGAGGCGGCCGGCGCTGGGCGGCTCGATCAGCACGAGTTGGCGCGCCAGCGTGCTCTTGCCGCAGCCCGACTCGCCCACCACCGCCAGCGTGCGGCCGGCGGCGAGCGTGAACGACACGCCGTCGAGCGCGCGCACCAGCGCCGGCTTGCGCAGCCAGCCGCCGCCGACGCGGTAGTGCCGCGCCAGGCCTTCGGCACGCATGACTTCGGTGGTGGCGGCGGCGGTCATCCCGCCGCCAGCGGATAGAAGCAGCGCATCCCCTGCGCCAGCGCCGGCCGCTCGGCGCGGCAACGCGGCTGCACGTAGCGGCAGCGCGGCGCGAGCAGGCAGCCGCGCGGGCGGTCGTAGCGCCCCGG
>JAGWTJ010000168.1 GCA_028869005.1 Burkholderiales bacterium | reverse complement strand
GGGCTCGGCCAGGCCGTCGACGCTGACGCCGGCGCTCTGGCCGACGCGCAGCGCCAGCACGTCGGCCGGCGCCACGGCGGCCTCCAGCTCGAGGCGCGAGAGGTCGACGATCTCGACGAGGCGCGTGTCCACCGCCACGCGTTCGCCGGGCTGCACGAGGCGCTGCGAGACGAGGCCGGCGATCGGCGCGCGGATCTCGGTGTCGCGCACCGTCTTGCGCGCCAGTTCGGCGGCGGCGCGCGCCGCCTGCAGCGTGGCGCGCGCGGCGGCCTCGCTGCTGACCGAGGTCTCGAGCGCGTTCTTGGAGATGAAGCCCTGCGCCACCAGCGCCTTGTTGTTGTCGAGCGTGCGCGTGGCGATGTCGAGCTGCGCCTCCGCGCTGCGCGCCTGGTCTTCGGCCTGACGCAGCCGCCAGTCGGACTCGGTGGCATCGAGGCGTCCCAGCAACTGGCCGGCGGCGACGCGATCGCCTTCACGCACGTCGAGCTGGCGCACCTCGGCCGCGACGCGGGCCTTGACGACGGCGCTTTGTACCGCGCGCAGGCTGCCCGAGACCGCCAGCGTCTGCGTCAGCAACGTGGTCTCGGCGCGGGCGACGTCGATCGGCGCGAGCTCGATCGCCTGCGGTGCGGCCGAAGCGGCGGAGGCCGGTGACGCCGCCGATGCCGCCGCGCGGCGGCGCTCGGCGGCCGTGCGCGCCAGGACGGCGCCGAGCACGGCGACGACCAGCAGCCCGACGCCCCAGCGCAGCAGCCGCGAGCGCGCCGGGCTCACGGACGCGCTCCGGCGCGCGCGGGCGCGCTGGTCCGAGCGCCCGCCGCGGCGCGCACTTCGAGGCCGCGCAGCACGAGGTCCAGATGCGTGCGCATCAAGGCGCGCGCATCCGGCGGCTGCGCGCCGTGCACATGGCAGGCGCCGATGGAATGCTGGTGCAGGGTCATGAACATCACGGGCGCCATCAAGGCATGCGCCGCTGCGTGCAGCGGCAGTGCGCGGAACTCGCCGCGCTCGATGCCGCGCCGCACGGCCGAGCTGAACAGCCGATCGGCGGGGGCGAGCACCTCGTCGGCGTAGAACTGCGCCAGCTCGGGGAAGTTGCGCACTTCGGCCAGGATGACCTTGTGGATGCCCGCTGCCGGCGTGCAGCCCACGCGCTCCCACCAGGCGTTCATCAGCGCCGCGATCAGGTCGCTGCTCGAGCCCTGGTACTGCGCCACCGCCTCCTGACCCTCGGCGATCAGGTGCGTGAGCGTGCGCCGCACCACGGCCTTGAACAGCTCGGCCTTGCTCGGGTAGTACAGGTACAGCGTGCCCTTGGAGACGCCGGCGCGCTGTGCCACCTCCTCGGTGCGGGTGGCGGCAAAGCCCTTGTCGACGAAGAGCGCGAGTGCTGCGTCGAGCAGTTCCTGCGGGCGCGCCTCCTTGCGCCGTCGGCGCGTGGGCGCCCGGTCACGGCCGGCAGCGACGGTGCGGGACGCGCTGCGGCGACCGACCACGGAGGGGGGCATCGGACGAACGTTTAGTGACTGACTGGTCGGTAATTCTATGGCCGACGCGCAGGGCGATCAAGGCGTCGATCGGGGCATCGCTTCAGCGCGACGATGGGGCGGCCGGCCCGCTGTCGTGGTCGCGGTTGCAGTCATGGTCGCCATCGCCATCGCCGCGGCGCCTGAACAGCAGGTCCCACACGCCATGTCCGAGCGCCACACCGCGGCGCTCGAACTTGGTCGCGGGTCGCCATGCGGGCCGCGGCGCATAGGCGGCGGCGGTATTGGCCAGCAGCGGCTCGGCGGCGAGCACGGCGAGCATCTGCTCGCCGTAGGGCTGCCAATCGGTGGCGCAGTGCAGGTAGCCGCCCGGCGCGAGGCGCGTCGCCGCGAGCTGCGCGAAGGCCGGCTGCACGAGGCGGCGCTTGTGGTGGCGCTTCTTGTGCCAGGGGTCGGGAAACCACAGGTGGATGCCGGCAAGCGTTGCGGGCGCGATCATGTCGCGCAGCACTTCGACCGCGTCGTGGCGCACGATGCGCAGGTTGGTCAGGGCGCCGGCGTCGATGCGCCTGAGCAGCGCGCCGACGCCGGCCTCGTGGACTTCGACGCCGAGGAAGTCGCACTGCGGCATCGCCGCCGCGACGACGGCGGTGGCGTCGCCCATGCCGAAGCCGATCTCGACGATGTGCGGTGCGCTGCGGCCGAACACGGCGCCCAGGTCGACCGGCTTGGCCGTGTAGGGCAGCACGAAGCGCGGTCCGAGTTCGGCCAGCGCACGCTGCTGGCCCGAGCCCATGCGGCCGCCGCGCAGCACGTAGCTGCGCACCGGGCGGCGGGGGGGCGGATCGGCGCTGTCCATCGGGCGGCGATTGTGGATGACGCGCCCTGCACGGGGCACGCTGCATCGGCGGTCGTCGCCGATGCAGCGTGCGGCAACCGCAACGGCGACCCGCGTGAGCGCGAACAGGCGCCATCGGGCGCGCATCTTTGCCGGCCAAATTGCCGCGGCGGGCACAGCTCCGCGCTTCTGGGGATTCGGCCCGGTCGAGTCGATCGCCATAATGAACCCGATGCTGGTCTTCTACTGGGTGATGGGCGTGCTCATCGCCGGCACTTTCGTGCCGTCGGTGCTGTACCTGGGGCTGTACGCCGCGACGGGCGAGCCGGCCTGCGCCGATCGTGCGCGCGTGCTGTGGAACGTGTCGCGCGTGTTCGCGCTGTTCGGCTTCAACATCCTGGTCTGGGGGCACGTCGTGGTGGGGTTGTGGAACATCTGGTTCCGCTGAACGCCCAAGGCCGAGGGCCGCGGCCATGACCGGCGCGGGCTGAAGCTACACTGCGGCCGCGCGCGGGTGTAGTTCAATGGCAGAACGGCAGCTTCCCAAGCTTCATACGAGGGTTCGATTCCCTTCACCCGCTCCAGGAATCCCTTCGAAGCCCCGCACGGGGCTTCGTCGCTGCTGGCACCGGTGGGCGGCGCCGGGCCTGCGTCCGCTGACGTCGACGGCCCGCGCGACCGTCGTGTCGGGCGTGTCACCGGCGTGACGCCGGCATGACGCCGCCGCGATGAACTCGCCCGCTGCGCTCGCGCTGCTGCTGCCGGCTGCCGATGCCGCCGTCGCGGCGCAGGTGCGCGCCTTTGCGGCCGCTGCCGGCATCGCACTGGCCGAGGCGGCCGACGCGCGCGCGGCAGGTGCCCACGACGGCGTGCTGTACGTGGTGGGCACGCGCACCGAGCTCGCCGCGCTGCGCTCGCTGGCAGATTTGCCGCAGGCCGCGTTCGCGAGCGCCGTGGTCGTGCTCGCGGCCGATGCCGATGCCGGACTCGAAACCGAGCTGCTGCTGATGGGCGTGCAGGCCGTGGTCGTCGGCAGCCTGCCGGCCGACGCGGACTTGCTCGCGCGACAGTTGCGCCACGCCGTGCTGCGCAAGCGCGTCGAGCGCAGCGCGCGCACCGCCTATGCCACCGACCTCGCCACCGGGCTGCCGCACGAGACGCAGCTGCTCGAACACATGAGTCAGCTCGTCGCGCTGCGCGAGCGCGAACCGGCGGCGATGGTGCTGATCGCGCTGCGCGTCGAAGGCTACGCACAGGCCGCGGCGCGCCTGGGCGGCGAGGCCGCCAACGTGCTGCGGCGCAAGGTGGCGGTGCGGCTGCGCGGCGCGCTGCGCGCCAGCGACGTCGTGGCCGCCATCGGGCCGGCGATGTTCGGCGTGCTGCTCGGGCATCTGGAGTCCAAGGCCGACGGCGAGCGCGTGGCGGCCAAGCTGGCGCGCGCGCTGCAGCAGCCCGTCGTCGTCGCCGGGCAGCCGTGCACGGTGGCGGCGTCGGTCGGGCTGGCGATCTATCCCGATCACGGCAAGGACGCGGCGACGCTGCTGCGGCGCGCGGTGGCGCAGGCCGGGGGACTGGCGACGTCCGGCGGCGGCAGCTCGACGCTGCCGGTCGGACGCGGCGGCGCTGCCAACGACGACGCGTCCTGACGCGTCCTGACGCGCGCCGGCAAGCGCGTCGCCGCGAACGCAACGCGCGCCGCGCGCGGCCGCGCCATTGCGCCGCGCTACGATGGCTGCCGCGGCGTACCGGCGTGCGGCGCAGCGATCGCGAGGCCCCCGATGAACCCGTTCCGTCTGATGCTGCAGGCCCACGGCGCGCGCGCGCCGATCGGCACCTGGATCGTTTCCGCCAGCCCGATCGTCGCCGAAGCCGTCGGCCATTCCGGATTCGACTGGGGCGTGCTCGACATGGAGCACACGCCGCTCGATCTGATGGTGCTGGTGAACTTGCTGCAGGCGGTGGGCAACACGCGCATGCTGCCGGTGGTGCGCGTGCCGGCCAACGAGCCGGTGGCCATCAAGCGCGTGCTCGACGCCGGCGCGCAGACGCTGCTGGTGCCGTGCGTGCAATGCGCCGAGGACGCCGCGCGCGCCGTCGCCGCCACGCGCCATCCGCCCGAGGGCGTGCGCAGCATGACGGCGATGAGCCGGGCCGCGCGCTACGGCACCGTGCCGGACCACTTTCGCGCCGCCAACCGTTCCATCGGCGTCGTCGTGCAGCTCGAGAGCGGGCCGGCTCTGGCGCGGCTCGAGGAGATTGCCGCCGTGCCCGGCGTGGACGCGTTGTTCGTGGGTCCGGCCGACCTGTCGGGCAGCATGGGCCACGGCGGCGACCCGATGCACCCGGCAGTGTTCGCCGCGATGGCCAAGGCCGCCGAGCGGGCGCGTGCCGTCGGCAAGCCGATCGGCACGCTCGGCAGCACGCCCGAGGTGGTGACGCGCTACCGCGCCGCCGGCTACGACTTCGTGGCGGTGGCCAGCGATCTCGGACTGCTGATGCGCGGCGCGCACGCCGCCGTACAGTCGCTGCGCGCGGCCGACACGCGGCCGCAGGTGCATACGCTGGCCGACGGCACGCGCACCGAGAGCGCAGGCGGCTGAGCCGACGGCCTGCGCCGCCGAGGTCCGTCTCGGCGGCCGCGGCCGCGCGCGCTCAGCCGGGTTCGTCCAGGCAGGCGCCGTCGGCGCGCAGCAGCGACTGCAGCCGCGACACGTCGACGTGCTCGATGGCGTCCGGCCAGTGCGCCGCCGCGGTGCCGGCGGCCTGGCCCATCACGAAGCAGGCACCGCTCACGCGCGCTGCGCTCTGGCCGTCGTGCGTCATGCTGGCGCAGCGGCCGGCGACGAGCAGGTTGCGCACGCGCTGCGGCACCAGCATGCGCCAGGGCAGCCCGTTCCAGGCGCGCTCGTCGTCGCGCGGGAAGGCCCACTCGACGTTGCCGGCGACGTGGCGTTCCATCGGCCAGGCGTTGAAGCCGATCGTGTCGGCGAAGCGCGTGCTGCCGAGGATGTCCTCGGCCGCCAGCGCATAGAGGCCGCGCACGCGGCGCGTCTCGCGCACGCCGAGCTGCGGCGCGATTTCGGCGATGGTGGCGCGCTCGAAGCCCGGCACCTCGGCGCGCAGGAAGCGCATGTACTCGACGATCTGGCGCCGGCCCTCGACCTCGCCGGCGCTGAGCTGGCGCGCATCGAGCGCGTCGAGCGCGGCGCCGCCGGGGCCGGCGAGCTGCGTGACGTTGGCGCGCCATTCGCTCGGATCGCGCTGCGGGCGCAGGATGGCACCGCGCCGCGCGAAGCGAAAGCGCCCGGCAGCGGCGCGCATGCGCTCGTCGATGGCGCCGAACTCGCCCACCGCGGCGAGCGCACGCGCGGCATCGACCTGGCCGATGCGGAACATCGTGCTCGGGTAGAGCGCGCTGCCGGCGCCGTCGCCCAGCTCGTACGGCACGCCCGCCAGCGCGGCGACGTCGCCATCGCCGCTGGCGTCGACGAAGCAGCGTGCGCGCACGAGCCGGCGGCCGGCCTTGGTCTGCACCTCGAGCGCGACGATCCGATCGCCGGCCAGCTCGACGCCACCGGCCCAGGCGTGGAACAGCAACTCCGCGCCGGCGCCGAGCACGAGCTCGTCGGCCGCGCACTTGTAGGCGTGCACGTCGTAGCTGCGCACCTGGATGCGGCCGCGCAGGCCGGGCTGCGGCGTGTTGAGCCCGCCGAGCGCGTCGATGCGGCCGAGCAGCTCGTCGACGACGCCGCGCACCAGCGGCACGAACTCGGCGCCGCGGCGGCCATAGAGGCCCGCGAAGTTGGTCACGCCGGCGGCGGTGCCCATGCCGCCGAGGAAGCCGTAGCGCTCGACCAGCAAGGTGCGCGCGCCGTGGCGCGCCGCGCACGCGCCGGCGGCGATGCCGGCCGGTCCGCCGCCGACCACGACCACGTCGTACTCGCCGAAGACGGGCAGCGTGGAAGTCATGACGACGACAGTGCGATGGTGCGCGGCTCGCGCAGACCGTGCAGCTTCGCGTCGCGGCAGCGCAGCCGCACGGCTGCTACTGGATCTTGATGCCGCGCATGGCGATGATGGCGCCGAGCGTGGTCGTCTCGTTGCGAACGCGGCCGGCGAGCCCCTCGGGCGCCGAGCCCACCGCCTGCCAGCCGGCGGCGAACAGCTTCTGACGCGTCTCGGACCCGCGCACGATCTGCGGCACCAGCGTCGTGAGCCTGGCGAGCGCGGCCTTGGACAGCGACGCCGGGCCGAGCAGCGCGGTCCACACGTCGAGGTCGAAGCCGACCACGCCGGCTTCGGCCAGCGAGGGCACCTCGGGCACGAGCGGGCTACGGCCGGGTATCGACAAGCCGATCGCGCGCAGCTTGCCCGATTGCACGTGCGCCATCGCGATGCCCGGCGGCATCAGCGCCAGTTGCACCTGTCCGTTGACGAGTGCCGTCACCACCTGCGGATTGCCGTTGTACGGCACGTGCACCGCCTTCAGCCCGGTCTTGCTGAACAACAGTTCCATGCCCAGGTGCCCGACCGAGCCGATGCCCACCGAGCCGTAGCTCCACTTGTCGCCGGCGGCGCGGCCGGCCGCGAAGAAGGCGGCGCCGGCAGGCAGTCCGGCCGGCGCCACCAGCACCAGCGGTGCGCTCGTCAGCAGCGAGATCGGCACGAAGTCGCGATCGGGCTTGTAGGGCAGCGCCTTGTTGAGGATGGGCGCCGACGTGAGGTTGCCGTTGATCAGCACGCCCAGCGTGTGGTCGTCGGTGGCCTTGGCCACCAGATCGGCGGCGATGTTGCCGCTCGCGCCCGAGCGGTTCTCGACGATCACCGGCTGGCCCAGCGCCTTGGCCAGCGGATCGGCCAGCAGCCGCGCCGAGATGTCGGGCGTCGAGCCGCCCGGAAAGCCGACCAGCAGCCGCACCGGCCGCGTCGGCCAGGGCGCGCTAACGGCCGCCTCCGCAGCAGGCTTGCGCTGCGCACGCGCGAGCGCGGGGACGAGCAGGGTGGCAAGGGCTTGCAGTGTCAGGCGGCGACGGAAGCTCATGGTGCGTGGGCGGTGGGGGTGGATCGAGTTCGGACGAGGGACGAGATTGTGCGTGCGCGCCGCACTCACTTCGTCAGATCGCCCAAGCACAGGTACTTCGTCTCCAGGTACTCGTCGATGCCCTGGTGCGCACCTTCGCGGCCGATGCCGCTTTGCTTGACGCCGCCGAAGGGCACCTCGGCGGTCGAGATGAGGCCGGTGTTGATGCCGACCATGCCGTACTCGAGCGCCTCGGCGACGCGGAAGATGCGGCCGACGTCGCGGCTGTAGAAGTAGCTCGCGAGGCCGAACTCGGTGGCGTTGGCGAGTGCGATCGCCTCGGCCTCGGTCTCGAAGCGGAACACCGGCGCCACCGGGCCGAAGGT
>JAGWTJ010000008.1 GCA_028869005.1 Burkholderiales bacterium | reverse complement strand
GTTGCACGCTCGTTGCGTGGCACGCACCACGCGCCTCGCGCGCGCCTTGCCCGGCACCGCGACTCGCCACGGCGCGGGGTTGGATTTCTGCCGCCCACGCTCCTAGCGGAAGATGAACTGCATCTGCGTGCCGGCGAGCTCGATCACGTCGCCGTTGCGCAGCGGCACCGAGTCGCCGGACAGCGGCACGCCGTTGACGCTCGGGCGTTGCGCGCCTTCGACATGGGCGAAGGCGTAGCCGGTGGGGCGCTTGGTGATCGACGCCACCTGCACGCCGGGTTTGCCGACGGTGGTGACGACCTTGGTCAGCGTGACCTCTCGGCCTGCGGCGGCGCCGTTGAGCACCTTGATGAGCGCGGCCGGGGCGGCTGCGGCGGCGGGAGCGTGGCCGAGGCCGCCGAAGCCCGAGTTGCCGCCGGCCGGCGGATGGCCCGAGGACAGCGGACCGGCCGAAACGAACGGCGGCGGCGCGTTGCTGCCCGGCCGCATGATCATGGTCTTCTCGTACTCGCCCGAGTCGTCGACCAGGTACTTGATCTTGTACTTGCCGATCTCGACCGTGTCGTTGTGCGACAGCAGCTGCTTCTTGATCGCCTTGCCGTTGATGTAGGTGCCGTTGGTGCTGTTCAAGTCTTCGATGAAGACGTCGGCACCCACCATCTGCAGCACGGCGTGCTCGCCGCTCACCGCGAGGTTGTCGATCACGATGTCGTTGTACGGGCGCCGGCCGAGCGTGGTCTTGTCCTTGGTGAGCTGGACTTCCTTGATGACCACACCGTCGAGCGAAACGACCAGCTTGCCCATGAGTGTCCCCGATTGCCCTCGTACGATCCGCCGCCGGTGTGCGCGGCGGACTGCGCGTTGTTCTTGCCTGCCCCGGCGTGCCGCGCGCGCTCGGCGACACTCAGCGCCTGAACGGCCACCAGTGCCGCGCCGGCGCCCCCGCACTGCCGCCCACGCGGGCCAGAACCAGCGAGATATTATCCTTTCCGCCTGCGTCGTTGGCGGCATCGACGAGCGCTTGTGCACATTCGGGCAGCGCTGCGTGGGCCTGCAGCAACTGAGCGAGGCCGGCCTCGTCGACCATGTCCGACAGGCCGTCGCTGCACAGCACGTAGAGGTCGCCCGCCAGCACGTCGTGCTGGTGCGTCTCGAGCAGCACCGTGTCCTCGACGCCGACGGCGCGCGTCACCAGGTTCTTGTTGGCAGAGAAGGCGGCCTGCTCCGGCGTGATGAGGCCGGCATCGATCTGCTCCTGCAGCA
This sequence comes from Burkholderiales bacterium, assembly GCA_028869005.1. GTDB lineage: Bacteria > Pseudomonadota > Gammaproteobacteria > Burkholderiales > Burkholderiaceae_C > Rubrivivax. The sequence continues at coordinate 32,258 of JAGWTJ010000008.1, read as the reverse complement.
ACGAATGGTCACGCGTGATCTGCTGGATGCGCCCGCTGCGCAGCCGGTAGCAGCGCGAGTCCCCGACGTGGCCGAGCATGAGCCGCGCGTCGCGAAACAGCGCCACCACCAGCGTCGTTCCCATGCCGGCGTACTGCGGGTTGGAGTTGGCGGCGTTGAAGATCGCGCGGTTGGCGTTGTCGACGCAGATGTCCATCGCGCGCCGCACGTCGGCGTCGCTGGCCTGGCTGCTCGCCTCGCGCAGCCAGCGGCCGAGCTCGGTCTTGACGAACGAGGTGGCCATGTTGCTCGCCACTTCGCCGGCGTTGTAGCCGCCCATGCCGTCGGCGAGCACCGCCAGCGCGACGTCGGCGTCGACCACCGCCGAGTCCTCGTTGTTGCTGCGCGAGCGACCCACGTCCACCGCGGCGTGAAGCTCGATCGTCAGGGGCACGGCAGGGAAGACCTTGGGCTCTGTGGGGGCGCGGGGCGGCGATGATTGTGCCTCGGAACGCCGCGCCGTTCGGCGTGCGGAGCGAGCAAGGCGTCACGTCGCGGCGCCGCTGCGCGTCGGGATGCGTCACGCGACGCGCGAGCCCATCGCAAGCCGAACGGCCTGCAGGGCTTGGGCCGTCGCGATGGCGTGCGCTTCACGCCTGGCGGGCTGGCGCTCGAGCAGGCGCGCCAGCAGTTCGTCCAGCGCTGCGGGCAGGTCGGGCCGCAGCGCGGCCAGTCGCGGCGCCGGGTGTTGCGCGACGCTGCTGAGCAGTCTGCCCATGGTCGTCGCGTTATGCGGCAGGCGGCCGGTGAGCAGTTGGTACAGCGTGACGCCGAGCGCGTACAGATCGGCGCGCGCGTCCGGCAGCGCGCCGGTGAGCTGCTCCGGCGCCATGTAGGCGGGCGTGCCGGGTACCACGCCGGTACGGGTTGCAGCGGCATCGCTCGCACGCGCGAGGCCCAGGTCGGCGAGCTTGACGGTGTCGCTCGGCCAGTGCACGAGCACGTTGGCCGGCTTGATGTCGCGGTGCACGAAGCCCAGCGCGTGCGCGTGAGCAAGCGCGCGCGCGATGCGCTCGCCCACGCGCAGCACGAGAGGTTCCGGCAGCAGACGTGCCGGCTCGGTGTAGCGCATGAGGTCGGTGCCGGGCACGAGTTCCATCGCCAGCCAGCCGATGGTGCCGTCGATGCCGCTGTCGAGCAAGGCGACGATGTCCGCATGCGCGAGCCGGGCGACGGCCCGGGCCTGGCGCAGGAACTGTTCGCGTGCCGTGGCGTCGCCTGCAGGCAGCGCGACGAGCTTGAGCGCGAAGGCTTCGTCGCTGCCGATGCGCGCGGCGACGTGGACCGTGCCGTGTGCGCCCTGGCCCAGTCGGCGCACGAGCCGCCAGCCGGCGATGGTCTGCCCGGGGCCGGACGCGGCGATCATGCCGGCTCAGCGTCGCGGCACCGACGACGCGTCGGACCGGCGCCGTTGCGCGGCCGTGCGACGCTCCCGCAGCCCGGCGGCGCGGCGCGCGAGCACGCTGCCGAGCGCGAGTACCAGCAGGGCGCCGGCGACGCCGACGCCGTAGTGCACCCAGGTGCCCGACGGCATCGCAAGGGTGGCCTGCGCGGCACCGTCGCTCGCCGCTCGAGGCGGCAGCACACCCTGCAGCACGGGATCGGAGACGGCCATCGTGCCGGCGATCCAGCCAAGCAGCATGCCGCCGGCGGTGACGATGACGGGCCAGCGCTCCATCAGCCGGATCACGAACTGGCTGCCCCAGACGATGATCGGAACCGACAGCGCGAGGCCGAAGATCACGAGCGCCATCTGGTGGCCCGGTGCCGCGGTCTCGGCGGCGCCGGCAATGGCGACGACGTTGTCCAGGCTCATCACGAAGTCGGCCACGATCACCGTCTTCACCGCGCCCCACAGCCGCGTGCTGGCGGTGATGTCGCCATGTCCCTCGTGCGCTTCGGCCAGGAGCAGTCCGACGCCGATCCACAGCAGCAGCGCGGCACCGACCAACTTGAGCCCGGGGATGCGCAGCAGCCCGAGTGCGAAGACGACCAGCACCACGCGCAACGCGATCGCGCCGGCGGTCCCCCACAAGATGCCCAGGCGCCGCTGCTCGGGCGGCAGCTTGCGGCAGGCCAGCGCGATGACCACGGCGTTGTCGCCGCCCAGCAGGATGTCGATGGCGACGATCTGCAGCACCGCGGCCGCACTGAGGGCGGCGAGAGACTCGAACATGTCAGCTGCCTGTGCCAGCCGCGGCGAACCGATTCATGACTTCTCCACACGCCGCGCCGTCGCTGCACCGGTACGGCGCAAAGCCGAAAGTGTAGGGTTGCGCAAGCTTCGGCCCGGCGGCTCGGGGCCGGTAGCCCGCCGGCATTTGCGGGAAACGCGGCCGTCGGGGAGTTCGATCTGCGCCGGGCCGAACGCCATCGTCAGACGAGCTGACGAGCTACGGGACGAAGATCGTGCCGGCGCCGATGAGCAAGGGCGCGGACAGGTGAGCGCCTGCACGGGTGTGGCGCGCGCCGTGCGCGCCACGCTTGCCGCCCACGCTCCTAGAGCAGCGCCGCGAGCATCCGCCCCATCTCGCTCGGGTTGCGCGTGACCTTGAAGCCGCACTCTTCCATGATCGCGAGCTTGGCGTCGGCGGTGTCGGCACCGCCCGAGATCAGCGCACCGGCATGTCCCATGCGCTTGCCCGGCGGCGCAGTGACGCCGGCGATGAAGCCGACGACGGGCTTTTTCATGTTGGCCTTGCACCAGCGCGCGGCGTCGGCCTCGTCGGGGCCGCCGATCTCGCCGATCATGATCACGGCGTCGGTCTCGGGGTCGTCGTTGAAGGCCTGCATGATGTCGATGTGCTTCAAGCCGTTGATCGGGTCGCCGCCGATGCCGACCGCCGAGCTCTGGCCGATGCCCAATTCCGTGAGCTGGGCCACCGCCTCGTAGGTGAGCGTGCCCGAGCGGCTGACGACGCCCACACGTCCCTTCTTGTGGATGTGGCCCGGCATGATGCCGATCTTGATCTCGTCGGGCGTGATGACGCCCGGGCAGTTCGGCCCGAGCAGCAGCGTCTTCTTGCCGCCGGCGGCCTCCTTGGCCTTCATCTTGTTGCGCACGATCAGCATGTCCTTGATCGGGATGCCTTCGGTGATGCAGACCACGAGGTCGAGTTCGGCCTGCACCGCCTCCCAGATCGCATCGGCGGCGCCGGCCGGCGGCACGTAGATCACGCTCACGTTGGCACCGGTCTCGGCCTTGGCGTCCTTGACGCTGGCGAAGATCGGAATGCCCTCGAAGCTCTCGCCGGCCTTCTTCGGGTTGACGCCGGCGACGAAGCAGGCCTTGCCGTTGGCGTAGGCCTGGCAGCCCTTGGTGTGGAACTGACCGGTCTTGCCGGTGATGCCCTGCGTGATGACGCGGGTGTTCTTGTCGACGAGGATGCTCATGTCCTATTGCTCCGCGCTCACTTGACAGCTGCGACGATCTTGGTCGCCGCTTCGGCCATGGTGTCGGCACTGATGATGGGCAGGCCCGACGCGGCCAGCATTCTCTTGCCGACGTCCTCGTTCGTGCCCTTCATGCGCACTACCAGCGGGATCGACAGCTTGACCGCCTTGCACGCGGCGATCACGCCTTCGGCGATGGTGTCGCAGCGCATGATGCCGCCGAAGATGTTGACGAGGATGCCCTTGACCTTGTCGTTCCTCAGCATGATCTTGAAGGCCTCGGTCACCTTCTCGGCGCTGGCGCCGCCGCCGACGTCGAGGAAGTTGGCCGGCTCGCCGCCGAACAGCTTGATGGTGTCCATGGTCGCCATCGCCAGGCCCGCACCGTTGACCAGGCAGCCGATGTTGCCGTCCAGGCTGATGTAGCTGAGGTCGAACTTGCTGGCCTCGATCTCTGCCGCGTCCTCCTCGTCGAGGTCGCGGTAGGCGACGATCTCGGGGTGGCGGTAGAGCGCGTTGCTGTCGAAGTTGAACTTCGCGTCGAGCGCCTTGATGTGGCCGTTGCCTTCGAGGATCAGCGGGTTGATCTCGGCCAGGCTGGCGTCGCTCGCCATGTAGCAGGCGTAGAGCTTCTTGAAGGCGTCCGCGGCTTCGGCGCGGCTCGCCTCGGGCACGCCGATGCCGGCGGCGAGTTCGCCGGCCTGCGCGTCGCTGAGGCCGGCCAGCGGGTCGACGAAGACCTTGATGATCTTCTCCGGCGTGCTGTGCGCCACCTCCTCGATGTCCATGCCGCCCTCGGAGCTGGCCATCAGCGCCACCTTCTGCGTCGCGCGATCGGTGAGCGCGGCGACGTAGTACTCCTTCTTGATGTCGGCGCCTTCCTCGACCAGCAGGCGGCGCACCTTCTGGCCTTCGGGGCCGGTCTGGTGCGTCTTCAACTGCATGCCGAGGATCTGGCCGGCGAGCTGCTCGACCTCGCCCAGGCTCCTGGCAAGCTTGACGCCGCCGCCCTTGCCGCGGCCGCCGGCGTGGATCTGGGCCTTGACGACCCAGACCTTGCCGCCGAGCTTCTGCGCCGCCTCGACCGCCTCGCGCACGCCGAAGGCCGGGTAGCCGCGCGGCACCGGCACGCCGTGCGCGCGCAGCAGTTCCTTGGCCTGGTATTCGTGGATCTTCATCGGGGTTCCTCGTTCGTTCGCGCGAAGCTGCCGGCAGGCGCCGGCAGCGGCAGCAACGCCCATGAATCTAGCACGCGCACTGCGCGGCTCGGCTTACACCGGCTTGGCGTGCGGGGCGCGGCGCCAAGCGCCTGCGCCGAACGATCACTCGTCGTCCGCGCGATCGCCTGCCCGCCGCAGCACGCGGCGGATCAGGTCGCCGTCGAAGCCGCGGCCGGCGAGGAAACGCGATTGCCGCGCGCGTTCGGCCAGATCGGCGGGCGCCGCGCCGAACCGGCGGCGCCAGACGTCCCAGGCGCGCTCGAACTCGCTCGCTCGCGCCTTGGCGAGCGTGTCCAGGGCGAGTTCGGGAGCGAGCCCCTTGGCCTGCAGCGTCTGTGCAATGCGGCGGCTGCCCAGGCGCCGGCCGGCGCCGGCGAGCACCGACTCGGCGGCACGCGCGTCGCTGAGCAGCCCGCGCGCGGCGAGTTCGTCGAGCACCTTGCACAGTTGCTCGGCGGCGCTCGCGTCGGGCTCGTCCTCGACGTAAGGGCGCAGCTTGCGCTCGAGTTCGGCGCGCGAGTGCTCGCGGCGCGCCAGATGGCGCAGGGCGCGGCCCTTCAGCGAGAGGGCGCCGAAGGCCACCGCTTCGCGGCCGGGGCTGCGGCCGGACCGCCTGGCGTCACTCGCCTTCGCTCGCGCCGCCTGCGTCGCCCCCGATCGGGACGATGCCCACCGCCTCGCGGATCTTGTTCTCGATCTCGCGCGCCAGCTCGGGGTTGCTGCGCAGGAACTCGCGCGCGTTGTCCTTGCCCTGGCCGATCTTCTCGCCGTTGTAGGCGTACCAGGCGCCGCTCTTGTCGACGATGCGGTGCGCGACGCCCATGTCGACGATCTCGCCCTCGCGGCTGATGCCTTCGCCGTACAGGATGTCGAACTCGGCGGTCTTGAACGGCGGAGCGACCTTGTTCTTGACGACCTTGACCTTGGTCTCGCTGCCGATGACCTCGTCGCCCTTCTTGATGTTGCCGATACGGCGGATGTCCAGCCGCACCGACGAGTAGAACTTGAGCGCGTTGCCGCCGGTCGTCGTCTCGGGGTTGCCGAACATGACGCCGATCTTCATGCGGATCTGGTTGATGAAGACGACCAGGCAGTTGCTCTTCTTGATGGTCGCGGTGAGCTTGCGCAGCGCCTGGCTCATCAGGCGCGCCTGCAGGCCGGGCAGCGAGTCGCCCATCTCGCCTTCGAGTTCGGCCTTGGGCGTGAGCGCGGCCACCGAGTCGACGACGATCAGGTCGACCGAGCCCGAGCGCACCAGCGCGTCGACGATCTCGAGCGCCTGCTCGCCGGTGTCGGGCTGGCTGATGAGCAGCTCCTGCAGGTCGACGCCGAGCTTGGACGCGTACTGCACGTCGAGCGCGTGCTCGGCGTCGATGAAGGCGCAGGTGCCGCCGAGCTTCTGCATCTCGGCGATGACCTGCAGCGTGAGCGTGGTCTTGCCCGAGCTCTCGGGGCCGTAGATCTCGACCACGCGCCCGCGCGGCAAGCCGCCCACGCCGAGCGCGATGTCCAGGCCGAGCGAGCCGGTGGAGACGACCTGGATGTCGTCGATCTTCTCGCCCTCGCCCAGACGCATGATCGAGCCCTTGCCGAACTGCTTTTCGATCTGCGCCAGCGCGGCTTGCAGCGCCTTGGCCTTTTCGGTGTTGAGGGCTTTGACGGGGGCGTCCATGGCGGCTCCTGGCGGGGTTGGGGCGGTGGGTGGCACGGCGATTCTCTCGGCGCGCATTATGGCCGACAGGCTGGATATCTGTACAGCCCATTCGGGGGAAGGGACAGCGCCAACGGAGGGCCCCCGCCGGGGGGACTGCGCTTCTAGAATCCCGCGCACAGCGCCACGCGCGGGGGCCCACCGGGGAAGACACGTCATGCGCATCCTCATCGCCGAAGACGACCAGGTGCTGGCCGACGGTCTGTTGCGTACCTTGCGCGCCAGCGGTTACGCGGTCGACCAGGTGGCCTCGGGCACCGAGGCCGACGCCGCGATGGCCGCGCACGAGTTCGATCTGCTGATCCTCGACCTCGGGCTGCCGCGCCTGCACGGCTTCGAGGTGCTGCGCAAGCTGCGCGGACGCGGCTCGAGCGTGCCGGTGCTGATCCTCACCGCCGCCGACAGCGTCGAGCAGCGCGTCAAGGGGCTCGACCTGGGCGCCGACGACTACATGGCCAAGCCGTTCTCGCTGCAGGAGCTCGAGGCGCGCGTGCGTGCGCTGATGCGCCGCGGCCTGGGCACCGCGTCGAGCCTGCTCAGGCACGGACCGCTGACCTTCGACGCCACCGGGCGCGTGGCCTACCTGAACGACCAGATGGTGGAGCTGTCGGCGCGCGAGATCTCGCTGCTCGAGGTGCTGCTGCAGCGCGCCGGGCGCCTGGTGAGCAAGGACCAGCTCGTCGAGCGCCTGTGCGAGTGGGGCGACGAGGTCAGCAACAATGCGATCGAGGTCTACATCCATCGCCTGCGCAAGAAGATCGAGCATGGACCGGTGCGCATCGCCACCGTGCGCGGCCTCGGCTACTGCCTCGAGAAGATCGCGGCCTGAGCGGCGCCGCATGACACGCGGCGGCGGCTGCGCCGCGCCGCGCCGCCGCGTGCCGCAGTCGACGGCCCCGGTCGGCGCGACGGCGGCCGGCGCGGCGGCAAGGCACTGACCGATGTCCGAGGCGACCTCGGTCGACGCGCCCGCCGCGCTGCCGTCGACCGACGAAGCGGCAGCCGCGCCCGGGCCGTTCACGCACCGGCCCAGCGATTCGCGCTCGCTGTTCGGCGAACTGCTCGACTGGGTGCTGGCGCCGCTCATCTTCCTGTGGCCGATGAGCCTGGCGCTGACCTGGGGCGTGGCGCAGAACATCGCCAACCGGCCGTTCGATCTCGAGCTCACGCGACAGGTGCAGACGTTGGCGGTCGTGGCCATCCCGCGCGGCGCGAAGTCGACGGCGTTGCCCGAGGCGCTGCGCGGCGAGCTCGAACGGGCGGCACTGATGCTGCTCGGCGGCGATGCCGACGAGCAGCGCTGGTTCCAGGTGCTGGGCCGTCGCGGCGAGCTGCTGGCGGGTGAGGCGCGGCTCGCGGTGCCCGAAGACCGTCCGGCGACGGAGCGCGTCGTACAGTTGCGCGACGACGAGATCGGCGGCACGCCCGTGCGCGTGGCCTGGCTGTGGCTCGGCAGCGGCGCCGAGGCCGCCGATGGCGACGCGCTGGTGCAGATCGCCGAGACGCTGGAGGGGCGCCAGCGCCTGGCCACCGAGATCATCAAGGGCGTGCTGCTGCCGCAGTTCCTGATCCTGCCGCTGGCGGTGCTGCTGGTGTGGCTGGCGCTCACGCGCGGCTTTCGGCCGCTCGAGGAGCTGCAGCGCCGCATCCGCCGCCGTGAGAGCACCGACCTGTCGCCGATTCCCGAGCGCGGCGTGCCCGAGGAGGTGGCGCCGCTGGTGCGCTCGATCAACGACTTGCTCGAGCGGCTGGACAAGTCGATCGCCGCGCAGCGCCACTTCCTGGCCGACGCGGCGCACCAGTTGAAGACGCCGCTGGCCGGGCTGCGCATGCAGGCCGAGCTGGCGGCGCGCGAGATCGACAGCGGCGGCGGCGACGCAGCGGCGATGAAGCACTCGCTGATGCAGATCGCGCGCTCGACGCAGCGCGCCTCGCACACCGTGAACCAGCTGCTGGCGATGGCGCGCGCCGAGGACAGCGGCGAGAAGCTGCGCCGCCAGTGGGTCGACCTGGGCGCGGTCACGCGGGCCGTGGTGCGCGACTTCGTGCCGCGCGCCATCGAGCGCCGCATCGACCTCGGCTACGAAGGCCCGGCGGCCATCCCCGACGAGGGCACGCCCGGGGCCGCGGCGACGCGGCTGCTGGCGGAGCCGGTGCTGCTCGGCGAGCTCGTGCGCAACCTCGTCGACAACGCGCTGCAGTACACGCCCGCCGGCGGCAGCGTCACCGCGCGCGTCGTGCCCGACGCGTCGGGCCGCGACGTGGTGCTCGAAGTCGAGGACACCGGACCCGGCATCGCGCCGGTCGAGCGCGAGCGCGTGTTCCAGCCCTTTTACCGATCGCCCGAGACCCAGGTCGACGGCAGCGGCCTGGGCCTGGCCATCGTGCAGGAGATCGTGCAGCGCCATGGCGGCAGCGTTGTCGTCGACGACGCGCGGCCGCCGGGCGGCGACGCCGACGCGCCGCCGGGCGCACTGTTCACGGTCAGGCTGCCGCGCGAGGGGGTCGGGTAGGCCGGGTAGGCCGCCTTGCGCCGCGCAGGCCGGCGCAAGGCGGGCGCCCACGCTCCTAGGACTGCATCAGCCGCTTGCTGCGTGCGATCGACATCAGGATGCCGAGCCCGAGCCCGATCGAGACCATCGCCGTGCCGCCGTAGCTCACGAACGGCAGCGGCACGCCGACCACCGGCAGGATGCCGATCACCATGCCCATGTTGACGAAGGCGTAGGTGAAGAAGCTCATCGTCACCGCGCCGGCCAGCAGCCGCGAGAACACGGTCGGCGCCTCGGCGGCGATGATCAGTCCGCGCACGATCAGGAAGGTGAAGGCGGCGATCAGGACCAGCGCGCCGACCAGACCGAACTCCTCGCCGAAGGCCGCGAAGATGAAGTCGGTGGTGTGCTCGGGGATGAATTCGAGGTGCGTCTGCGTGCCCTGCATGAAGCCCTTGCCGCCGATGCCGCCCGAGCCGATGGCGATCATGCCCTGGATGATGTGGAAGCCCTTGCCCAGCGGATCGGTCGACGGATCGAGCAGCGTGCAGATGCGGTGCCGCTGGTACTCGCGCAGCAGCGGCCAGTGCACGTCGGGGTCGCACAGGCGGTCCTGCGCGAGCACGAGGGTGACGATGGCGGCGGCCGCCAGCACCAGCGCCGGCACCACCAGCCGCCACGACAGGCCGGCGAAGAAGATCACGTACAGGCCCGCGGCCAGCACGAGCAGCGCGGTGCCGAGGTCGGGCTGCTTGATGATCAGTGCCGCCGGCATCAGCAGCAGCAGGCCGGCGACGACGAAGTCGAGCGCGCGCAACTGGCCCTCGCGCTTCTGGAACCACCAGGCGAGCATCAGCGGCATCGCGATCTTCATGACCTCGCTCGGCTGGATGACGATGCCGACGTTGAGCCAGCGCGTGGCGCCCTTCTTGGTGACGCCCAGTGCGGGCAGCGCGGTCGCCACCAGCAGCACCACGCCGACGACATACAGCGGCACGGCCAGTCGTTGCAGCTTGTGCGGCGACACCTGGGCGGCGACGAACAGCACGACCAGCGCGATCGCCATGTTGCGGCCGTGGTCGGCGAAGCGCGTGCCCTGGTCGAAGCCGGCCGAGTACATCGTCACCAGGCTGATGGCCGCCAGCAGCGCCACCGCCAGCGCGAGCGGTCCGTCGAAGCCGCCGAACACCGGCGCCAGCCGCTGGCGCAGTGAGGGGCGTTCGAAGACGACGCTGTTCATCGCGCGGAGGCGAGCCGGTTCGCCGGCGGTGCCGGGCGCGCCGCCGCCTGCGGCGGCGGCTGGCCGGGCAGCGGCCAGTCGGCGGCGTCGCGCGGCCTGCCGATCGGCGCGGTCGCCTTGCCGACGCTGACCGCGGCCAGGTCGTCCTCGCTCGGCACCTGGCCGAGCAGCACGTAGTCGAACACCCGCCGCGCGATCGGTGCCGCCGATTGCGCGCCGAAGCCGGCGTTCTCGACGACGAGCGCCACCGCCACCTGCGGGTTCTCGGCCGGCGCGTAGGCGATGTAGAGCGCGTGGTCGAGCAGGTGCTCGGCTAGCTGCGAGGCGTTGTACTTCTCGTTTTGCTTGATGCCGACGACCTGCGCCGTGCCGGTCTTGCCGGCGCTCACGTAAGCGGCGCCGCGGAACGCCGCGGCCGAGGTGCCTTCCCTGTTGACGCCGACCAGCGCATTGCGGATCACCTCGAGCTGCTCGGGCCGGATCGCCACCGACGCCAGCGGCTCGGCGTCGATCGCGCGGCGCGTGTTGGCCACCAGGTCGACCACGTCCTTGACCAGATGCGGCCGATGGCGCCGGCCGCCTTCGGCCAGTGTCGCGATGGCGTTGGCCATCTGCAGCACGGTGAAGCTGTTGTAGCCCTGGCCGATGCCCAGCGAGATCGTCTCGCCGGCGTACCAGCGCTGCTGCTCGGGCTTGCGGTAGGCGCGCCGCTTCCACTCGGTGGAAGGCAGGATGCCGCGCACCTCGCCCTCGACGTCGATGCCGGTCGGCTCGCCGAAGCCGAACGGCCGCACCTGCGCGGCCATGGTGTCGACGCCGAGGTCGTTGGCGAGCATGTAGTAGTAGGTGTCGCAGCTCTGCACGATCGAGCGGTACATGTCGACGCTGCCGTGCCCGCCCTCCTTGTCGTCGCGGAACTTGTGGTTGCCGAACCAGAAGTAGCCGGGGTCGAAGATCGTCTGCTGCGGCGTGCGCTTGCCGGTGGCCAGCGCCGCCAGCGCCAGGTAGGGCTTGTAGGTCGAGCCCGGCGGATAGGTGCCGCGCAGCGCACGGTTGAGCAGCGGCTTGTCGATCGATTCGTTGAGCTCGCGCCAGCTGTCGACGTCGATGCCGTCGACGAACAGGTTGGGGTCGAAGGTCGGCATGCTGACGAAGGCCAGGATCTCGCCGCTGCGCGGGTCGAGCGCGACGAGCGCGCCGCGGCGGCTGCCGTACAGGCGCTCGACGAGCGCCTGCAGCTTGATGTCGATCGCCAGCTCGAGCGTGTTGCCCGGCGTCGGCGGCTGGCTCGCCAGGCGGCGCATCGCGCGTCCGCCGGCGCTGGTCTCGACCTGCTCGACGCCGGTGCTGCCGTGCAGATCGCGCTCGTAGCTCTGTTCGAGGCCGAGCTTGCCGATGTGGTCGGTGCCCCGGTAGTTGGCCTGGTCCTCGTCGGTCCAGTCCTCCATCGCCTGCTTCTCGGCCTGGTTGATGCGGCCGATGTAGCCGAGCAGGTGGCTGCCGGTGGCGCCGAGCGGGTAGTTGCGGAAGAGCCGCGCCTTGACCTCGACGCCGGCGAAGCGGAAGCGCTGCGCCGTGAAGCGCGCCACCTCCTCGTCGCTGAGCTTGGTGCGGATCGGCAGCGACTCGAAGCTCTTGCTCTCGTCGAGCAGCCGGCGGAAGCGCTTGCGGTCGCGCGGCTGGATCTCCACCACCTTGGCCAGCTCGTCGATCAGGCCATCGAGCGCGGCGGCGCCGCCCGCGATGCGCGCCGGCGTGATCTCCAGCGTGTAGGCCGAGTAGTTGGTGGCGAGGACGACGCCGTGGCGGTCGACGATGAGGCCGCGGTTGGGCACGATCGGCACCACGGCGATGCGGTTGCTTTCGGCCTGCTCGGCGAGTTCGTCGTGGCGCGCCACCTGCAGCACCACGAGCCGGGCCACCAGGAGCGCGAAGGCCAGCAGCACGAACAGCGCCGCCGCCAGCAGCCGGCCGCGAAAGCGCGAGAGCTCGCGTTCGATGTCGCGCAGTTCGGTCATGCGGCGCCGGGCCCCGCCTTCACAGGGGGCGATTCTCGTCCGGGTCGGGCGCGCGCCGCTGCGGCGCGAGCAGCAGCGTGACGGCGAGCGGCCACAGCGCGGCCTCGGCCAGCGGGGCGAGCAGGAACCACCAGCCCGGAAACATGCCGCCGGCGGCCAGGCGCACCACCAGCTCGACCAGGTGCATGGCGAAGAACAGCGGCGCCACCTGCAGCGCCTGCTGCGCGAGGCCGAACCACAGCAGCCGCCGGTGGATGGCGATGGCGGCGAAGCTGAGCAGCGTGTAGCCGAGCGCGTGCTGGCCGAGCAGCGCGCCCTGGTGCACGTCCAGCAGGAGCCCGAACAGGAAGGCCCAGCCGATGCCCACACGCCGCGGCTGGTGCACGTTCCAGAACACCAGCGTGAGCGCCAGCCAGTCGGGCAGTGCCGGCGCGCGGCCGAACGGCAGCAGGTCGAGGCCGAAGGCGGCGAGCAGCGTGACGGCGATGAACAGCGGATTGACCGGCAGCAGCAGCTGGTCGCTGGCGCGCGGCAGGATCATCGCGCTGCCCGCCCCGCGTCACTGTGCGCGCGCCGCGGCGCCGGACGCCGCGGCCTTGCCGCCACGGCGCGTCGTGCTCTTGGTAGCACTCTTGGCGGCACTCTTGGCGGCACCCTCGTCGCGCGCGCCGGCATCGGCGGGCTCGGGGCGCGCCGGCAGTTGCGTGGCCAGCGGCGCGAGCACGAGCACGAAGCGCACGCCGTCGGGCTGCGCGGCCGGGGTGAGCACGATGCGTGCAAAGCCCGACTCGACGCGGCGATCGACGCTCGCCACGGTGGCCACGGCCAGCCCGGCCGGGTAGACGCCGTCCAGGCCGCCGGTCTGCAGCTGATCGCCGACGCGCACGTCGGCATTGGCCGACGTGAAGCGCAGTTCCATCGTGCCGCCCGTCCCGCCGCCGAAGGCCGCCGCGCGTTGCTGCGTGCGCACGTTGATCACGGGAATAGCCGCGTCCTTGTCGGCCAGCAGCGTCACCTCGGAGGTGAGGGCGTAGACGCGCGTCACCTGGCCCAGCACACCTCGCTCGTTGATCACCGGCGCGCCGCTCTCGATGCCCTGCGTCGCGCCGCCGTCGATGATGACCTTGCGCGTGAACGGATCGGCCGCTTCGTACAGCACCTGTGCCGGCGTGCTGCGCACGACGAGCTGGGGCGCGAGCTCGAGCAGCGCGCGCAGGTGCCGGTTGTCGGCGCCTTGCTGTTCCAGGCTGGCCAGCTTGGCCGACTGCGCCGCCAGCGCGGCGCGCGCCGCGCGCTCGCCGGCCAGCGCCTGGGTCAGGCCCTGCAGATACTCGCTGCCGCCGGCGACCAGCTCCAGCGGCACCGCCAGCACCCGCTGCACCGGCAGCAGCGCCACGGCCAACGCCGCGCGCAGCGGCGTGACGAGCTTGAAGCGCGCGTCGGCGACCATCAGGAACAGCGCGAGCGCGGCGAAAAACGCGAGCTTGGTGGCCGCCGACGCGCCCTGGCGGAAGAACGGCGGCGGCGTGCGGTCGAGCGTGCCGAGCGGCATGGCGCTACGGGTCGGGTGCGCTGCCGGGCCTGCGGCGCTGCAGCGCGCTCACTCCGACGTGAAGATCGTCGGCAGCCGCTCCATGCGCTCGAGCGCGATGCCGCAGCCGCGCACGACGCAGGTCAGCGGATCCTCGGCCACCAGCACCGGCAGCCCGGTCTCCTCGGCCAGCAAGCGGTCGAGGTCGCGCAGCAGGGCCCCGCCGCCGGTCAGCATCATGCCGCGCTCGGCGATGTCGGCACCGAGCTCGGGCGGCGTCTGCTCGAGCGCGTTCTTGACCGCGCTCACCATCTGGTTGAGCGGATCGGTCAGGGCCTCGAGGATCTCGTTGGAGCTGATCGTGAAGCTGCGCGGCACGCCTTCGCTCAGGTTGCGGCCCTTGACTTCGATCTCCTTGACCTCGCTGCCGGGGAAGGCGCTGCCGATGTTCTTCTTGATGGATTCGGCGGTCGGCTCGCCGATCAGCATGCCGTAGTTGCGGCGGATGTAGCCGATGATGGCTTCGTCGAACTTGTCGCCGCCGACGCGGATCGAGCCCTTGTAGACGATGCCGCCCAGGCTGATCACGCCGACTTCGGTGGTGCCGCCGCCGATGTCGACGACCATCGAGCCCGAGGCCTCCGACACCGGCAGCCCGGCGCCGATGGCGGCGGCCATCGGCTCCTCGATCAGATAGACGTCGCTGGCGCCGGCGCCGAGCGCCGATTCGCGGATCGCGCGCCGCTCGACCTGCGTCGAGCCGCAGGGCACGCAGATGATGATGCGCGGGCTCGGCCTGAGGATCGAGCGCGGATGCACGATCTTGATGAACTGCTTGAGCATCTGCTCGGTGACGGTGAAGTCGGCGATCACGCCGTCCTTCATCGGGCGGATGGCCTCGATGTTGCCCGGCACCTTGCCGAGCATGGCCTTGGCCTCCTTGCCGACCGCCTGGATCGTCTTCTTGCCCTGCGGGCCGCCCTCGTGGCGGATGGCGACCACCGAGGGCTCGTCGAGCACGACGCCCTTGCCGCGCACGTAGATCAGCGTATTGGCCGTGCCGAGATCGATGGCCAGATCGGTGGAAAAGTAGCGACGCAGGGATTCGAACATGGGCAGGCAGGGGCAGCGACAGTCTCGCGCGGGCCGGGCGGTGTCGGGGCCTGAAGGGGCGGTATTCGGGGCGGTGGCCAGCAGCGGCGCTGCGCTGCGCGAGGACATGCGCTTGCGCAGCGCCCGGGGCCGACGGGTGACCGGGGATAATACCGTAACCACCCCTCGAATCCGCCGTCCGGGCGCGCCCCGCGGGCCCAAGGCGTTTCAGTTTGCAAGGGCGCTTGCGGCCGCACTTGCGGCGGGATTTGCAGGATCGATTTGCAAGACCTTGTGCCGGACCTTGCGCAGGACGCGCTGCCCGACTGCGTTGCCGGCCGCACCGCGCCGATGAACCCGATATGGCCCTGACCCGAGACGACGTGAGCCGCATGGCCCAACTGGCGCGGCTGGAGCTTTCGGCCGCCGAAGAGGCGGCGATGCTCGAACAGTTGAACGGCTTCTTTCGCATCGTCGAGCAGATGAGCGCGGTCGACACGCGCGGCGTCGAGCCGCTGTACACGCCGCTGGCGGCGGTGCAGGAGGTGGCGCTGCGGCTGCGCGAGGACGTGGTGAGCGAGCGCGACGAGCGCGCGGCCAACCAGGCGAGCGCGCCGGCGGTGCAGGACGGCCTGTACCTCGTGCCCAGGGTGATCGAATGAGGGCCGACATCGAAGGCGGCGTGGCCGCGCTGGCGCGGGGCTTGAGCGAGCGGCGCTACTCGAGCGAGGAGCTCGTGCGCGTCCACCTCGCGCGCATCGAGGCCGGGCGCGAGCTCGGCGCCTTCCTGCACGTCGACGCCGAGGGCGCGCTCGAGCGGGCGCGGCAGTGCGACGAGCGCCTGGCGCGTGGCGAAGGCGGCGCGCTCGAAGGCGTGCCGGTGGCCCACAAGGACATCTTCGTCACCCGCGGCATGCCGTCGACGGCCGGCTCGAAGATGCTCGAGGGCTATGCGAGCCCCTTCGACGCTGCGGTCGTCGCGCGGCTCGGTGCCGGCGCGCCCGGCCTCGGGCCGGGGGCCGGCATGGTGACGCTCGGCAAGCTCAACTGCGACGAGTTCGCGATGGGCTCGACCAACGAGAACTCGGCCTTCGGCCCGGTGCGCAACCCCTGGGATCGCACGCGCGTGCCGGGCGGTTCCTCGGGCGGCTCGGCCGCGGCCGTGGCTGCGGGCCTGGTGCCGGCCGCCACCGGCACCGACACCGGCGGCTCGATCCGGCAGCCGGCGAGCTTTTGCGGCATCACCGGCATCAAGCCGACCTATGGCCTGTGCAGCCGCTACGGCATGATCGCCTTCGCCTCGAGCCTCGACCAGGCCGGGCCGCTGGCGCGCAGCGCCGAGGACTGCGCGCTGCTGCTCACGGCGATGAGTGGCCACGACCCGCGCGACGCCACCAGCAGCGAGCGGCCGGCCGAAGATTTGCACGCGCGCATGCTGGCGCCGCGCGAAGGCGCCGGGGCGGCCCGGCCGCTGGCCGGGCTGCGCATCGGGCTGCCCCGGGAGTTCTTCCCGCCGGAGCTGTCCGCCGACGTCGAAGGCGCGGTGCGCGCGGCGCTGGCCGAGATGGAGAAGCTCGGCGCGACGCTGGTCGACGTGAGCCTGCCGCGCACCGAGCTCGCGATCCCCGTCTACTACATCATCGCGCCGGCCGAGGCCAGTTCCAACCTCGGACGCTACGACGGCGTGCGCTACGGCCATCGCGCTGCGCACTACGCCGACCTCGGCGACATGTACCGCAAGACGCGCAGCGAGGGCTTCGGCGCCGAGGTCAAGCGCCGCATCATGATCGGCACCTACGTGCTCTCGCACGGCTACTACGATGCCTACTACCTGCAGGCGCAGAAGCTGCGCCGCATGATCGCCGACGACTTCCGCGCCTGCTTCGAACGCTGCGACGTCGTCGCCGGGCCGGTCGCGCCGAGCGTGGCCCCGCACCTGGGCGCGCACGGCGACGACCCGGTGAAGGCCTACCTGGCCGACATCTTCACGCTGCCGGCGAGTCTGGCCGGGCTGCCGTGCATGAGCGTGCCGGCCGGCTTCGCGAGCTCGGCCGCAGGGGACCACATGCCCGTCGGCCTGCAGCTCATCGGCAACTACTTCGCCGAAGGCGCGCTGCTGCACGCCGCGCACGCGCTGCAGCAGGCCACCGACTGGCATCTGCGGTCGCCGGGAGGTGCGCCATGAACGCGCCGGCGATGCTCGTGCGCGGCTGGGAGGTCGTGATCGGCCTCGAGACGCATGCGCAGCTTTCCACCGCGAGCAAGATCTTCAGCGGCGCCTCGACGCGGTTCGGCGCTGCGCCCAACACGCAGGCCTGTGCCGTCGACCTGGCGCTGCCGGGCACGCTGCCGGTGGCCAACCGCGGCGCTGTCGAGCGCGCCATCCGCTTCGGTCTCGCGGTCGGCGCGAAAGTGGCGCCGCTGTCGATCTTCGCGCGCAAGAACTACTTCTACCCCGACCTGCCCAAGGCCTACCAGATCAGCCAGTACGAGATCCCGGTGGTGCAGGGCGGCACGGTCGAGTTCGCGCTGGGCGGCCGCAGGAAGACCGTGCACCTGACGCGCGCCCACCTCGAGGAGGACGCCGGCAAGAGCCTGCACGAGGACTACCACGGCATGAGCGGCATCGACCTGAACCGGGCCGGCACGCCGCTGCTGGAGATCGTCACCGAGCCCGACCTGCGCGCGGCCGCCGAGGCCGTGGAGTACGCGAAGACACTGCACGCGCTGGTGGTCTGGCTCGGCATCTGCGACGGCAACATGCAGGAGGGGAGTTTTCGCTGCGACGCCAACGTCTCGGTGCGCCGGCCCGGCGCGGCGCTGGGCACGCGGCGCGAGATCAAGAACCTCAACAGCTTTCGCTTCCTGCAGCAGGCCATCGAGTTCGAGGTCGAATGGCAGATCGAGCGCCTCGAGGACGGGCTGGCGATCGAACAGGCCACCGTGCTGTTCGACCCCGACAGCGGTGCCACGCGCGCCATGCGCAGCAAGGAAGACGCGCACGACTACCGCTACTTCCCCGACCCCGACCTGCCGCCGCTGGTGATCGCGCCCGAGTGGGTCGAGCGCGTGCGCGCGGCGATGCCCGAACTGCCGGGCGCGATGGCTGCGCGCTTCGAGCGCGACGACGGCCTGCCCGCCTACGACGCGGCGATGATGACCCAGAGCCTCGCGTTCGCGCGCTGCTACGAGGCCGTGCGCGACGGCTGCGCGGCGCCCGACGTCGGCCGCGGCGGCCGCGGCGCCACGCCCTGGCCCAAGCTCGCTGCCAACTGGCTGATGGGCGAGGTCAGCAAGCGGCTCAACGCCGAAGGCATCGCCATCGAGCGCATGCCGGTGGACAGCGCGCAGCTGGCCGCACTCATCCGGCGCGTTGCCGACGGCACGCTGTCGCACAGCGGCGCACGCCAGGTGTTCGACGCGCTGTGGGCGGGGGCGAGCGATGTCGACGGCGTCATCGATGCGCGCGGCCTGAAGCAGATGAACGACGCCGGCGCGCTCGAGGCCATCGTCGACGCGGTCATCGCCGCCAACGCGCGCAGCGTCGAGGAGTTCCGCGCCGGCAAGGACAAGGCCTTCAACGCGCTCGTCGGCCAGGTCATGAAGGCGAGCAAGGGCCAGGCCAATCCGGCGCAGGCGAGCGAGTTGCTGCGTCGCAAGCTCGGCGCCTGAGGACCCTCGGGATCCGGCGGCTTCTTGCCTGTCGCCGGGCCGGAGTGAGGCGGCCGAGGCGCCGCTGCTCGAGAGTCGCTCCGCCGGGGCGTCGCTCAGCGTCCGGCGGCGGATGCGCCCGAGGCCGGCCGCGCAGCCTGGCGCGAAGCCGGCGGCAGCACCGGCAGCGGCCCGAGCGAGCCGGCCTGGGCGCCTGACCACAGCTTCTTCAACCGTTCGAGCTCGGCATCGAAGTTGGCGTTGATGCGCTCGAGTTCGGCCGACTGCGTGCTCAGCAGAGCGCGTTGCGCCTCGGTGGCCGCGTCGTTGGCGTCGATCTGCTGACGCAGCTTGGGCGGCAGCGGGCGGTTCGGGTAGAACTCGGCCTCGTTGGCCAGCGGCTTGCGCTCGGCCTGCAGTTCGCGCAGCCGGCTGTCGGAATTCTTGATCGCCAGCCGCACCGGATCGAGCGCTGCCTCGCGCGCCCGCTGGTGCGCGGCGGCATTGGGAAAGCGCACCAGCAGGTTGCGGTCGCGACGGATGGCGTCCTGCTGGGCGGCGCGGGCCTCGGCGGCACGACGCTCGCCGGCTTCCTTCTCCGCGCGCTCGTCGGAGGTGAGCGTCGGCGGCACCACGTTGCGCACCGATCCGTCGCGGTTGAGCAGCTTCTGCTCCTTGTGCACGCACTCGGGGATCGGGCGGTCGGAGGTCAGGCGCCGGCCCTTGTCGTCGGTGCAGGTGTAGATGCCGCCCGGGGCGGCCTGCGTCTGCGCCCGGGCCGCGGACGGCAGCGCCAGCGCCGAGGCCACCAGCGCGACCAGTGCATAGAATTTCGCCGACCGCATGACCTCGGCAGTCATCGGCGCAACAGGCGGTGTCTTGACGAGGAGCAGGCGGTGGCCTTCAGAGTGATCACGCTCAATCTCAACGGCATCCGTTCGGCCGCCGACAAGGGCTTCTTGCAGTGGGCCGAAAGCGCGGCTGCGGATTGTATGGGCGTGCAGGAGATCAAGGCGCAAGCCGTGGATCTCGCCGGGCGCTTCGAGCGCGTGGCCGGCCTCGACGGACACTTCCATCTCGCGGACAAGAAGGGCTATTCGGGCGTCGGCCTGTACACGAAGCGCTCGCCCAGCGAGGTGATCGCCGGCTTCGATCGTGGCGAGTTCGACACCGAGGGCCGCTGGGTCGAGGCGCGTTACGACAGCGCGAGCCGCAAATTCAGCGTCATCAGCTGCTACTTCCCGAGCGGCAGCAGCGGCGAGGAGCGCCAGGCGGCCAAGTTCCGCTTCCTTGACAAGATCTACCGCCATCTGTCCAGGCTGCGCAAGACGCGCGAGTTCATCCTGGTGGGCGACATCAACATCGCGCACCACGAGATCGACCTCGAGAACTGGAAGGGCAACCGCAAGAACAGCGGCTTCCTGCCCGAGGAGCGTGCCTGGCTGACCAAGCTGCTGACGCGCGGCGGCCTGGTGGACGTCTTCCGCACGCTCAACCCGCACCCCCGGCAGTACACGTGGTGGAGCAACCGCGGCCAGGCGCGCGCCAAGAACGTGGGCTGGCGGCTCGACTATCACCTGGCGACGCCGGGCGTCGCGGCGATGGCGCGCCGCGAGCACATCTATCTCGATCGGCGCTTCTCCGACCACGCGCCGGTCACCGTCGACTACGCGTTCGATCTCTGACGCTGCGGCGAGGCGGTCCGGTCGGCGCGCAGCGCGCCCCGGCTCAGGTGCCCGCCACCCAGCGCTGCAGCACCAGCGTGAGCACGAAGGCGACGACGGCGAGCGCCGCGCCGGCGGCCTGCCCAGCGCCGGCGAGCAGCACGGCGTCGAGCACCGACATGCCGGCGATCAGCGTCACCACTGCGCGCGGCACGTCGCCGCGGCCGCGGCGACGCAGCAGCGCGAGCGCGTAGCCGAGCACGACCACGTACAGCGCCAGCGGCAGCCAGGCCGCCGGTGCCGCGAGCGCCAGCGCCGAGCCGTAGAGCACCGGCAGCGCCAGGAAGCCGAGCGGCCACAGCTTGTCGATGCGCCCGAGGTGCTCCTGCTTGGCGATGTAGGTCAGGCCGATCAGGTGCGCCAGTAGTGCGAGCGCGGCCAGCACCACCGGCGTGGGCAGCACCGGCGTCACGACGAACGCGGCGCCGAGCACGACGAAGACGCGGCACAGCCCCATGATCAGCGGGCTCAGCGCGTTGCCCTTGTGGTGCGCGTCGTAGAGCACGATGGCGGCGGCCAGCGCTGCTCCGGCGGCCAGCGCACGCCAGGCGGGCAGGCCGTCGGCGCCGCGGCTCGCCCACGCCAGGCCGGCGAGGCCGAGCGCCAGCAGGCCGAAGCCGCCGCCGAAGACTTCGCGCAACGTCGCCTGGCCCGAGGGAATCGGCCGCTCGGGCCGGTGCTCGGCGTCGAAGCCGCGGTCGAAGGCGTCGTTGAGGAACATGCCGCCGAGGTAGAACAGCGACATCGCCAGCATCGTCGGCGGCAGCCGCGCATCGGACAGCGCCGCCCCGCCCAGCAGGGCGCCGACCAGCACGTTGCTCCATACCGTGGGCAGGTTGGAGATGCGCCCGAGCTGCAGCGCGACGCGCAGCTTCATGCCGCGAGCTCCGCGCGCACCCAGGCGAGTTCGCGCGCGATCGCCTCGTCGACGCTGCCGCTGCGCAGCGCCGCGGGCAGCACGTCCCAGGTGTAGGTCTCCACCTCGAGATGAGTCGTCAGCGGCCGCGCGCGCTGACGCGCGAGCACCTCGCGCACGAAGGGCTGGGTCGAGACGAAAGGCGGCACGCGTTCGAGGAAGACCGGCACGTGGAAGTGCACCCGCCACTCGGGCCCGGCGCCCGCATCGGGCAGCGCCGCGAAGGCCGCGCTCAGGTCGACGAAGCGGGTGAGCGCGTCGGCGTCGCCGCCCGCGCGCTGCACCACCTGATGCAGATAGACCGGGTCGTCGAAGGGCCGCAGCGCGGCCAGCGCCTGGGCGTCGAGCGCCGGCAGCCGCAGCCCGGCGCTGACCTGGATCTTGGCGATGCGCACGCCGGCCGCGTCGAGCGCGGCGAGCGAGGCGGCGGCGTCCTCGAATTCGACCGCCGCGTGGCACAGGTCCAGGCACAGGCCCAGGTGCCGACGCAGCGCCTGCGCGGCGGCGGCCGGCGCCAGGCCGGTGAGCGCCGCCAGACGCGCGGCGGCGTCCGTCGTGAACAGCTCGCCGGCGAAGAAGGCCGCAGCCTCTTCGGTGGTTTCGAGGAAGCAATGCGGCTCGGGCTCGAGCGCGAGTGTGACCACGCGCCCGGTGCGCGCGTGCAGCGCCACCAGGTGCGCCACGTGCTGCAGCAGGTGCTCGACCATGCGCGCCACGTCGTCACGGCCGCCGAGCGCGGGCTTGAAGGCGCCGGGCACGGTGCTGACGCTGCCCTCGAGGCTCACGTCCTCGGGCAGTAGCGCCGCCAGCAGATCGGCCAGCCGGTTCGTGTAGCGCAGCCGCTCGGGGTCGCGCCAGTCGGGCAGGTAGACGCCCTCCTTGACGCGCGTGCCGTGAAAGGGGCCGTACGGAAAGCCGTTGATCGTGAACACGTACAGCCGCTCGTGCGCGAGAAACGCGCGCAACTCCGCGAGCTTCTCAGGCGCCGACAACTCGTCGGCGGCGCGTGAGGACAGCCGCAGCCCGATGCCGAAGGGCTCGCCCGGCGCCACGCGCGCGCGTACCGCCGGCACGTGGCGAGCGAGGTTGGCGCGCACCTCGGCCCAGGACTCGCCCGGGTGGATGTTGCTGCAATAGGTGAGGTGGACGCCGGCGTCCAGCTTCACGCGCCCAGCTCCTGGCGGCGCAACCAGCCGAGCGCACGCAGGATCTCCTGCGCGTCCATCCGATGCACCTCCTCGCCGACGCCGAGGTCGCGCAGCAGCGTGATCGTCAGCTCGCCGCCGAGGTGCTCGCGGAACTCCTCGAGGCCGCGCAGCAGCTGATAGCGGCCGTCGTTGTCGCGCGACTCGAGCGCCGGATGCCACAGGTGAAAGCCCAGCCGCTTGAGCAGGGCGCGCACGCGCTGCTCGCCGCCGGGCGCGAGCATGCCGACCTGCACCGCGTAGCGCGCGTCGAGCACCAGTCCGATGGCCACCGCTTCGCCGTGGCGCAGCTCGTGCGCGGTGAGCGCCTCCAGCTTGTGCGCCGACCAGTGGCCGTAGTCGAGCGGGCGTGCGCTGCCGGTCTCGAACGGGTCGCCGCCGTGCGCGATCTGGCGCATGTGCAACTCGGCGCAGCGGCGGATCATGCGGTTCATCGCCGCCGCTTCGCAGGCGCGCAGCGCGTCGGCCTTGACTTCGAGCCATTCGAAGAACACGCGGTCGCGGATCAGCGCCACCTTGACCGCCTCGGCGATGCCGGCGATCTTGTCGCGCGGCTGCAGCGTGCGCAGGAAGTCGGCGTCGTTGAGCACGGCGAACGGCGGCGCGAAGGCGCCCAGCAGGTTCTTCACGCCGAAGGCGTTGATGCCGTTCTTGACGCCGACGCCCGAATCGTTCTGCGCCAGCACCGTGGTCGGCACGCGGATATGGCGGATGCCGCGGTGCGTGCTGGCGGCGACGTATCCGACGAGGTCGAGGAAGGCGCCGCCGCCGATGCCGACGACGAAGGCGTGGCGGTCGATGCCGAGCTCCACCAGGCGCCGCTGCAGCACGGGCACCAGCGCCGGGTCGTTCTTCACGTGCTCGCCGCCGGGTGCGACCTCGGGGTGCGCCACGAGTTGCATCGCGTCGGCGTGCACGTCGGCGTAGCCGGCGATGTCGTGCGCGAGCGAGGGGAACGACGCGGCGACGTTGGAGTCGATGAACACCGCCAGCCGGTGGCGGCGCGAGGGCTCACGACGCAGGATCGTCTCGCGCAGCACCGGGTTGTCGTGCGCGAACAGGTGCTCGGTGAAGTACACCGGGTACTCGTACGGTACCGAGAACGACTGTAGGTAGACCGCGTGGCGCTCGTCGGTGCGCTGCGGCAGGGGGCTGATCTCGGCGCTCACGATGGCGGGCTTTCGATGTGCGGTGCGCGCGGCGAAGCGGACGGGCGGCGGGCAGGGGGACGCTCGGCGGGCCGCTACTTGGCGGGCACCGGCGCGGCGACGCCGTCCACGCGCGGCGCCTGGCCGCGCAGCACGGTGTTGCCCTCGAAGAACTGACGCTGGTCGACCGCCGCCGGCGCGCTCCAATCGGACTCCGAGATCTGGCCGCTCGGGCCGTAGGCGGCCAGCGCGTTGCCGTAGCACACCGCCTCGACGTCGGCCGGCGCGATGCCGCGCTCGATCATCAGGCGCGCCGTCTTGGGCACGGCGAGCGGGTCCGACACGCCCCAGTCGGCGCTGGAGTCGATGAAGATGCGGTGCGAGCCGTACTTGCGCACGATGTCGACCATGCGCTCGTGGCCCATCTTGGTGTGTGGATAGAGCGTGAAGCCGGCCCAGAAGCCGCGGTCGAGCACGTCGCGCACGGTCTCCTCGTTGTTGTGGTCGATGACCACGCGAGCGGGCTGCATGCCCATCTCGAGCGCCACGTCCATGCTGCGCACGGTGCCGGCCTTCTTGTCGCGGTGCGGCGTGTGCACCATCACCAGCATGTCGTACTCGACGGCCAGCGCGAGCTGCGCGCGGTAGTAGCGGTCTTCGAGCGCGGTCTGGTCGTCGTAGCCGATCTCGCCCACCGCCACCACGCCTTCCTTGCTCAGGTAGCGCGGCAGGATGCCCATCACGGCCTCGGCCAGCGCCTCGTTGTTGGCCTCCTTGCTGTTGAGGCCCATCGTGCAGTAGTGGCGGATGCCGAACTGCGAGGCGCGAAAGCGCTCCCAGCCGACCAGGCTCGACAGGTAGTCGACGAAGCTGCCGACGCTGGTGCGCGGCTGGCCGAGCCAGAACGCCGGCTCGATGACGGCGACGATGCCGGCCTCGCGCATGCGTTCGTAGTCGTCCGTCGTGCGCGCGGACATGTGGATGTGCGGGTCGATGAAGCGCATGGAGGTTCTCCTGCGAAAGCGAGATTCAGGCAGCGTCGAGCACCGAAGACCAGGTCACGGCGCCTGTCGCCACGGCGTCGCGCAACGCGCCGTGGCGCTCGAGCAGCGCGCGCGCCTCGGCCGTGGGGGCACGGTAGAGCGCCAGCGCCGCGGCTGCACGCTCGGCCGGCGTGCCGCCGTCGAGCACGCGCGCCAGATCGGCGACACGCTCGCCGCTGGCGAAGGGGCCGACGCAGCGCCACAGCTCCGGGCTCACCGCTCGCCTGGCGGCCCAGCGCTCGTGCGCGTAGTCGCACAGCATGCGTGCCAGCGTGGCGTTGGCGCGCCGGTCGAGGCCGACGATGGGATCCAGCGCTGCGCCGACGAACAAGGCCTTGAGCACCATCTGGTTCCAGGCGTCTTCGGCCAGCTGTTCCGCCGGGTACGGGTTGCGGTGCACGACGGCCTCGAACACCACGCGCTTGTTGGAACGCACGCCCTCTGCGGCGCGCAGGCGATGGCGCGGCGCGTCGGGGTACAGCGGCAGGCCGCTGTAGAAGGCCACCAGCTCGTCGAGGTCGGCGGTGGCGCAGAGCTGGTCGAGGCGGCGCGCGAAGGTCTCGCCGGCATCGCCCGTGGCCAGCAGCAGGCGCACGCGCGCGGCCTGGTCGAGCGTCCACGCCGACGGATCCCAGCCGCGGCGTGCCGCATCGGCCGCGGCCAACGCGGCGCGGTCGAGCGCCAGCGGCTCCTTGCCCAGCTTGCGCGAGACCAGACTCACGCTGCGATAGAGCTCGCGCTCGGCGTTCGGCCCGCGCAGCGCGGCCACCGCGCTGTCCAGCCAGTCGCGGCCGGCGGCGTCGAGACGCGCGGCCAGCCATTGCTGCAGCAGTTCGGCGGGGCTCATGAGGCGAGACTCGGCGGCGTCAACCGGCGTGCGGGAAGAGGTGGTCGAGCAGCAGTTGCTTGACGGCCGCCGCCGGCACCGGCCCGTCGGCCGGCAGCAACTCGGGCGCGGAGGTGATGAACAGCGGCCCGTCCTCGGGTCGATCGGTCGGTCGCCCGTGCGAGCCGCGCACGACGGTGGCGTCGAGCCCGATCACGTCCATCAGGTAGCGCATGCCGAGCAGCTTGCGCGCCAGCCGCGTCGCGACGGCGACCTTGGGCAAGCGGATCTGCCGATCGATGAACAGCTCCGCCGGGTCGTAGCCGGGCTTGCGGTGGATCTCGACGCAGCGCGCGAAGTCGGGCGCCTTGGCGTCGTCGAGGAAGTGGTAGTAGGTGAACCAGCTGTCGGCAGCCGCCAGCGCCACCAGTTCGCCGGCGCGCGGATGGTCGATCCCGGCGGCACGCTTGCCGGCCTCGTCGAGCACGGCCTCCACCCCCGGCAGCGCGGCCAGGCAGGCCGCCACCTCGGGCAGCAGTTCGGGCCGTGCGACGTAGACATGCGCGATCTGGTGATCGGCGACGGCGAAGGCATCCGAGGCGCCGGCGTCGAGTTGCTCGAGCCCGCGCTCGCTGCGCACCTTCAGCCAGCCGGCCCGACGCAGCGCGCGGTTGATGTGCACCGGCCGCGAGACCTCGGTGATGCCGTACTCCGACAGCGCGATGACGTGCGCGCCCTGCCGGCGTGCCTCTTCGATGAGCGGCGCACACAGCGCGTCGACCGCCGCCACCTGCGCCGCGATGCCTTCGTGGTGCGGCCCCAGGCGCTGCAGGTCGTAGTCCAGATGCGGCAGATAGACGAGCGTGAGCGTCGGCCGCTGCTCGCGCATCACGTGCAGTGCGCTGGCGGCGATCCACTGGCTCGACACGATGTCGGCGCCCGGGCCCCAGAAGCGAAAGAGCGGGAACTCGCCCAGACGCTGTTGCAACTCGTCGCGCAGCGCGGCCGGGTGGGTGTGGATGTCGGGCAGCTTGCGCCCGTCGGCCAAGTACATCGGCCGCGGCGTGATGGCCCAGTCCACTGCCGCGTACATGTTGTACCACCAGAACAGCTTGGCGCAGGTGAAGGCCGGATCGCGTCGCCGCGCAGCCTCCCACACCTTCTCGCCGCCCACCAGCCGGTTGGACTGGCGCCACAGCCAGATCTCGGACAGGTCGCGGAAATACCAGCCGTTGGCGACGATGCCGTGCTCGCGCGGCGCGAGGCCGGTGAGCATCGTCGACTGCACCGTCGTGGTGACGGCCGGCAGCGCCGTGGCCAGCGGCCGCATGCCGCCTTGGCGCGCCAGCGCGCTCAGGTGCGGCGCGTGCGGCAGCAGCGCAGGCGTGAGCCCGACCACGTCGAGCACCAGCGTCGGCGTCATGCCGCCGGCTTGGCGCGGTGCAGCGCGAGGTCGGCGACCTCGTCGCGCAGGGGGCGATGACCGCGATCGGCATGTCGATCGAAGCGTGGCAGCGCTGCGGATGGTGTGTCGGCAACGGCTTTGACGTGAACCTGGAACAACGTGACGCTTCCCTTGCGACCGAGTTTAGCGGCGCACCCCGCAGGCAGTCACACTCGACCTCGGGGGGTGGCACGGCCGCTCGCGTGATGCTCCGCACGAGGGCGTCGCCTTCGGTGGTTCGAACGGGCAGCGCGTCGGATTCGACGGGCTCGACCCACGAACGTGGGGTGCCGGGCCGATCCGTGGCGACTTTCACGCTGTCGCCGCGGCCCAGTCGCACAGAATGCCCGGCCCGTATCGGCGCGCCACCCATCCACCGAGAGGACCGCTTCATGAACCACGACCCGACGCGTACCCTGCCGCGCACCCTTCCCCGGCTGCTGCTGCTGGCCGGTGCGCTCGCCCTGGCCGGCCCCGCGACAGCGCAGCAGCGCGTGCTGCGCATCGTCTCCGATCGCACCGACCAGGGTACGCTGCGCCCGATCCTCGACGCCTTCGAGGCCAGGAGCGGCGCTAAGGTCGAGGGCGTGTTCATGGACCAGGGGCTGGTCAATCGCCTCGAGACCCGCCCGACCGAGGCCGACGTGGTGATCACCAAGGACGCCGAACTGATGGAGATCGCCGCGCAGCGCGGCCTGCTCGATCCCATCGAGTCGACGACCATCAAGGCCGAGATCCCCAAGGAGTTCATGGGGCGCGACAACCTGTACTTCGTCGACGCCTATCGCGCGCGGCTCATCTTCTACTCGAACACCCGTGTCAAGCCGGGCGAGATCTCGAGCTACGACGGTCTTGCGTCACCCAAGTGGAAGGGCCGCATCTGCATCCGCTCCGGCAGCCACGACTACAACCTGGCCCTGTTCGGCCAGTTCCTGAGCTCCTATGGCGAGGCCAAGGCGCGCAGCGTGGTCCAGGGCCTGTCGGACAACCTGGCGCGTACGCCCAAGGGCAACGATCGCGAGCAGGCGCGCGGCATCTTCGAAGGCAAGTGCGACGTGGCCGTGGTCAACAGCTACTACTACGCGCTGATGCAGGCCAATGCGCAGCAAAAGCCCTGGGCCGATGCGGTGAACGTGGTGTTCCCGAACCAGGAAGCCAAGGGCACTTTCATCATGCGCTCGGCCTCGGCGCTGACCAAGAACCGCGACAACCGCGATCTGGCCAACCGCTTCCTCGAGTTCGTCGCCTCGCGCGAGGGCCAGCAGATGATGGTCGACGCCACCAAGCAGTACTCGGTGCGACCCGACGTGCCGGTGCCGCCGCTGATGGTCAAGCTCGGCGCCGAGCAGGGCATCGTCGGCGGCCGCTTCAAGATCGACTTCGTGCCGCTGGAGGCGATGGCGGGCAAGCGCGAGGAAGCGATCAAGCTGGTCAACGAGATCAAGTTTGACCGCGAGCGCTGAAGCGCTTCGGCGTTTGCTGGCGGCGGCACTGGCCGCCGGCGCGCTGCTGCCGGCGGGATATCTGCTGCTGGCGGCGCTGCCGATCCTGTCGCAAGGCGGCTGGCTCGCGCACTTCGCGTCGACCACGCTGCCGCACCAGTCGCTGTCCAGCCTCGCCGTGGCGCTCGAGGCGGCGGCGCTGGCGTTCGCCGTCGGCGCCGTGCCGGCGGTGCTGGTGAGCCGCTTCGAGTTCCGCGGCCGCGGCCTGGTCGGCGTGCTGGCGTTGCTGCCGCTGCTGTTCGCGCCGTCGGTCACGGCCAACACCTGGACCGTCGTCACCTCGCACGAATTCTTCGCCAGCCGGCATGCGCTGGCGATGAACCTGGGTCTCGCCTGCGCACCGTACGTGTTCGTCGTCTTTCGCATCGCCGCGTCGCGCATGCCGCGCGCGTTCACCGAACTCGCGGCCGCGCTCGGCCACGGCGCGCGCGCGCGCCTCGTGCGCGTGCACCTGCCGCTGTATGCGGTGCCGGTGGCCGCCGGGCTGATGATCGTCTTCGCGCAGGCCGTCGGCGACTACGCCACCGCCGAGCGCCTGGGCATCGACACGCTGAGCGTCGGCATGCACAACCTGTGGCTGGCCAGCCAGAGCTCGCAGGTGGCGGCGATCGTCTCGACCGTGCTCATCGTGCCCGCGCTGGCGCTGGTGGCGGCGGCGGCCTGGGCTTCGACCTCGATCATGAGTCAGAACCCGGTGCCGCCGGCGGCGGCCTCGGCGGCGCGCCGGCCGCTCGGCGGCGCGGCGGCGGCGGCGCTGCTGGCGTGGTGCATCGGCTGGTCGCTGCCGGGCTTCTTCGTGCCCGAGTCCTTCATGCTGCTTTGGGCCGCGACGAGCTGGCCGCGCACGCGCTTCGCCGACATCCCCGGCGATCTGCTCAGCACCGCCGTCACGGCGGCGGCCGTGGCGGCGGTGGTGTTCGTCGTCTGCGCGGCCAGCGCCGTCGCGCTGCGCGCCGGTGTGCGTTCGCGCCTGGCCGAGCGCGCGCCCTGGCTGTTCCTGCTCAACTACTTCCTGCCCTCGCTCGTGCTGGCGCTGGCCTTCGTGATGATGAGCCGCGACGGCAGCTGGCTCGCCGAGCGGCTCGGCGCGCTGCGCGACACGCGGCTGCTGGTGGTCGTGCCGGCCGCGCTGCGCCTCATGCCGTTCGCGATGCTGCCGGCGCTCGACGCGCTCAGGCGCACGCCGCCGGCGCTGATCGATGCCGCGCGCGCCTTCGGCGCCGGGGCGCTGCGTGCGCGTGCCGTCGCCTTCGCCGGCCATCTGCGGCCGGCGCTGGTGCTCGGCGCTGCGCTGGTGTTCCTCGAGACGGTCAAGGAGCTCGACCTGAGCCTCATGCTGCAGCCCTTCGGCTACTCGTCGCTGGCGCTGAAGATCTACGCCTTCTCGCGCTTCCAGAACATGGACCGCGCCGCGGTCTGGGTGCTGCTGTCACAGGCGCTGATGCTGCTGCCTCTGGCGCTGCTCGCCTGGCGCATGGCGCGGCTCGATGCCGTGCGGCGCTGAATCGCCACGCCCTTGCATCCCGGAGTCACCGTGCTGTCCGTCTCGCACTTGTCCAGGGTCGTCGCCGGCCGGGCGCTGGTGGCCGATCTCGGCTTCGAGATGGCAGCCGGCGAAGTCGTCGCCGTCCTCGGGCGCTCGGGCAGCGGCAAGACCTCGCTGCTGCGTCTCGTCGCCGGCTTCGACGCCCCCACCGCAGGCGAGGTGCGGCTGGGCGGCGAGGCGGTGTCGGTGCCGGGGCGCATCGTGCGCGCGCCCGAGCACCGGGGGCTGGCGGTGGCGTTCCAGGATGCGACGCTGTTCCCGCATCTGGACGCTGTCGACAACGCCGGCTTCGGCATCCGCGGCGCCACACGCGACGTGCGTCGCGCGCGTGCCCGCCAGGCGCTCGCCGACATGGGTCTCGCGGCGATGGACGGTCGCGACGTGGCGACGCTGTCGGGCGGCGAGGCGCAGCGCGTGTCGCTGGCGCGCGCGCTCGCCGCCGAGTCCCGGCTGCTGCTGCTCGACGAGCCGTTCGGCAACGTCGACCGGCTGACGCGCGCCGATCTGCTTGTGCGATTGAAGGCGCAGCTGGCGCGCGGTCAGGCGGCGATCGTCGTCACGCACGATCCGGCCGACGCGGTGGAACTCGGCGCGCGCGTGCTGCTGCTGCGCGAGGGCCGGCTCGAAGTCGACGCACCGCACGCCGCCATCGTCGCGGGCGAGTGCGGCGAGTGGGCGCGTTCGCTGCTGACCGCAGGAACCTAAGCGCAGCCCGTCAGGAGCGCGGGCGCTGGCCTTGCAGCCCCGCGCCCGGGCCCGCCGCCGAGGCGAGCCGGCGCCGGCCGCGGCGCACGAGCGCGCGCCACGCGTCGGACACGGGCGCCGCGCGATCGACGAGCACGCCGGCCACGAACAAGGTCAGGGCGAGCACGAGCAGCGAGCGGTCGGGCAGCCGCGTCGGGTCGTCGGGCGCACGCAGCCGCGCGAGCGCGTGCGGCGTCCAGCGCTGCAGCAGACCCTCGGCCTGCCAGCGGGTGAGCTCGGGGGCAATGCCCCACGCATCGTCCTCGGTGCGCCCGCGCCACAGGTGCAGGCGACGCGCGCTCCCCGAACCGGTCGCCGCGCTCACCGCGTACAGGCCGGGGTCGGCGGCGGGCATCTCGGCACGCCAGCGGCCGGGGGCCAGCGGCTCGGCCACCAGTGCGATGCGCGCCCCGGAGGGCGTCTCGACGGCCAGTTCGGGCGCTTCGACGATGTCGACCGACGCGGACGGCGTGGCCGCGGCTGCGGTGCGGCTCGCGCGTTGCTCGACTTCGATCGCGAGCCGCCCGCCGCGCTCGCTGACGTCGACCGTTGCCAGGCCCTGCAGCGACAGACCGCCGGCCCAGTCGGCGAGGCCGCCGGCCAGCCGCGGCCAGGCGGCCCACGACAGCCAGCGCGGCGTCCAGCGACCGAGGCCGCTCGTCACGACTGCCACCCGACCCAGCCCGCTGCGCTGCCAGGCGACGAGCGGGTCGCCGCGTTCGCTCTGCACGGCCACGCGCGCACCGGGCCGCGCGCGCGTGGCGAGGTAGGCGTCGACCGGAGGCCAGTCGTCGAACGTGCCGCCCGCGAAGGGCAGCGGCGCGCGCTGCAGCGCGTCGAACGGACCGCGCTCGACGCGTGCTCGGCGTCGCTCGACGCTCGCGCGCATCACGGCCGGCAACTCGGCTGCTTCGCCGACGTGCAGCACGACGCCGGCATCGCCGACGAGGCGCTGCAGCGCCGCGGCGTCGGCGTCGGGACCGATGGCCAGCGCCACCGTCTCGACGTGCGCCCGAGCCAGCCGCGCGCGTGCCGAGGCCAGCGACGCCTCGTCGACAAAGCCGTCGGTCACCAGCACGAGCAGGCGCCGCGCCGTGCCCGAGCGCTCGAGCGCGGCGGCCGCGGCGTCGATCGCCGGCCCGAGCCGCGTGCCGCCGTTGGGCGTGGCCGGCCACGGGCGTTCGAGCGTCGCCAGCGCGTCCTGCGTCGCAGCGAGCGGCACCAGCACGCGGGGCGCGACATCGAAGACGATCAGACCGAACTCGTCGCGCTCGCCGAGGCCGCGCGCGGTGTCGAGGACGGCGCGCTGCGCCAGCGCGAAGCGGTCGACGCCGCCGCTGCCCTCGCCCATGCTGCCCGACTTGTCGACCAGAAAGAGCATGGCGGCGGGCTGGTCGAGCGCGGCCGGCTCCGACAGCACCGGCAGCAGCGATTCGAGCGCCGAGCCGCGATAGCCGCCGCGCGCGAACGAGCGCTCGCCGCCGAGCACCAGCAGTCCGAGGCCGCGCTGCTGCACGGACTCGACGAGCGTGGCCCAGAAGCGCGCGCCGAGGTCGCCGATGGCCACATCGTCGAGCACCACGGCGTCGAAGCCGGCCAGTTCGCCGACCAGCGTGTCGGCGCGCGCCGCACCGACGACGCGCAGCGGCCAGCCGCCGGCGGCCAGACTCGCCGCGAGCGCAGGCCGCGTGCCCGGCGCACCCTGCACGTAGAGGATGGTCGCGCGCGCGACGACGTCGATGGCCGCCGCCGCGGTGCGCCGGGCGACGACGC
>JAGWTJ010000167.1 GCA_028869005.1 Burkholderiales bacterium | reverse complement strand
TCGGGGTTGCTGGTCATGACCTGCGGGCCCGGCTGGATGTTGTGGATGGTCATGGCACCCACCATCAGCGCCATCACCGCGTTGGGCGGGATGCCCAGGGTCAGCATGGGGATGAAGCTGGTCTGCGCGCCGGCGTTGTTGGCGCTCTCGGGGCCGGCCACGCCGCGGATGTTGCCCTGGCCGAAGGCGACTTCGCCCGGCTTCAGCGGCGTCCTCTTCTCGACCGTGTACGACGCGAACGATGCGAGCAACGCGCCGCCGCCCGGCAGCACGCCGAGGACCGAGCCCAGCAGCGTGCCGCGCAGCACCGCCGGAGTGCCGAGCCTGAAGTCCTCGCGCGTCGGCCACAGGCCCTGCACGTCCTTGGTGAAGACCTCGCGCTGGGCAGCGGGCAACGCCAGGTTGGCGATGATCTCGCCGAAGCCGAACACGCCCATCGCAATGGCCACGAAGCCGATGCCGTCGCTGAGCTCGGGCAGGCCGAAGGTGAAGCGCGGCACGCCCGAGATGAGGTCGGTGTTGACCTGGCCCAGCAGCAGGCCGAGCACGATCATCGCGATCGCCTTGACGAGCGAGCCCGAGGCCAGCACGACGGCGCCGACAAGCCCCAGCACCATCAGCGAGAAGTACTCGGCCGGACCGAACCTGAACGCCATCTCGGCAAGCGGCGGCGCGAACGCGGCAATGACGATCGTGCCCACGCAGCCGGCGAAGAACGAGCCGATCGCCGCCGACGCCAGCGCCGCCCCGGCGCGTCCGGCGCGCGCCATTCGGTAGCCGTCGATGGCGGTGACGACCGAGCTCGACTCGCCGGGCACGTTGATGAGGATGGCGGTGGTCGAGCCGCCGTATTGCGCACCGTAATAGATGCCCGCCAGCATGATGAGCGCCGGCGTCGCGTCCAGCGCATAGACCGACGGCAGCAGCATGGCGATCGTCGCCACCGGCCCGAGGCCCGGCAGCACGCCGATCAGCGTGCCGAGCACGGTGCCGATGAAGGCATACAGCAGGTTGTGCAGCGTGAAGGCGACGCCGAAGCCCAAGCCCAGGTGGTGCAGCAGTTCCATGCGTGGCGAGTCAGCCGACGAACGCGGGCCACAGCGGAATGACCAGGTCGAGCCCGCGCACGAAGATCGCCCAGCAGCCCGCCGTGAGGACGACGGCGGCGAGCAGCGCATCGCGCCAGCGGAACTCGTCACCCGCCAGCGCCGCCAGGATCACCAGCAGCGGCAGCGCGACGAACAGGCCCGCGTGCGGCAGGATCCAGCCGAACAGCGCCACCGAGAGGTTGATCCACACGAGTGGCCGCAGCGCCCAGCGGCCGACTCTGTCGCCGCCTTCGGTCTCGATGGTGAGCGAGCCGAAGAGCAGGAACGCGCCGAGCAGCGCGAGCACGATGCCCAGACCGAACGGGAAGTAGCCTGGCCCCGGCTGCGCCGAGCTGCCGAAGCGGTAGTCGAGCGCGCCGACCGCGAACACGAGGCCGCAGACGACGAACAGCAGTCCGGCCCAGAAGTTCTTCTCGCTCTTGATTTTCATCGTCGCGCTTCCTCGGCGCCGTGCGTCGCCGGCGGCATTCTAGGAAGCGCGTCGCCGGCGCTTGTGCCGGCCTCAGCGCGGCAGTGCGCTCGCCTCGGCGTTCAGCCGCGCACGTCCAGGCTCGGTGTGCTGCGCAGGATCTCGTCGATCGTGGTGCGGCCTTCGGCGACCTGCATCGCGCCGGCCAGGCGCAGCGGCCGCAGGCCGTCCTTGATCGCCTGACGGCGCAAGCCCGCGGCGTCGAGCGCGGGATGGATGGCTTGGCGCGCCGCCTCGCTCATCACGAACAACTCGTACAGGCCGGCACGGCCGCGGTAGCCGGTGTGCCGGCATTCGAGGCAGCCCACCGGCCGGTACGGACGCACGCCGCCGGCCAGGCGCCAGGGCTTGACGATCTCGTCGAGCGTCTCACGCGTGGTGCTCTCGTCGCGCGCCTTGCACGCCGGGCACAGCGTGCGCGCCAGGCGCTGCGCGAGCACGCCGATGACGGTGGCGCTGATGAGATAGCCGGGCACGCCGAGATCGGCCAGCCGCGTGATCGCGCCCACCGCGTCGTTCGTGTGCAGCGTGCTGAACACGAGGTGGCCGGTGAGCGCGGCCTGGATCGCCATCTCGGCGGTGGCCAGGTCGCGGATCTCGCCCACCATGATGATGTCCGGGTCCTGTCGCATCAGCGCGCGCAGGCCTTCGGCGAAGCCCATGTCGAGCGCCGGCTGCACCTGGGTCTGGTTGAACGCCGGCTCGATCATCTCGATCGGGTCCTCGATCGTGCAGACGTTGACCTCGTCGGTGGCCAGCCGCTTGAGCGTGCTGTACAGCGTCGTCGTCTTGCCGCTGCCGGTGGGCCCGGTGACGAGCACGATGCCGTGCGCGTGAGCGATCAGCGTCTGCCAGCCCTTGGCCTCGTGCGCCGCGAAGCCGAGCGCGTCCAGGCTCTTGACCGCCGCCTCGGGGTCGAAGATGCGCATCACCATCTTCTCGCCGAACGCGGTGGGCAGCGTCGACAGGCGCATCTCGACCTCGCCGCCGCCCTCGCTGCTCGGCCGCACGGTCTTGATGCGGCCGTCGAGCGGCCGGCGCTTCTCGACCACGTCCATGCGTCCCAGCAGCTTGATGCGCGAGGTCATCGCCGCCAGCACCGACAGCGGCACCTGGTACACGGTGTGCAGCACGCCGTCGATGCGAAAGCGGATGGCGCCGATCTCGCGCCGCGGCTCGAGGTGGATGTCGCTGGCACGCTGGTCGAAGGCGTACTGCCAGAGCCAGTCGACGACCTGCACCACGCCCTGGTCGTTGGCGTCGAGCTGCTTGTTGCTGCGGCCCAGCTCGACCAGTTGCTCGAAGCTCGCGCCGGCCGCCACCTCGCCGGTCTTGACGGCGGCGCGCACGCTCTTGGCGAGCGCGTAGAACTCGGTCGTGTAGCGGCGCAGCTCGTCGGGACTGGCCAGCACCAGCTTGACGCTGCGCCGCGTGTGCGCCTCGATCTCGCCGACCCAGCCGATGTCGAACGGCTCGCAGGTGGCGATCGTGACTTCGGTGGCACCGAGCGCCACCGGCAGCGCCGAGCGCAGCTGCGCGTACTGCACGCTCATCACGTCGGCGACGCGGCCGACCTCGACGCGCAGCGGGTCGATGCGCAGGTACGGCATGCCGATGCGCGCCGCCAGCCAGGCGGTCAGCACCTCGACGTCGAGCGCCGTGCCCTTGCCGCTGCGCGTGAGCCCGGCGCCGCCCAGGCGCACCAGCGGATGCAGGCTCGAGTCGCCGGCCCCGAAGCGCTGACGCACGCGCGCCGCGTCGTCCGCCCCCACCCAGCCGTCGGCACGCAGCCAGTCCAGCAACTGCGCCCAGGCGAGGCGACCGAGCGGCCGCGGCGCCGGGATCGGCGCCGGCGCGCGGTGCGCGGAGCGCAGGGCCGGACTCATGCGACGATTCTGCGCCCGCGCGCCGGGCCCCAGCCATCGAACAAGGCTGCTACGGGGGCCGAGTTCGGCGGCTGCGGCACCTGCGGCGTCAACGGCGCGGCGCGCCGCCGAGCGGCCGCACCATGCGCAGCCACTTGCGTGCCGGCAAGCCGAGCCGGCCGAAGCGCTGCTCGAGCGCGGCGGCGCGTGCCTGGAGTTCGTCGCGCCCGGGCACGACGACGCCGCGGCCGGCGACGACGACGGTGTTGCCCTCGCGCGTGGGCCGCAGGCTCCACACCTGCGTGCTGCCGAAGGCGGCCACGATGCGTTCGCTGCTCGCCGCGAAGCTGGCATCGCGGCCGAACAGGTTGACCGCCATCACGCCGCCCGCTTCCAGCACGGCGCTACAGGCGCGGTAGAAGTCGAGGCTGTCGAGCACAGGCGCTGCGGCCTCCTCGTCGTACAGGTCGACGTGCAGCAATCGCACGCTGGCGCGCTCGGCCTGCGCCAGCCAGTCGGCGGCGTCGCCGAGCACCAGCTCGGCCTCGCGCGGCAGGTGGAACATCGCCGTGTTGGCCGCCACCACCTGCGGGTTGATCTCCACCGCCGTCGTCGGCATGCGCAACTGGCGCGCGCAAAAGCGCGTCAGCGCCCCGGCGCCCAGTCCGAGCTGCACCGCCCGGCCTTGCCCGAGCTCCGCGGTCGGCAGCCACAGCAGGCTGGCGAGCATGCGCTGGATGTAGTCGAGCTCGACCACCTGCGGCGCGCGGATGCGCATGGCGCCCTGCACCCAGATCGAACCCAGGTGCAGGTAGCGCACGCCGTCGTGCTCGGAGATCGAAACCGGCGGCAGCACGGCCGCAGCGCCGGCGACGGTGGCGCCTGCGCTCGATCGGCTCGCGCTCACAGTGCCGCCACCTTGGGCAGCGCCGCGCGCACGTTGGCGCTGGTCACGGCGGCCGTGTGTTCGAGGCTCCAGCCGCGCAGCGCCGCCAGCGTCGCCGCGATGCGCGGCAGCTGGCACGGCTCGTTGCGCTCCTGGCCGCGGCCGGCGTCGCGCTCGGCGGCGCTGCGGTACAGCCATTGCGGCGGGATGTCGGGTGCGTCGGTCTCGAGCACCGGCACCGACTCGGGCAGCGTGCGCGCCAGTTCGCGGATGCGCAGCGCGCGCTCGAAGGTCATCGCGCCGCCGAAGCCGAGCTTGAAGCCCAGTGCGACGAAGGCCTCGGCCTGCACGCGGCTGCCGTTGAAGGCGTGGGCGATGCCGCCCGCCACCTCGACGCGCCGCAGCGCAGCGAGCAGTTCGTCGGCCGAGCGCCGCACGTGCAGGATCACCGGCAGTCCGGCGTCGCGCGCCAGCCGCAGTTGCGCGACATAGAAGCGCTGCTGGCGCTCCCGGTCGAGGCCGGGCACGAAGTGGTCGAGGCCGATCTCGCCGACGGCGACCAGCCGTGCGTCGGCGCGGTGGCTGGCGAGCGCCTCGCGCAGGCGCTCGAGATCGTCGTCCGGCGCCTGCCCGACGTAGAGCGGATGGATGCCGAGCGCGTAGGCGCCGTCCACCTCGTGCGCGAGCGCGCGCAGCGACTCGAAGTCGGCCGTCTGCACCGCAGGCAGCACGAGCCGCTCGACCCCTGCGGCGCGTGCGCGAGCGAGCACCGCGGCGCGGTCGGCGTCGAACTCCGGCGCGTCGAGATGGCAGTGCGAGTCGATCCACATGACGCGATGATGACGCAGCCGCCACCCGCCGCCCCGGGCGCGCTGCGACGGCATGCGCAACGTGATACTGTGCCGCCGACGATCCGGCCCGCCGCATGAAGAAGGTGACCCTGTACAGCCGCTCGCCGCGTCCGTCCGCGGCGACAGGCCCCGCGCACGGCGACGGGACGGCGCAGGCCGCGCAGGCTGCCGGCACGCCGGGCGCCGCACGGCGCTGGCGTGCCGCAGCCCGCCGCCACGCGTCGGCGCTGTGGGCGCTGGGCGGCGCCCTGGTCGCCGTCGGCACGATGGGCACGCTGCTCGCCCTGCGGCCCCCCGGCCAGGCGCTGACGCAGGACGACATCGACAAGGCCGTGCGCAGCTCGCTCGAGAAGGAGCCGCTGCCCTCCGAGGCGGCCAAGGCCTACGAGGCGATCCTGCCTTCGGTGGTGCGCGTGATCGGCCTGATGGACGACGACGACAAGGGCGACGACAAGCCCGAGCGGCGCGCCATGGAGCGCAGCCTGGGCAGCGGCGTCGTCATCATCGACAACGGCACCATCCTCACCAACCTGCACGTCGTGTGGGGCGCCAAGAAGATCCGGGTGCGCTTCTTCGAAGGCACCGAGAGCGACGCGACGATGATCGGCGCGCAGCCCGAGAACGACCTCGCGGTGCTCAAGGCCAGCTCGCTGCCCGACGACCTGGAGCCGGCGACGATGCGCTCGACGGCCGACCTGCGCCCCGGCGACCACGTCATCGCCGTCGGCAACCCGTTCGGCATCGGCCCTTCGGTGAGCTACGGCGTGGTCTCGGGCCTGAAGCGCGAGTTCCGCAGCCCCGAAGGCGACAAGACGCTCACCAACCTGATCCAGTTCGATGCCGCCGCCAACCCCGGCAACAGCGGCGGCCCGCTGGTGACGATGGACGGCCAGGTGGTCGGCATCGTCACCGCCATCCTCAACCCGAGCGAGCAGCGCACCTTCATCGGCATCGGCTTCGCGGTGCCGATCGAGAACGCCGCCGCGGCCGCCGGCCTGCCGCCCTTCTGACCCCTTCCGACCCCTTCCGACAGAAAGAGCCTTCCATGAGCGACACGGCGCGCGCCGAATCCACCGCCACGCTGATGGAGCGCCTGCTCTACGAGGTCAAGCGCGTTGTCGTCGGCCAGGACCGCTTCCTCGAGCGCGTGCTGGTCGCCATGCTGGCGCAAGGCCACCTGCTGGTCGAAGGCGTGCCGGGGCTGGCCAAGACGCTCACCGTCAAGACGCTGGCGCGCACCATCCGCGGCAGCTTCAAGCGCATCCAGTTCACGCCCGACCTGGTGCCGGCCGACCTGGTCGGCACGCGCATCTACAACCAGAAGACCGGCGAGTTCGGCACCGCGCTCGGGCCGGTGTTCACCAACCTGCTGCTGGCCGACGAGATCAACCGCGCGCCGGCCAAGGTGCAAAGCGCGCTGCTCGAGGTCATGCAGGAGCGCCAGGTGACGATCGCCGGCGAGACGCACCGCGTGCCCGAGCCGTTCGTCGTGATGGCCACGCAGAACCCGATCGAGACCGAAGGCACCTACCCCTTGCCCGAGGCGCAGGTCGACCGCTTCATGCTGAAGGTGCTGGTCGACTATCCGAGCGAGGAAGAGGAGTTCGTGATCGCGCAGCGCGTGACCGGCGAGCCGGTCGAGGTGCAGCCGGTGGCCGACACCTTCCAGCTCGCCGCGCTGCAGCGCGAGTGCCGCGCCGTGTTCTGCGACCCGGCGCTGATGCAGTATGCGGTCAAGCTGGTCGCCGCCACGCGCGCGCCGGCGCGCTACGGGCTGGCCGACAGCGCCCGCTACATCACCTACGGCGCGAGCCCGCGCGCCACCATCGGCATGGTCGAAGGCGCGCGCGCGCTGGCCATGCTGCGCGGCCGCCGCTACGTGCTGCCCGAGGACCTCGTCGACCTCGTGCCCGACGTGATGCGCCACCGCATCGTGCTGAGCTACGAAGCGCTGGCCGAGGACATCGACGCCGACGAACTGGTGCGCCGCGTGCTGGCCGCGGTCGCCGCGCCCGACAAGCCGCTCGAGCATGCGGCCAACGGTTGACGCCGTGTCCGAGACCGTGGCCGTGGCACGCGCCGGCACGGGTGCACGCAGCGTCACGCCCGAGCAACTGCTGCGCCGGCTGGAGTGGACGGTGCTGCGCCGCCTCGACGGCTTGCTGCAGGGCGACTACCGCACGCTGCTGCGTGGCGGCGGCGTCGACCTCGCGGACCTGCGCGAATACCAGTACTTCGACGACGTGCGCCACATCGACTGGAACGTCACCGCACGGCTGCAGCAGCCCTACGTGCGCGAGTTCCTCGAGGACCGCGACCTCACGGCCTGGTTCCTGCTCGACCTGTCGGGCAGCGTCGACTTCGGTTCGGCCGAGGTCACCAAGCTCGCGCAGTCGACGGCCTTCGTGGGCGCGCTGGCGCGTATCGTCACGCGCCGCGGCAACCGCGTCGGCGCTCTACGCTACGGCACGCGCGTCGACGGCGTGCTGGCGCCGTCGGCGACGCGGCTGCACGTGCTGCGGCTGCTGCAGATGATGAGTGCGCCGCCGGCGCGTGCCGCAGCGCCGCCGGCGCGTGCCGCAGCGCCGCCG
>JAGWTJ010000166.1 GCA_028869005.1 Burkholderiales bacterium | reverse complement strand
GGCGGCGGGCAGGTCGTAGGCCATGGGGTCGCTCACCTTGCCGGCGCCGCCATGAGCAGCCAGCCGCGGGTGTCGGACGGCCGCTCGGCCACGCCGGCCAGATCGAGCGGCCACAACGCCGCACCGCGACCGGGCCGCAGGCGCGTGAGGGCCGTGCGTTCGAGCGCCCCGAGGGCGGGTGCCGCGACCGGTGCAGAAGCGGTGGCGGGCACGGCTGCCGACACGGAAGCGGTTGCCGCCACAGAAGCTGCAGCCGAGATGGAAGGGCCGGCCGATATGGAAGCGCCTGCCGGCAACGCGGCGTCGGCCGTCCACGTTACCGCCTTCCCGGGACCGAGCGCGGGCAACTCGCGGGCGCGGCCGTCGGCCAGCCACAGGCCACGCGGCCAGGCCGTCGCACCGACGTTACGGATCGACGTCGCACCGTCGCCCGAGGTCGTGACGGCGAGCGCACGCGCCATCGCGAAGCTGCCCGTGTAGCACAGCGCCGCCTGGCCGAAGAGCCGGGTCTCGAACGCCGCCGACACCACCTGCCCTGCGTCCGCATCGAACGTGAACTGCACCGGCACTGCCGCGTCGCAGGCCTGCGCCGAAGGCGCCAGTTGCGGTGCGACGGGCAGCGTGACGCGCGTCGGCGCAGCGCCGACCACACGCTGCCAGGCCTGGAAGCGCGCCGATCGGGCGCCCGAATCGCCCTCGCTCCAGATGACGAGCTGCGACACGGCCGGCAGGGCCCGCGGCAGGGCCAGCGCGGCGATCGTCGCGAGTGCCGCGAGCAGCACCTGCGCCGGCCACGACACGGCGAACAGCGCCGTCAGCAACGCCGCGGCAAGGTACAGCGCGACGCCGATGGCGACGGGGCGCCACAGTGGTGGCTCCGACGGCGCGAGCGCGCCCAGCGACGCGGCCGGCATCGGCTGCGGCAGCGGGTCGGCCAGCGACGCGTCGAGCAGCGAGGGCGCGTCGGCGGGCACGGCGGCCAGCATCAGCGCGCGCCCGCCGCAGCCGCCGGCGCCTTCGAGGACGCGCCGCAGCCGCTCGTCGGCACCGACGACGACGACGCGGCCGCAGTCGGCCGCGTGCGCGAGCAGCGCCGCGAGCCGTTCGGGGTCGAGCGCGGCCATCAGCGCCGCGTCGACGACCAGCGCGTCGATGCCGGCATACGCCGCGGCGTGGCGAGGGAAGTCGTCGGCGACCAGCGTCACGACGTGAAAGCCCGGCAGCGCCAGTGCTGCCGGCGCGGCGAGCGCCACGCCGAGAAGCGGCGATTCCGAGCGCTGCAGCAGCACCTGCAGGCGCCGTGTCTGGCCGCCCGCGCTCTGCAGCACGAGTTCGACGCGCTCGGCGGCGGCCACGGGTACATGCAGCCGCAACGGCCGACCGGGCTGCAGGTCGAGCGCGGCCTGCACGCGCTGATTGCCGGCACTGACCTCGAGCCGCGCGCCGGTGGCCGTGTCGCTCGTCACGCGCACGTCGAGTTCGGTGGCGCGGCCGGCGCGCGACCAGCCCTGCCAGGCCGGCGCCGCCGCCAGATCGAAGCCGGCGGCGCTTGCCGTCAGCGCGGCGGCGCCGAGGGCCAGCGCCAGCAGCGGTCGATGCCGCACCGCGTCACTTGACGGCTTGCTCGAGCGCGATCACCGACCAGGCGGTGACGAGCTGCGGGCGGTCCTCCCACCAGGCCTTGGACTCGGTGTTGGCCCAGCTGCCGTCGGCGTTCTGCAGCGCGAGCAGCTTTAGCGCAAGCTCGTCGCGCCAGTTGTGGCGCTGGCCCTTGCCGTCGACGAAGCTGTCCTCGCCGTAGGCCGCCATGACCTTGGCGAAGACGTTGTAGAAGTAGAAGAGACCGTGCTTCTTGTTCGTGCCCGGGTTGGTTTCGAGCGTGTAGTTCTGCGTGATCCACTTGTACGCGGCCTGCACGCGCGCATCGTTCTTGTCGGTGCCGGCGAACAGCAGCGACAACAACCCGGCGGCGGTCATGCCGCCGTAGGACTCGGTGCCGTTCTCGTACTCGGCCATGTTGAAGCCCGGCCGGTAGATGAAGCCGCCGTCGTTGCCGGCCCACTTCTGGTCGTTGCTCTCGCTGCGGTTCTGCGTTCGGCTGATGAAGACCATCGCCTTCTGCCATACCGGATCCTTGGCGTCGGCGCCGGCGGCCTTCATTCCCTCGAGCGACATGTACAGGTTGGACAGGTCGGGGCGTTCGCCGCCGCCGTAGCCGATGCCGCCGTAGAACGGATGGTCGGACTTGTAGCCCTCGCCCTCGTCGACCTGGTGCTCGGAGAGGAACTTGCGCCCGCCGGCGAGGACGGCTTCGTACTTCGCATTTCTCGTCGCCGCCAGCGCCGTGATGGCCACCGCCGTGTTGTAGGCCGTACCCTGTAGCGAGGCGCTGATCGAGCCGTCGGGCCGCGCCTTGCCCAGCAGGTATTCCACCTGGCGCGTGATGAACGGGCCGTCGGCCTCGCTGTACTTCTCCGGGCTCTCGAGGAAGGCGCGCAGCGCCAGCGCCGTGACGCCGACGTTGCCCAGCAGCGAGCCGTCGGCCGCCTGCTGCCCGCGCAGGTAGTGCAGGCCGCCGGCGATGGCGCGCACCGAGCGCTGGCGCAACTGCGGGT
The DNA here is from genome assembly GCA_028869005.1 of Burkholderiales bacterium. Classification (GTDB taxonomy): domain Bacteria; phylum Pseudomonadota; class Gammaproteobacteria; order Burkholderiales; family Burkholderiaceae_C; genus Rubrivivax. The sequence goes on along the minus strand of JAGWTJ010000166.1, from coordinate 5,166 downwards.
TCATGCGCGGCTGCGCCGTCTGCGCGCGCGCGGCCGCGGCCAGGCCGAGGGCGGACAGGGCGAGCGGCCCGGTGAGCAGGCTGCGGCGTCGGATCATGGTCGGGACTCCTTCGTGACGGGATGGGAGGCTGCGCGGCGCAGCACGGACAGAGCCAGCGCCGCCAGCGCGACTCCAGCGAGTGCCCAGGCCGTGACCGCGGCGGACAGCTCGGGATACGAGAACTGCAGCGTCGCGAGGTTGGAACCGCGGTAGAACCACTCGTTGCGCAGCAGGTCGTTGTCGGCGGCCAGCGCCAGATGCGTGAGCGGGCTGGCGGCGATGACGGCGTCGATGGCGCCCGGGTGCGCGCCCGCGAGAAGTTCGGCCGCCGGACCGGCCGCCAGCGGCAGCAGGCCGGCCAGCAACAGCACCCCGGTGACCGCCGAGCCGGCCGCCGGCCGCGTGCAGCGCCCTTCGAGCGCGGCCACGGCCGCGTGCGCAGGCAGCAGCATCAGCAGCAGCATCGCCGCGGTGGCGAGCAGGGTCGCGGTCGGCTGCGGCATGCGGCCGAGCAGCCGCGCCAACAGCGCTGCGCCGGCCGCGGCAGCGAGCGACCACAGGGCGACGCGCCACAAGGTGCGCGTGGGCGACGCGCCGTTGCCCGGCCAGTACAGCGGTGCCAGCACGCCGACCGCCGCCGCGGCCGCCAGGCGCAGCGCCGACGGCTGCTCTTCGCTGCCGGCCGCGCCGCAGGCGAGCACCATGAGCGCGGCCGAGGCCAGCAGCAGGGCCCAGCGCAGCAGCATTCCGCGCCGCATCGTCACTTCACCGGGCGCGCCGCGGCGACGAAGAACTCGATCGGCGTGCCGACCGCCGGCAGCACCGCGTCGCCGCGCACCGAACCGTAGGCGCCGATGCCGATCGGCACCGCGGCCTCGATGATGCAGTTGGCGTCCGACACGAAGCCGACCAGCGTGCCGGTGTCGTCGGCCGCGAAGCGCCCCATCGCCTGCGACGAAGGCGAACCGATGTAGACCCACTCGACGGCGGCCGGCGCCACGCCGGCCTCGGGATTGAGCAGCGCCTGGGCCGCCGACATGCGCCGGCGCCTGTCGCCTTCGCTCCAGGCGACGTCGATCGTGACGCGCGGGCCGCTGACCTTGCGTGTCATGCGCAACTCGCGCCAGGCGAGGTTCGGGTCGGCATCGAGGCCGACCAGGATGCAGGCGAGGTTGAACTCGGTGCCGATCGCGTCGAGCTCGAACAGCGACTCGTATTCCTTCATGCCGCGCGGCGCCGTGGCCAGGTACTCGAGCGGCACGTTCTTCTTGTGCACGCGCCCGGGCACGACGAACGAGCCGGCGCGCTTGTCGACGACGATGCGGCCGATCTGGTAGCGCTCCTCGCCCAGCGCCTTCATCGTGCCGGCGGGGCGCCGCGCGCCATCGCCGGACTCCGTGCCCTGCGGCGCCTGCGCTGCCTGCGCGCGAGCCTGCGAGGCGGCCAGCGCCGCGCCGAAGGCGCCACCCAGCTTCGCCGCGGCCGCCGAGGCTGCCGCGGCCAGGCCATCGCGTCGCTTCATCGCTTGCGCCCCGTCACCACGCGGTGCGGCATCGGCGGCGGCAGCGCCGCGGTGCGGATGTCGACGAGGCCGCATTCGCGCATCCAGCCCTGCACGTCGGCATCGGCGTGCACGCCGCCGGCGGGCGCGGTGAGCATCATGTTGAGGCCGAACATGGCGGCGAACGTCGGTAGCGCGCCGCCCGGATCGGTGAAGACGTCGCTCACCACGAGCAGGCCGCCGGGCTCGAGGCAGGCGACGGCGCGCTCGACCAGGCTGCGGCAGTCGGCTGCCGACTCGCGGTGGAACATGCCCGACATCAGCACCACGTCCTTGCCTTGGCCGAAGTCGGCCGTGTGGTAGTCGCCGTCGCGCAGGCTCACGCGCTCGGCGGCGCCGGCCGCGGCCACCAGTTCGCGCGCCACCGCGGCGACGCCGGGCAATTCGAGCACTTCGGAGCGCAGCCCGGGGAAGCGCTCGGTCAGCAGCACCGAGTAGGTGCCGGGGCCGCCGCCGACGTCGAGCAGCGCGCGGCGGCCGCTGAGGTCGAGCACGCTCACCAGCGCGCGCGCGATGCCCAAAGCGCGCTCGTGCATCGCGACCACGAAGGCGCGCGTGCGCGCCGGGTCGTCGCCGAGGTAGGTCTCGGCCGGCAGCGCGGGCCGGCCGGCACGCAGCGACTGCTCGAGCTGGCCCCAGGCGCCGTAGAGCTGGTCGCTGTAGCGGATGACGTTGCCCATGTGGCCGGGGCTCGTCGAGACGAGGAAGGCCGCCGCCGCCGGCGCGTTGCGAAAGCGCTCGCCCTCGAGCTCGAGCAGACCGAGGCCGGCGCAGGCGCGCAGGAACAGGCGCGTCGAGCGCGCGTCCAGCTGCAGCGTCGCGGCCACCTCGTCGGCGCTGCGCGGCCCGGCGGCCAGCGCGTCGAACACGCGCAGCCGGTTGGCGGTGAGCAGTACCTGGCTGTCCCAGTAGGCCGTGCTCAGGCGCACGATGGCCGAGGGGTCGGGGCCGGCGCGGCCAGGGGCTGCGCCCGCACCGGCCGCACTGGCCGCGTGCCCGGCTGCGGCAGGCGCCTCGGACGACGACCCGGCACTCATGCCGCCGCCTTCACCGCGCGATCGAGGTCGCATTCGAGCTGCATGTACGCGCAGCGGTGGCACATGAAACCCTCCGAGATCTCGAGGCCGTGACGGCGGCGGATCGCCGCGTAGCCGGTGATCAGCGTCTCGAAGTAGCTGCGGATGCGCGCGTGGTAGTCGGGCCGCTGGCGTCCGCCCGAAGGCCAGACCAGCGAGTACACGGGGATGATGCCGCGGCGGCACAGGTCCTCGGCGCCTTCGAGCGCGATCGCGGCCGCCTGCTCCCACTCCAGGCCGTGCTCGGGCTCGAGCTCGATGCCCGACACCATTGCCGAGTAGACATGGCCGCGGCCGAAGTGCCGCACCGCCGTCTCCAGCGATTCGATCCAGCGTCCGTAGCCGACGTAGCGCGCCTTGCCCGGGCAGATCTTCGTGAACAGCGGCTCGGACCACATCTCGAGGTTGAAGCAGACGTTGTCGACGAGCCGCTCGGCCGCGAACTGCGCGATCTGCTCGTCGGGCAGCGCACCCGAGCCGAGCGTCACGGGGATGCGCCGGCGGTTGTGCTGCGCGACGAAGCGCGCCAGTTGCAGGAAGCGCTCGCCTTCCTTGTGCGCGTCGGTGAGCGAGCCGCCGACGAGGTAGATGTGGCGGATCTCGGTCTGCGCCACCACGGCGTCGAGCGCCTCATGCATGCGCGCTAGCGTGGCCGGCAGGATCTCGACGCGGCCGGCCACCTGCCCGAGGTGCTTGGTGCGCTCGTCGGGCGCGCCGTAGGCGCAGAACGCGCAGCGCATCGAGTGGCCGTCGTGCTTGTGCAGGAAGTACTCGCAGCCGGGCGCGACGTTGATGACCAGCATGTCGCCGTGGATCTGCACGCCGGCCTGCGCGAACGGCAGCCCGTCGGCGGTCTTCTGCGTCATCCACGGGTACAGCGGCTCGAACTCGACGGCCACGCGCCGTCCGCTGCGGTCGTCGATCAGTTCGTAGCCCGAAGCCTGGCTGCCTTCGATGTGCCAGGGCGAATCGCCGTCGCCGAGGATGCGGATCTCGGTGCCGTCGGGCGTGTTGATCAGGTACGGGATGGTGACGCTGCCGCGGCCGGTGGGGTCGTGCTCGCCGGGTTTGAAGCGGTAGGGGTAGTAGTTGGGCATCGAGTGTGCCGCCGCCGCGCCGAGCGCGGGCGTGTAGCGGATGCCCTCGCACATGACCTGGACCTTGAGGGCCGGCGAACCGGTGAGCGTGCTCATGGGAAGCGCTTGCCTTTCGTCTGGCGGGCTCGCGCGCGCATTTGAAACGCTGCGCCGGCGCGTGCCTCTGCTATGGTCGGCCGATGATGCCACGCGGTGTCGCGACGACCACGGTCATTGTTGGCGTCGCGGTGCGCCTTGCGGGCACCGAGGCCAGCGTCACGCAGCGCGCATGGGGCGCGTTGCGTGGCGCGGGCAAGTTCGACACACAGTGAGGCTCCAGACATGCTGTTCCTGCTCACCAACCGCACCCGTGCGAATTTGAGCGCCGCGCAGTTCGGCGAGATGGCCGTGCTGGCCAAGGCGTTCTACGCGTCGATTCCGAGCGACGTGAAGATCCGAGGCGAATTTGCGGCGCTGGACCAGACGCACAACTACACGCTGCTCGAGGCGCCGGACCTCGAGACCGTGCAGCGCATCCAGGCGCCGTTCGCGCCGTACGCCGACACCGTCATCGTCGCGGTGCGCGAGATCTCGGGCTGGACGGCGACCTGAGCCGATCGGCGCGGCGCGTTTGCGCGCCAAACAAAACGAGGGCCGGCAATGCCGGCCCTCGGGCTGGAACCCAGCAGGACCGCGAGGCCGCTGCGCCGCTTACCGACTAGCGCGTGCGACGGCGAGCCAGGCCCGCGGCCAGCAGGCCGAGTGCCACCAGGGCGTAGCTGGCTGGCTCGGGCGTCGGGTTGCCTTGCTGGCAGCTACCCTGAGGCGCACTGGCAGCCGGGTCGTAGACGCAGACGCTGCCGTTGGCCGAGGTCACGCCCGCAATGTCGGCCGAGCCGTCGGCGTTGGACAGCGTGACGCTCGCCAGCGTCAGCGGCGACAGGCCGGTGTTGGACAGCGTCTTGAACGTCACCGTGGTGAGTTCGAAGCCGTTGCCCTCGCTGGCCGCCAGGGCCGCGCCGTTCAGCGAAATATCGGCGATGAAAAAGATGTCGAGCGAGCCCGGGGTGAATCCGAGGCTGGCATCGTTGATGGCCGGGTCCAGCGCCACTCCCATGAGATTGGACGGGTCGTTCGTGAAGCTCACGCCGTCGAGGAGGCTGGAATCCCAGCTCAGCGTGAACGAAGCGCCGCCGACCGGGCCGGTATTGGCGTCGAGCCCGCTCACCATGATGTGGGCGGTGACGGCGGTGCCACCCGCCGTGGCGTCCTGCGTCAGCGGCGACACGCTGACCACGGGCGCGGCGAACGCCGGCAGGGCAAGCGCCACCGCGGCGGCGAGCGCGCCCAGACCCGCGCGCATTGATTTTCCGATGCTGTTCATGACAAAAACCTCCAGATAGACCAATTTAG
>JAGWTJ010000165.1 GCA_028869005.1 Burkholderiales bacterium | reverse complement strand
GCCCGGTGCAGCCGGCGGTGACGCCGGCCGGCCAGGCGCGGCCGGCGGCGAAACCGAAAAAGTGCTGCACGGCGTTCGCGCTCACGAACATCACGAGGGTCTGCGTGGCCAGCGTGGCCCAGGCGCGCCCGAGCGGGCCGGTGTCGGCCGCCGGTTCGATGCCGATCAACGGCAGCGCGACGGCGTCGACACCGGCGGCGCGCAGCGCATCGACCCAAGCCCCCGCCTGCGCCGCGGGGCGGGTGACGAGCACGCGCATCGCCGGTTTCGCCGGTTGTGCCGGCTGGTCGAGCGCGTCGTCGCCGCCGCCCCGGCCGCCCATCAGCCCATCAGGCCGCAAGATAACCGGCGGCGCCGGCTTCGCGCAACCGTACAGCGGCCAGCTCGCCGAGCGCCCGCGCGGCGGCCTCGTCGGCGGCTGCCGACTGCACGCGCGCGCGCAGCAGCGCGCGCGCCGGCTGCGTGGCGTGCCCGAGCGCGGCGTCGAGCACGAGCTGCGCGCCCTGCCACACGGCATGCGCGGCCAGCGGCATGCTGCAACTGCCGCCGAGCGCGCGCGACACGGCGCGCTCGGCGTGCCCGGCGAGAAACGACGGCCGATGGTTGGTCTCATCGAGCAGGCGGCGCAGCCAGTCGGCATCGCTGCGCACCTCGAGACCGAGTGCGCCCTGCCCGGCCGCCGGGATCATGCGCTGCGTCTCGAACAGCGCGCGGATGCGCGCCTCCAGTCCGAGGCGCTTGAGGCCAGCCGCCGCCAGCACGATGGCGTCGTAGCCGCCGTCGTCGAGCTTGCGCAGACGCGTGTCGAGGTTGCCGCGCAAGGGCTCGATGCGCAGGTCGGGCCGCAGCGCGAGCAGTTGCACCTGGCGGCGCAGGCTCGAGGTGCCGACCACGGCGCCCAGCGGCAGCTCGTCCAGCGTGGCGTGGCGCGGCGAGACGAAGGCATCGCGCGCGTCCTCGCGTTCCCAGATCGCCGCCAGCGTGAAGCCCTCGGGCAGATCCATCGGCACGTCCTTGAGCGAGTGCACGGCCAGTTGCGCGCGGCCCTCCTCGAGCGCCGTCTCGAGCTCCTTGACGAACAGGCCCTTGCCGCCGACCTTGGCCAGCGTGCGATCGAGGATCTGGTCGCCGCGCGTGGTCATGCCGAGCAGCTCGACCTGCACGTCGAAACGCGCCACCAGCGCATCGCGCACATGGCCGGCCTGCCACAGCGCGAGGCGGCTCTCACGGGTGGCGATGACGATCTTCGCAGTCATCGCGCGATTATGGCCAGCGGCTGCGCACGCACAATCGGCGACCGCCTCCGCCATCGCCCTGCGCATGCCCGACCCCACGCCCAAGCGCCGCGCCGCGGCCACCCGCACGCCGCGCCGCAAGGCGGCGTCACGCGCCGACGCGGCGCTCAAGAACAAGCCGCTGGTCGAGGACATCCGGCTGCTCGGCCGCATCCTCGGTGACGTCATCCGCGAGCAGGAGGGGGCCGAGGCGTTCGAGCTCATCGAGCGCATCCGCAGACTCTCGGTCGCCTACCGCCTCAAGGACGACACCGCCGCCGGCCGCCAGCTCGACGGCGTGCTCAATCACCTGAGCGCCGACCAGACGGTGACGGTGATCCGCGCCTACAGCTACTTCAGCCACCTGGCCAATATCGCCGAGGACCGCCATCACCTGCGGCGGCGCGCTGCGCACCGCAGCCAGGGCCACCTGCAGGAAGGCTCGCTCGCGCTGGCCTTCGAGCGCCTGCACCACGCGGGCCATCACGGCGGCGAGATCGCCGCGCTGCTGGGCCGCTCCTACGTCTCGCCGGTGCTGACCGCGCACCCGACCGAGGTGCAGCGCAAGAGCATCCTCGACGCCGAGCGCGCCGTGGCCGCGCTGCTGGCGGCGCGCGACGCACTGCCCGACGCCAAGGCGCGCGCCGACAACGAGGCGCTGCTGCGCACGCGCGTCACGCAGCTGTGGCAGACGCGCCTCTTGCGCACCTTCCGGCTGACGGTGCCCGACGAGATCGAGAACGCGCTGTCGTACTACCAGACGACGTTCCTGCGCGAGATCCCGCGCCTGTACCGCGAGCTCGAGCGCGCGCTGCCTGGCCAGGCGGTGGCGCCCTTCCTGCGCATGGGCCACTGGATCGGCGGCGACCGCGACGGCAACCCCAACGTCGGTGCCGACACGCTGCGACTGGCGCTGGCACGACAGTCCGAGACCGCGCTGCGGTTCTATCTGGCCGAACTGCACGAGCTCGGCGCCGAGCTGTCGATCTCGACCCGGCTGGCGCGCGTCACACCCGAGCTCGAGGTGCTGGCCGAGCGCTCGACCGACCACAGCGCGCACCGCGCCGACGAGCCGTATCGGCGCGCGCTGATCGGCATCTATGCGCGGCTGGCGGCCACGTTCGTGCGACTCACCGGCAACGAGGCCCCGCACCTGGCGGTGGCGCCGCAGCAACCCTATGCGAGCGCCGACGAGTTGCTGGCCGACCTGCGCGTGATCGAGCAGTCGCTCGTCGCGCACCACGGCCAGGCGCTGGCCGTGGTGCGCCTGGTGCCCCTCGTGCGTGCCGTGCAGGTGTTCGGCTTCCACCTGGCCACGCTCGACCTGCGCCAGAACAGCGAGGTGCACGAGGCGGTGGTGGCCGAATTGCTGCGCGTGGCGCGCATCGAGCCCGATTACGCGGCGCTCGACGAGCCCGCGCGGCGCACGCGGCTGCTCGCGCTGCTCGCCGACGCGCGCTCGCTGCGCGTGCGCGGCGCCGAGTACAGCGCGCTGACACGCAGCGAGCTCGAGATCTTCGAGACGGCGCGCGCGTCGCTCGAGCGCTACGGCCGGCAGGCCATCCGCCACTACATCATCAGCCACACCGAGCAGGTGAGCGACCTGCTCGAAGTGCTGCTGCTGCAAAAGGAGTGCGGTCTGCTGAGCGGCGTGCTGGCTGCGGGGGCCGCAGACGCACCGGACGCGTCAGACGCGCCAGACGCCCCGGCGCGCGCCGCGCTCATCACGGTGCCGCTGTTCGAGACCATCGGCGATCTCAGGCGCAGCGTGCCCATCATGCGCGAGTTCTACGCGCTGCCCGGCATCGCCGCGCTGGTCGTGGCCAGCGGCGCCGAGCAGGACGTGATGCTCGGCTACAGCGACAGCAACAAGGACGGCGGCTTCTTCACCAGCAACTGGGAGCTCTACCGCGCCGAGACCGCGCTCGTGCAGTTGTTCGCCGAGTTGCGCCGGCGCCATGCCGGGGGGTCGCGCGCCGACGGAGCGCAGCTCACGCTGCGCCTGTTCCACGGCCGCGGCGGTACCGTCGGCCGCGGCGGCGGCCCGAGCTATCAGGCGATCCTCGCGCAGCCGCCGGGCACCGTGAACGGCCAGATCCGTCTCACCGAGCAGGGCGAGGTGATCGGCTCCAAGTACGCCAACGCCGACATCGGGCGGCGCAACCTCGAGACGCTGGTGGCCGCCACGCTCGAAGCGACGCTGCTGCGACCGACCCAGCCGGCGCCGCAGGCCTTTCTCGATGCCGCCGACGAGATCAGCGTGGCCAGCATGCGTGCCTACCGCGCGCTGGTCTACGACACGCCCGGTTTCGTCGACTACTTCTACGCTGCGACGCCGATCCGCGAGATCGCCGGGCTGAACATCGGTTCGCGGCCGGCGGTGCGCCCCAAGGAGGGCCACGCGGCGACGCGCGCCATCGAAGACCTGCGCGCGATTCCGTGGAGCTTCTCGTGGGGCCAGTGCCGCATGGCGCTGCCCGGCTGGTACGGCTTCGGCAGTGCCATCGAGAGCTTCCTCGGCGCCGGCGATCGCGCGCAGCGCAGCGCACTGCTGCAACGCATGCACCGGCAGTGGCCCTTCTTTCGCACGCTGCTGTCCAACCTCGACATGGTGCTGGCCAAGACCGACCTGCGCATCGCCGCGCGCTACGCCGGGCTGGTGGAGGACCGCGCGCTGCGCCGGCGCATCGACCGGCGGCTGCGCGACGAATGGCAGCGCGCGCACGACGCGCTGGCGCTCGTCACCGGCCAGGGCGAGCGGCTGCAATCCAACCCGGCGCTGGCGCGCTCGATCGAGCACCGCTTTCCGTATCTCGACCCGCTCAACCACCTGCAGGTCGAACTGCTGCGCCGCTACCGGCATCGCCAGGCGGGCGAGCCGGGCGTCGAACGGCTGCAAAGCGGCATCCACCTGTCGATCAATGGCATCGCCGCGGGACTGCGCAACACCGGCTGATCCGATCCGCCGAACAAGCTCGGTTTTCACGCTCGCGCGGCACGATTTGATGCCGCGAGCCTGGCCGCTACTGGAGGATCTGGAGGTTGCCGAGCGGCACCGGGACGGCGTTCCAACTGGTGGAGCAGGCCGCCGGATCGTTCGGATACGAGAAGTCGAACACCACCTGGTGGTTCGGGTCGAGGCCGACCAGCCTGGCCGTCGTTCCGCCTGCGGCCAGCGCGTAGTCGATCAGCACCGACCCATCGCCGGCGTCGTAGGCGCTCGAGCAAAAGTACGAGGCGATGGACTGACCGTAGTCGAAGCGCCAGGTCTCGGTGGCCGTCATCGCCGCGGCGTCGATCGTGTAGGCCGATACGGCGCTGTAGCTGCGGCTCGCGCCGGCCGGCGCACCGGCGGGCATGTTGGAGCTGGCCGCGCCGTCGTTGAAGAGCATGAGCAGCCCGTCCGAGGTGATCGACACGGCGTGCTGCCCGATCGGAACCAGGCCGCCCGGCGCCAGCGTCAGCGCCTTCGCGCGCAGCGATGCGAAGGTATGCCAGTACTTCGTCGGATCGCCCAGGATCCAGATCGGCTGACCCGTCGCGTAGTCGATTTTCATCACGAAGTTCTCCCGGCTGGAAACGACGACGCTGTCGTCGCGCGCGTCGTAGGTGGCCGAGTTGAGGTGGAACCAGTCGGTACCCGGCCGCACGAAAGCGCCCGGGTCGTCGCCCTGGCTGCGCATGTAGGCCGCGAGCAGCCCGGCAAGATCCCAGCCCGCCGTGACCTGGCCGGTGGCATCGAATTGCTCGAGCGTCGAATCGACGTTGTCCGCGGTGTTGACATCGGCCAGCAGCCCGGCCTTGCCTATATCGATGTTGTGCGTGAAGCCGGTGACCGACGGGTCGCCGATCGTGCTCGTCGTCACCGTGCCGTCGAGTTCGACCCGCTGCATCTGCGGGCCGCCGTTGCTGCCGATCGTGAAACCGGCGTGATCGTAGGCCACGGACATCGACGCGTACCCGGTGCTCACCCAGCGGATCATGCCGTCCGTGTCGACGACCACCGTGGGCCCGGTGACGGTCTTCATCGCGAAGAAGTCGAAGCCGAGAGGGGACCCCGTGGCCCGCGCCTTGAGGATCTGCGGCTGGCCGAAGATGCCCGCCGGATCGGTGTAGGGCGCGGTCTGGATGCCGAACGGCAGGCTCTGCGTCGAGCCGTCGGTGAAGGTGACCGTCACCGTGCCCTGGTTCAGCCAGCCGGCATACAACCCGAAGACGGGCACGGTGACGACCGAGGGCTGCACGTCGCCGCGGTTTTGCAGCGCCGCGATCGAGTAGGTCACGTTCACGGCCTTCGACGCCGTGCCGGGCCGCGGCTGCACCGTGTAGGTGACGGCCGACACCAGCGCCAGGCTGGCTCCACGCAGCGGCATCAGGGCGATGAACGGGGTGGCGCCTGCGGTCGCTGCGCCCAGCGCCAGATCACTCGTCGAGGCTTCGGGCTGCGGCGCTTCGCCGCCGCCGCCGCAGCCGGCGAGTGCCAACAGTGCCAGCAGCGCCAACAACGCCGCCAGGCCGAGCCAGCGAAACGTGAGGCCCGGACCTCGGCCGACCGTTGTCTTGTGCATGATTCGAGTCGACGCCGAAGCGGCCACGACCGGGTGCCTGCGCACCCTGAAGAAATCCGGCAGGCCGCGGCTTCGTGCGACGCATCGTAGGTCGCGCAGCCGTTGCGCCGGATGTCTGCTTGGTGAAGCTACGTTGCGGAGTCCGTCGGCGGCGCCCGGCCCCCGGGCCTCAACTGCCGAGCTGCGACTGCAGGTAGTTCTCGAGCCCCACCTTGTCGATCAGCCCGGCTTCGATCTCGAGCCAGTGCAGATGGCGCTCCTCGTCGTCGAGCATCTCGCGCAACAGGTCACGGCTGACGTAATCGGCGCGCTTCTCGCAGTTCTCGGCGGCGTCGCGCAGCTGGGTGAGCGCATCGCTCACCAACTGGCGATCGAGCTCGATCTGCTCGGGCACCGAGGGTGCGCCGACGATCGCGCGCAGTTCCTTCGGCGCCGCCGTGCCGCCCAGCAGCAGGATGCGCGCGATGATGCGCGCCGCATGCTGCGTCTCCTCGGTGCTGTACTCCTGCTGGATACGGGCCAGGCGCTCGAATCCCCAGTGCCGGCACATGCCGCTGTGCAGCAGGTACTGCCGGTGGCCGGTCAGCTCGAACGACAGGTAGTGGTTGAGGTCGGCGATGACGCTGGCATGCCCCTTCATATGCTCGACTCCTCTTCGATCCGATCGACGCCTGCGCTCGCCTCCGATCGAGGCGTCGCGGCGCGCAGCGGTGTGGCGCCGGCACGGGGGCGTGGCGACTATGGTAGCCGGCCGCCGCGCGCGGCCCGGCGCGCCGAAAAAAAGTGCTCAGGTTGGCTGCCGGCCGGCCGATAGGTTCCCGGCGTCTTCATCATTGCCAACCGGCCGCCGTTCCATGTTCCGCAATTCAAGCTTCAAGCAGAAGATCCTCGTCCTCGTCGGCACCGCCGTCATCGGCTTCGTCGTGCTGTCGGTGATCGCCGCGCTGCGCAGCCAACAGCTGGCGATCGACGGCCGCCGCGGCCAGTTGGTGGCCGCCGTGCAGTCGGCCTACAACATCGCCGCCGGCTACCAGGCGCAGGCCGCGTCGGGCGCTCTGACCGACGCCGACGCGCGCCGCGCCGCCGCCGATGCCATTCGCGTCGCGCGCTACGGCGGCGCCGACGGCAGGTCCGACTACTTCTACATCTGGACGACCGACGGCGCCGCGGTGATGCACCCGATGCATCCCGAATGGAGCGGCAAGCCGATGCTCGGCAAACTGCTCGGCGCCAAGGGCGAAGACGAGCTCAAGCGGCTGCTCGACGCGGTGGCCGCCGACGCGGGCGGCAGTGCCTTCGTGCCGGCCATGTTCCCGCGACCCGGCCGGACCGAGCCGGTGCCCAAGCTGCAGTACGGCGTGCGGCTGGCCGGCTGGAACTGGGTCATCGGCTCGGGCGTGTACATGGACGATCTCGACGCCGTGGTGCGCCATGGTCTCGTCGTCGACGGCGCGATCGCGCTGCTGCTGCTGGCGCTGGTGGGCGGCGTCGGCTACGTCGTCGCGCGCAGCGTGCTGCGCCAGATCGGCGGCGAGCCGTCCGCAGCGATGGCGGTGATGGCGCAGGTCGCGCAGGGCGACCTTGCCGCGCGCATCGGGCACGCCACTCCGGGCAGCCTGCTGCACGGACTGCAGGCCATGATCGGGGGCTTGCGCCGCACGCTCGAGCAGGTACAGGGTTCGACCGAGAACATCCGTACCGCGTCCGACGAGATCGCCACCGGCAACATCGACCTGAGCCAGCGCACCGAGGAGACGGCCTCGAGCCTGCAGCAGACGGCCGCTTCGCTCGAGCATCTGACCGCCACCGTGCGCCAGACCGCCGACTCGGCGCGCAGCGCGAACCAGCTGGCCACCGCGGCGTCGGACACGGCGGCGCACGGCGGCCAGGTCGTCGATCAGGTGGTGGCGACGATGAGCGGCATCGACGAATCGAGCCGCCGCATCGCCGACATCATCGGCACCATCGACGGCATCGCCTTCCAGACCAACATCCTGGCGCTGAACGCGGCC
>JAGWTJ010000453.1 GCA_028869005.1 Burkholderiales bacterium | reverse complement strand
GTGCTGCCCGACGCACTCTCGTCGCGCAACATCAGCCTCGACGAGCTGACCGCGGCGCTGCGCGCGGCCAATGCGAACACGCCGGTGGGCACGCTCGACGGTGCGCGCCAGACGCTCACGCTGCAGGCCAACCGGCAACTGCGCAACGCGCAGGAGTTCGCCGAGCTGATCGTCGCCTCGCGCAACGGCGCGCCGGTGCGGCTGCGCGACGTGGCACGCGTCGAAGACAGCGTCGAGACCGTCAAGACCTACGCCAACTTCAACGGCGAGCCCTCGATCACGCTGGCCATCCAGCGCCAGCCCGACGCCAATACCGTGAAGGTGGTCGACGCGGTGCGCGCCGCGCTGCCCGGCTTCAAGGCGCAGCTGCCGCAGTCGGTGCGCATGAACCTGGTGAACGACCGGTCGAAGTCGATCCGCGAGGCGCTGCACGACGTGACGCTGACCATGCTCGGCACCATCGTGCTGGTGGTGCTGGTGATCTTCCTGTTCCTGCGCCGCTTCGTCGCGACGGTGATCCCGACGCTGTCGCTGCCGGTCTCGCTGGTCGGCGCGATCTCGCTGCTGTGGGGCCTGGGCTACAGCCTGGACAACATCTCGCTGCTCGGCCTCACGCTGGCGGTGGGCCTGGTGGTCGACGACGCGATCGTGATGCTCGAGAACATCATCCGCCACGTGGAGGAGGGCATGCCGCCCTTCCAGGCCGCGCTGCAGGGCTCGCGCGAGGTGGGCTTCACGATCCTGTCGATCTCCAGTTCGCTGATCGCGGTATTCATCCCGATCTTCTTCATGCCCGGCGTGATCGGCCTGCTGTTCCACGAGTTCGCCGTGATCGTCTCGCTGGCGATCGTCGCCTCGGCCTTCGTGTCGCTCACGCTGGTGCCCATGCTGGCCAGCCGCTTCCTCACCGACGAGGCGCACAAGAAGCCGCCCGGCCCGCTGGTGCGCGCCTTCGAGCGCGGTTTCGACGTCATGCTGGCCGCCTACGCGCGCACGCTCGACGTCGCGCTGCGCCACCGCTTCGTGGTGCTGATGGTGGCGCTGGCCACCTTCGCGGCGACGGCCTGGATGTTCGCCGTCATCCCCAAGGGCTTCTTCCCCGAGGAGGACATCGGCCAGATCAGCGCCTCCACCGAGGCCGCGGAAGACACCTCCTTCGAGGCCATGATGGGCCTGCAGGACCGCGCCGCAGCGGCAGTGCGCGCCGACCCGAACGTGGCCTTCGTCGCCTCCTTCAACGGCGGCGGCAGCAACACGCTGAACACCGGGCGCATGTTCATCACCCTCAAGCCGCGCGCCGAGCGCCAGCCGATGAAGCAGGTGGTGGAGGGGCTGCGCCGCAAGCTGCGCGAGGTGCCGGGCGTGGCGGTGTACTTCCGGCCGATCCAGAACCTGCAGCTCGGCGGGCGGCCGAGCAAGGCGCAGTACCAGTACATCCTGCAAAGCGTCAAGGCCGACGAGTTGAGCGACTGGGCCACGCGCCTCATGGAGCGCATGCGGCC
>JAGWTJ010000452.1 GCA_028869005.1 Burkholderiales bacterium | reverse complement strand
CGCCGAGCCGACCACCGAGCCGCGGCCGGTGGTGAACAGCGTCAGCAGCGCGCCGCAGGCCATCAGCTCGGCGATCTCGGCGTTGTCGTTGATGTTCGGGAAACCGAAGCGCGGCTCGCCGTCGGGCACCACGTCGAGCAGGTACAGGCCGCCGGCCGGCGGCCGGTCGCCGGGCTCGAGCAGTCCGTCGATGGACGCGGCGCCGCTCTTGGCGTAGGCGCCGAGCGACTTCTCCTCGATCGTCGTCAGACCGCCGGTCGCATTGCCGAGCGCGAAGCTGCCTTGGCCGAGCACGGTGTAGTAGCGCGCCGCCTTGTCGACGCTGGCGACGATGGCCGCGCCGAGCGCGGGCCGCGAGGCGCGCGCCGCCATCACGTGTTCGCAGCCGACGAGTTCGCCGGTCTCCTCGAAGATGCAGGCGGCGCCCGCGGCACCCAGTCGGTCGAAGGCGCGGCCGACGGCCGGATTGGCGGTCAGGCCGCTGGTGCCGTCGGAGCCGCCGCAGACGGTGCCGATCACCAGTTCGTCGACGCGCATGGGCACGCGCGGCTGCGCTTGCAACTCGGCCAGCGCCTGCGCGACCCAGGCCGCGCCGCGCTCGACCGTGCGCGCGGTGCCGCCTTCGTCCTGGATCACGAGCAGTTCCACCGGCCGGCCGCTGGCCGCCACCGCAGCGGCCAGCCCCTGACGGTCGAACGACTCGCAGCCGAGCGACACCAGCAGCACGGCGCCGACATTGGGGTGCGTGGCGAGCGCGCGCATCATGCGGTCGGCGTAGGCGTTGGGGTAGCAGCCGCCGAAGCCGATCAGGTGCACATCGCTGTGCGCTGCACGCTCGACGATGCGGCGTGCCACGTGGTGCGCGCATTCGACGAGGTAGGCCACCGCGACGACGTTGCGAATGCCCTTGCGGCCGTCGGCGCGGACGTAGCCGGCGAGCGCCGTCAGGGCTTGCGCCATGTCGGGATCCAGTCGCTCGCTAGGTTGTGCAGGTGGATGTGCTCGCCGCGCGCGATGGCCGCCGTCGCGTGCCCGATCGGCGCGCCGTACTTGAGCACCTTCTCGCCCGGCGCGATGGCGCGGCGCGCCAGCTTGTGGCCGAGCTCGACGGCCGTTGCGACGCGCAGCGGCGCGCCGTCCAGTTCCAGCGTCTCGCCGGCGGCGAGCGCGCGCGCGGCGACCACGCAGTTGTCGGCGGGTGCGAGCAGGATCACTCCGGCGTCAGAACTTGCCATGCTTCAGATAGGCCTCGACCGGATCCATGCCGCCACGGATCGCGCTGCGCACCTCGTTCTCGGTGGCGGCGACCTGCTCGGTGCGCGCCACCACCTCGGCGGCGATGTCCCTGGGGATGACGATGACGCCGTCGCGGTCGCCGATCAGGTAGTCGCCGCTGCACACCGTGACGCTGCCCAGCGTCACCGGCTGGCCGAAGCGCTCGATGTCCGGCACCCAGCGGCCGACGACGTCGCTCGGCGTGAAGAAGGTGTGGAAGACGGGAAAGC
>JAGWTJ010000164.1 GCA_028869005.1 Burkholderiales bacterium | reverse complement strand
GTGTGCGTGCAGCACGAGATGGACCACCTCGTCGGCAAGGTGTTCGTCGAGTACCTGAGCGCCTTCAAGCGCGACCGCATCCGGACCAAGATGCTCAAGCGCACGCGCGACGAGCAGCGGCGCGCGTGAGCGCGCTGCCTGGCCCGCCCGTGCGCGTGAGCGCGCAAGGGGCGCTCCCCCGCGTCGCCTTCGCCGGCACTCCCGATTTCGCGTGCGCCGCGCTCGCCGCCATCGTCGGCGCCGGCCACCAGGTACCGCTCGTGCTGACCCAGCCCGATCGCCCGGCCGGTCGGGGGCTGAAGCTGCAGGCTTCGCCGGTCAAGCAGTTCGCGCTCGCGCACGGCCTGCCGCTCGCGCAGCCGCGCAGCCTGCGCCTGGACGGGCGCTTCGCCGCGGACGCCGCTGCCGCGCGCGCCGCGCTCGACGCGGCGCGTCCCGACGTGATGGTGGTGGCCGCCTACGGCCTGATCCTGCCGCCCTGGGTGCTCGAGCTGCCGCGACGCGGCTGCCTGAACATCCATGCGTCGCTGCTGCCGCGTTGGCGCGGCGCGGCGCCGGTGCAGCGCGCCATCGAGGCCGGCGACCGCGAGACCGGCATCACCGTCATGCAGATGGACGCCGGCCTCGACACCGGGCCGATGCTGCTCACGGCGGCGCTGCCGATCGGCGACGATGACACCGGCGGCACGCTGACTGCCGCGCTGGCGGCGCTCGGCGCCGACACCATCGTGCAGGCGCTGGCCCGGCTCGATGCGCTCGTGCCGCGGCCGCAACCGGCCGCGGGCGCCAGCTACGCCAGGAAGATCGACAAGGCCGAAGCGGCCATCGACTGGACGGCTCCGGCCGCATTGCTGGAACGCCGCATCCGCGCCTTCGACCCGTTCCCGGGCTGCACGGTCGAGCGGGGCGGGCAGTCGTTCAAGGTCTGGCGCGCGGCGGTCGTGCCGGCCGCAGGCGCGACACCCGGTGCGCGTCTTGAGCTGGGCCCGGGCCGACTGGTGATCGGTTGCGGCAGCGACGCGCTCGAACTGCTCGAGGTGCAACTGCCGGGCGGACGGCGCCAGCCGCTGCGCGACGTGCTGCCCAGGCTCGCCGGCGTTTGAGCCGGCGCTGTCATCGGCGCCCTTATCGGCACTGCGGGCGCACGCGCCGGCTGCCCGCGCTGCGGCGACTCCACGGCGACTCGACGCTCACTCAAGCCGAACCGGCGCGCGCCGATAACGAAGCCAGTCTCGTACCGCTCGCCATGCGCCGCTTCGCTCTTGCCTTGCTCGCCGCCGCCTCGTCGTGGCTGGCCGGCTGCGACCAACTCGGCATGGAGTCGGCCAGCCAGGTCGCCGCGCGACGCGAAGCCGAGGGCAAGGCCGTCGGCGGTGCCTGCCGCCAGGCGGCGCGCTCGATCGAGGCCTGCTACGACCAGAACAAGCGCGCGGACAAGGCCGCGGTGTTTGCCGGCTGGCGCGAAATGAACGACTACATGCGCGAGAACAAGCTCGACGCGATGCCCGCGCCCGAACTCGCTGCCGATACCACGCCGGCCGCGGACAAGGGCGACGGGTCCGAAACGCCAGAGAGGCCGGAAAAGCCCGAGGCGTCCGGCAAGGGAGGCAAGGGCGGCAAGGGCGAGAAGGCGGAGAAGACCGGCAAGGCCGACGCATCGCCCGATGGCGCTACCGACGGCGACGACGGCGGCAAGCGCGCCCGGCCTGCCGCCAAGCTCGCTGCGGCCAAAGCGGCCGGCACCGGGCACTGATCCACGCCGGCGCCGCGCGGGCGCCGGACTGACGGCGATCACGCTCGTCACGCGCGGCTTCTTCTTCCTCACGCGGCGCGAGCTGCCGCTGCCGGCCTGGCTGCACCAGGGCCTGCGCTACGCGCCGCTGGCGGCGCTGGCGGCGGTCGTTGCGCCCGAGGTCGTGATGACGCAAGGCCGACTCGTCACGACGCTGCTCGATGCGCGTATCGTCGGTGCCGTTGCCGGCGCCGCCTGGTTCTTCCGGCGCCGCGGCATCCTCGGCACCATCGTCGTCGGCATGGCGGTGATGCTGCCGCTGCGGCTCGGCCTGGGCTGGTAGGGGAGGAGGCCGGCGCCGGCCGTGCTCGTGTATTGAGCGCGCTCCACGCGGCGCGCGCTGCGGCGGGCCGAGAATCAGGGCTCGTCCCTGTCGAGCGCATCCGGCCGTGCCGGGTGGCTCGACGACCCGTGGTGGCGGACCCGCCGCTGCGGTCTCGGGATCCTTCTTCGGTTCATTCACCTGCAGCGAGCCCGCCCATGAACGTCCTGCGTTTTGCCGATCTCGTCGCCGCCGGCCGCGTGCGTGGCCGGCGCGTGTTCATTCGTGCCGACCTCAACGTGCCGCTCGACGCCGGCGGCCACATCACCGAGGACACGCGCATCCGCGCCAGCCTGCCCTGCATCCGGATGGCGCTGGACGCCGGCGCGGCGGTGATGGTGACTTCGCATCTGGGGCGACCGACCGAGGGCGAGTTCAAGCCCGCGGACTCGCTGGCGCCGGTGGCGGCGCGGCTGGCCGAACTGCTCGGTTGCCCGGTGCCGCTGGTGGCGGACTGGGTCGACGGCGTGCAGGTCGAGCCCGGTCAGTTGCTGCTGCTCGAGAACTGCCGCCTGAACAAGGGCGAGAAGAAGAACAGCGAGGCGCTCGCGCGCAAGATGGCCGCGCTCACCGACATCTTCGTGCACGACGCCTTCGGCACGGCGCACCGCGCCGAAGCGAGCACCTACGGCATCGCTGAGTTCGCGCCGGTCGCCTGCGCCGGGCCGCTCCTGTCGGCCGAGATCGACGCCATCACGCAGGCGCTGGCGCATCCCAGGCGGCCGCTGGTGGCCATCGTCGCCGGCAGCAAGGTCAGCACCAAGCTCGCCATCCTGCAGAGTCTGGCCGCCAAGGTCGACGGCCTGGTGGTGGGCGGCGGCATCGCCAACACCTTCATGCTGGCCGCCGGGCTGTCGATCGGAAAGAGCCTGGCCGAGCCGGCTCTGCTGGACGACGCGCGCGCCGTGATGGCGGCCATGAAGGCGCGCGGCGCCGAGGTGCCGATTCCCGTCGACGTGGTGGTGGCCACCGAATTCAAGGCCGACGCCCGCGCCACCGTGAAGGCGGCCAGCGCGGTCGCGGCCGACGAGATGATCCTCGACATCGGCCCGCAGACCGCTACCCTGCTGGCCGAGCGGCTGAAGGCGGCCGGCACCATCGTCTGGAACGGGCCGGTCGGCGTGTTCGAGTTCGACGCCTTCGCCCACGGCACCGAGACGATCGCGCGCGCCATCGCCGCGAGCTCCGCCTTCAGCATCGCCGGCGGCGGCGACACGCTGGCGGCGATCGCCAAGTACGGCATCGAAAAGGACATCGGCTACATCAGCACCGGCGGCGGCGCCTTCCTCGAGATGCTCGAAGGCAAGACGCTGCCGGCGCTGGAGATCCTCGAGCGCCGCGCCGCCGGCTGAATGGCCCCAAAGCCGCGGCGCCGCGCGCCGATCTGCGGGCCGGCCGTTCGGGCGTAGTCTCTCACCCCTGCCCGCAACAACAGGAGTCGGCACATGGAACGCAGCGGCAAGGCACTTTCGGCGGCGGAACAGGAGCTGCGCGAGGCCGCGCTCGAATACCACCGCGCGCCAACGCGCGGCAAGATCTCCATCGCGCCGACCAAGCCGCTGTCCAACCAGCGCGATCTGTCGCTCGCGTATTCGCCCGGTGTGGCCTATGCCTGCCTGGCGATCGAGGACGACCCGGCGCTCGCCGCCGAATACACGAGCCGCGGCAACCTCGTCGGCGTCGTCACCAACGGCACCGCGGTGCTGGGCCTGGGCGACATCGGTCCGCTCGCCGGCAAGCCGGTGATGGAAGGCAAGGGCTGCCTGTTCAAGAAGTTCGCCGGCATCGACGTGTTCGACATCGAACTCGCCGAGCGCGACCCCGACAAGCTGGTCGACATCATCGCCGCGCTCGAGCCCACGCTCGGCGGCGTCAACCTCGAGGACATCAAGGCGCCCGAGTGCTTCTACATCGAGAAGAAGCTGCGCGCGCGCATGAACATCCCGGTGTTCCACGACGACCAGCACGGCACCGCGATCATCAGTGCGGCGGCGCTGCTCAACGGCCTGGAGATCGTCGGCAAGGACATCGGCCAGGTCAAGGTCGCGGTGTCGGGCGCCGGCGCCGCGGCCATCGCCTGCCTGGACGTGATGGTGGCGCTCGGCGTGCGCCGCGACAACGTCTTCGTCGTCGACAGCAAGGGCGTGGTGCGCGCGGGGCGCGAGGACTTCGCGCGGCTGGACGAAAGCAAGCTGCGCTACTGCCAGAAGACCGAGGCGCGCACCCTGGCCGACGTGGTCGAGGATGCCGATGTGTTCCTCGGCTGCAGCGCGCCGGGCGTGCTGAGCGCCGAGATGGTCAAGACGATGGCCGCGCGCCCGATCATCCTGGCGCTGGCCAACCCCGAGCCCGAGATCCGGCCCGAGCTGGCCAAGGAGGCGCGGCCCGACTGCATCGTCGCCACCGGCCGCAGCGACTACGCCAACCAGGTCAACAACGTCCTGTGTTTCCCGTACATCTTCCGCGGCGCACTCGACTGCGGCGCCTCGAAGATCACCGAGGAGATGAAGCTGGCCTGCGTGCGCGAGATCGCGGCGCTGGCCAAGGCCGAGATCAGCGACCAGGTGGCCGGCGCCTACGCCGGCCAGGAACTGCTCTTCGGGCCCGAGCACATCATTCCCAAGCCGTTCGATCCGCGCCTCATCCTGCGCATCGCGCCGGCGGTGGCGCGCGCGGCGGCCGAGTCGGGCGTGGCGACGCGGCCGATCGCCGACCTCGAGGCCTACCGGCAGCAGTTGCAGCGCTACGTCTACCAGACCGGCATGTTCATGCGCCCGGTGTTCGCCGCGGCCCGCGCGCGGCCGGCGCGCGTCGTCTACGCCGAGGGCGAGGACGAGCGCGTGCTGCGCGCCGTGCAGGTGGTGCTCGAGGAACGCATGGCCAAGCCGATCCTGGTCGGCCGGCGCGGGGTGGTGCGCCGGCGCATCGAGCGCGCCGGGCTGCACCTCGAGATCGGGCGCGACTTCGAGCTGTGCGATCCCGAGCAGGACGCGCGCTTTCGCGAGTACTGGGAGCTGTACCGCAGCCTGATGGCGCGCGAAGGCGTCACGCCCGACGTCGCCAAGGCCACGGTGCGGCGCAGCAACACGCTGATCTCGTCGCTGATGCTCAGGCGCGGCGAGGCCGACGCGATGCTGTGCGGGCTGGTCGGGCGTTTCGATGCGCACCTCGAGAAGGTGAGCCACGTGATCGGCCTCAAGCCCGGCGCGCGCACCTTCGCCACCGTCAATGCGCTGATGCTGCCGCAGTACACGCTGTTCCTCACCGACACCTTCGTCAACGAGACGCCGAGCGCCGAGGAGCTGGCCGACATCGCGCTGATGGCCGTCGGCGAGATGCAGCGCTTCGGCATTCCGCCCAAGGTGGCGTTCCTGTCGCACAGCATCTTCGGCAGCAGCCAGCGCGAAAGCGCGCGCCGCATGCGCGCGGCGCGCGACCTGTTCGTGCAGCGCGCGCCGCACATCGAGTGCGACGGCGAAATGCACGGCGACGCGGCGCTCAACGCCGCCGTGCGCCACGGCTACCTGCCCGAGACCACGCTCAGCGGCAGCGCCAACCTGCTGGTGCTGCCCAATATCGACGCGGCCAACATCCTGTTCAACGTGCTCAAGGTCGCCGTCGGCCACGGCATCACGGTGGGGCCGGTGCTGCTCGGCGCGGCGCGGCCGGCGCACATCCTGACGCCCAGCGCCACCGTGCGCCGCGTCGTCAACATGACCGCGCTGGCGGTGGCGGAGGTGGCCGAGATGGCGGTGGAGGCGGTGGCCGGGATGGCGCCGTAGCGCACGCCGGCGAGCGCGCCGGCGCTCGCTCGCGCATCCGGCGCGGCGCGCCCGGCGCGCCCGTTCTGCCGCGCTGCGCGAAGGGATAATCCGCGGCACTTCGCGGCTCCAAGCACTCATCCATGACGCGTGCCACCAAGATCGTCGCCACTCTCGGGCCGGCGTCGAGCGATCCCGACGTGCTCGAGCGGCTGCTGCGGGCCGGCGTCGACGTCGTGCGGCTGAACTTCAGCCACGGCAGCGCCGACGACCACATCGCGCGGGCGCGCCTCGTGCGTGCCGCCGCCGAACACGTGGGCAAGCCGGTGGCGCTGATGGCCGACCTGCAGGGCCCGAAGATCCGCGTCGGCCGCTTCGTCGAGGGCCGCGTCATGCTCGAGCCGGGCGCGCGCTTCGTGCTCGACGCGGCACGCACCGAAGCGGGCGACGTCGGCGGCGTCGGCCTCGACTACAAGGAACTGCCGCGCGACGTGCGTCCGGGCGACACGCTGCTGCTCAACGACGGCCTGATCAAGCTCACCGTCGAGGAGGTGCGCGGCGAACAGGTCGTCACGCGCGTCGTGCTCGGCGGCGAACTCGGCAACAACAAGGGCATCAACAAGGCCGGCGGCGGGCTCACTGCGCCTGCCTTGACGGCCAAGGACATGGACGACATCCGCACCGCGATGGCCTTCCAGGCCGAGTACGTGGCGGTGAGCTTTCCCAAGAGCGCCACCGACATGGAGATGGCGCGCCAGCTCGCCAACGTCGCCGGCGAAGCGTCGCGTCACAAGCCGTCGATGATCGCCAAGATCGAGCGCAGCGAGGCGATCCCGCAGCTCGAGGCGATCCTCAAGGCCAGCGACGGCATCATGGTGGCGCGCGGCGACCTCGCGGTCGAGGTCGGCAACGCCGCGGTGCCGGCGCTGCAGAAGAAGATGATCCGCATGGCGCGCGAGATGGACAAGGTCGTCATCACCGCGACGCAGATGATGGAGAGCATGATCCTGGCGCCGGTACCGACGCGCGCCGAGGTCAGCGACGTGGCCAACGCCGTGCTCGACGGCACCGACGCGGTGATGCTGAGCGCCGAGACGGCGGCCGGCAGGTATCCGGTGGAGACGGTCGAGCACATGCACCTGATCGCGCTCGAGGCCGAGCGCGCGGAGGACGTGGCGCTCGACGCCGACTTCGTCAACCGGCACTTCGGCCGCATCGACATGGCGATCGCGATGGGCGCTCTCTTCACGGCGCACCACCTGGGCTGCAAGGCGATCATCGCGCTCACCGAGAGCGGCAGCACGGCGCTGTGGATGAGCCGGCACAACATCAAGGTGCCGATCTACGGGCTGACGTCGCAACCGGTGACGCAGCGGCGCATGACGCTGTACCGCAACGTCTGTCCGATCCTGATGCCCAAGGTGGCGGATCGCGACGACGCGCTCAGGCAGGCCGAGGCGCTGCTCGTCGCGCGCGGCGTGCTCAGGCCGGGCGACACCTACGCCATCACCTGCGGCGAGCCGATGGGCTACCCGGGCGGCACCAACATGCTCAAGGTCGGGCAGGTCGGCTGAGGCGCTGCGTTCAGTCCGCTGCCGCCACCGCTTCGAGCATCTGAGCGACCTGCGGGCCGGCGCCGACCGGCACCAGCGCCACTTCGGGATGCGCGTGCGCGAACACGCGAAGCAGTTCGTCCGCGAAGCCGTGGCCGATGGCGTCGATCGTGCCGAAGTCGAGTTCGGCGCGCCGGAAATGCGCCAGGCGCGCGCTCGCGCGGCGCGCATCGGCGCGCGAGGCGAGCAGCTTGCCGCCGGCCGCGAGCAGGCCGAGCGGAACGCGCGTCGTCTCGAAGGCGAAGGTCGCGCCGTCCAGGCTGGCGGCGCGCAGCACGGCGGCTAGCGTGCGCGTCGTGTCCAGCGCGATCGCGGCGTAGATCGACGTGCCGGCGCGAGCGGCCAGCGCCGGCGGGTGGCGTGCGGCGTGCCACTCGCCAGGGCGCCAGGCGCGGCG
>JAGWTJ010000163.1 GCA_028869005.1 Burkholderiales bacterium | reverse complement strand
GCGACGGCCATCAGCGCGCCGGTGTTGCCGGCCGAGACGCAGGCGTCGGCTGCCGCGCTCGCATCGCCCTCGCCCTTGAGCTGGCGGATCGCCACGCGCATCGACGAATCGCGCTTCTTGCGCAGCGCCACCTCGACCGGGTCGTCCATCGTCACCACCTCGGTGGCGACGACGACCCGGCTGCGCGGCAGCGCGGAGGAGGCGACCAGCGCCTGCGCGGAGCCGACCAGCACGAGTTCGGCACGCGGATGCTTGTCCAGGAAGGATCGGCAGGCGGGCAGAGTGACGACCGGCCCGTGATCGCCACCCATGCAGTCGACGGCGATGCGGACCGTGGCAAGCGGCGCCAGATCGTGCGGGGAGTTCACGGCCTGCGGGGGCTGCGGCGCGAGCATCGGCCCGGCGCGCGCGCCGGGCCGCGCATGGGGCGCCGGACTATCAGGCGTCGGCCTTGGTCTTCAGGACCTTGCGCCCGCGGTAAAAACCGGTCGGGCTGATGTGGTGACGCAGGTGCACCTCGCCGGTGGTTGCCTCGAGCGCCGTGCCGGGCGTCACGAGCGCGTTGTGCGAGCGGTGCATGCCGCGCTTGGACGGCGACTTCTTGTTCTGCTGGACGGCCATGAGGATCTCCTGGGGGCAGGGCGCGGCGGTCGATGCGAATTCGCCAGGAGGGTCCTGCGCCGATGCGACTGCGACGGTGGCTGTGACTGCGGGCGACGCCGCCGCGCGGAACTCTCGGTTCGGCCACGCGGCGCGGCTTGCGCCGTTCGCAAAGCGGTCGAGTATAGCAGGCGGCCATCCAGAGCAGCTTTGCTCCGCCGCGCGGCGCCCTCACGAAGGCCTCCGGCGCAGCGCGGCCAGGTCGGCAAACGGGTGCGGCGGGGTGTCCGCGTCGCTCGCCGCGTCGCTCGACGAACGACTCGCCGCGCCGAACTCGGCGACGTTCAGCGGTTCGGGGCAGCGCTCGTGCCGCGGCACCAGCGGCAGCGCGAGGATCAGTTCGTCCTCGATCAGGCTGCGCAGGTCCTCGCGCGGCCGCAGTTCGAGCACGTCGTCGTCGGACTCCTCGTCCAGCCGCGCCGCCTCCTCTTCACCGCGCACGAAGCGCAGTCGGCGGTCGACGGCCAGCGTGATCGCCACCGGTTGCAGGCAGCGCTGGCACTGCATCCGCACCGGCGCCGCCGCCGTGAGCGCGAGCCAGATCCCGTCTTCGCCGCCGCTCACGCGGCGCGTGGAACCCGTCGCCGACCAAGCGATATGGTCGGCACGGCCATCGCCGCCAGCGCCGGCAGGTGCTGCCGTGCCTGCGCCGACAGGTGAAGCCATGCCTGTATCTGCCGCTGCATCTGCCGCTATCTCGGCCACCGCCCCTGCCTTTGCCTCTGCTTCCGCCCCTGCATCGCCACCCGCATCGTCGAGTACCAGGCCGCGCAGCCGCGCGAGTTCGGCAAGCGGCCACTCGCCTTCGAGCCGGGCGCCGTCGCGCGCCAGTGCCGCCACGTCCAGCGAGCGCGGATCGGGGGCGCGTGTCCTGCGGCGCTGTACGTCCATGCGATCGCAGTGTACGGCGCGGCCCCGATGGAACAATCGCTGCTGTCATCCATGGACCCGACCCGACGCCGCATGGCCGCACCGACCGCCTCCGAACCGCCGCCGCGCATCGTGCTGGCGTCCACCTCGCGCTACCGGCGCGAACTGCTGGCGCGGCTGCGCCTGCCCTTCGACGTCGTCGCGCCCGAGGTCGACGAATCGCCGCGCGCCGGCGAGGCGCCGGCGGCGCTGGCCGACCGCCTGGCGCTGGCGAAGGCACGCGCCGTGGCGGCGCGCCACCCCGAGGCGGTGGTGATCGGTTCCGACCAGGTCTGCGAGGTCGACGGCGCGGCGCTCGGCAAGCCCGGCACGCACCAGCGCGCCGTGGCGCAATTGCGGCGCCTGTCGGGCCGCAGCGCGGTCTTCCACACGGCGCTGGCCGTGGTCTGCCACGCACGCGGCTTCGAACGGCACGACGCGGCGCCGGTGCGCGTGCAGTTCCGCGCCCTGGCCGACGACGAGATCGAGCGCTACCTGCTTCTGGAACAGCCCTACGACTGCGCCGGCGCCGCCAAGTGCGAGACGCTGGGGATCGCGCTCCTCGACGCGATCGACTCCGACGACCCGACCGCCCTCGTCGGCCTGCCGCTGATTCGCACCGCCAGGCTGCTGCGCGCCGCCGGTGTCGACGTGCTGCGGCTGGCGCACGGGCAGGCCGCGTGACGGGCACACTCTGGCTCGTACCGAACGCGCTCGATCTGGGCGCGGAGCCGGTGCCGCTCGAGGATGTGCTGCCGCTCGGCGTCATCCGCCGCGCCTCCGGGCTCGGCCACTGGGTGGTGGAGGACGCGCGCAGCGCGCGCGCCTTCCTCAAGCGCGTGCACGCCGTCGTGCCGCTCGCGCAGCCGCTGCAGTCGCTGCGGATCAGCGAGTTGCCACGGCCACCGAAGGGGGCGGCCGCACAGCAGACTGCGCCTCATTCGTCGACGCCGTGGCACGCGCTGCTCGCGCCCGCCCTCGCCGGCCACGACCTCGGGCTGCTGTCGGAAGCGGGCCTGCCGGCCGTGGCCGATCCGGGTGCGGCGCTGGTGGCCGCGGCCCATGCCGCAGGCGTCACGGTGCTGGCATTGCCCGGCGCGAGTTCGCTGCTGATGGCTCTGGCCGCCAGCGGCCTCGACGGCCAGCAGTTCGCCTTCGTCGGCTACCTGCCGCAGGAAGCCCGCGCACGCGCGGAGCGCTTGCGCGAACTCGAGGCACGCTCGCGTCAGTTCGGCCAGACGCAGATCTGCATCGAGACGCCCTACCGCAACGGCGCGCTGCTGGCCGCGATGCTGACGACGCTGGCGCCGGCGACGCGGCTCGCGATCTCGCACGGTCTGACGGCGCCCGGCGCGTGGTCGCGCATGCAGACCATCGCGGCGTGGCGCCGGCACCCGCCGGCGCTGACCGAGCGCGTGCCGGCCGTGTTCGCCTGGCTCGCCTGACGCGGGTAGGCGAACGCTCAGCGCCCGCCGAGCAGCGAAGCGACCTTGCGCCGCGAACGCGCGACAGCCGATGCCGGCCGCGCTGGCGCCGCCGCCGTGGCCGCCGGCGCCGCAGGGGCGCTCTTCTCCCATGAGGCGTCGCCGCTGCCGCTCGGCTCGTAGGGCCGGTCGAAGAACGGATCCGCCGGCAGGCCGCGCGGCGCGATCGGCACCGACCACGGCGTCGTCCCGCGCGGCGATGCGCGATCGCCGTCGCGCCGCTCGCGCGACGAACGCGCCTCACGCACATCGCGCCGGCCTTCGTCGCGCTCGCCGTCGTCACGCCTGCGCGGACGGCGCGGCCGCTCGTCGTCGAGGTCGAGCGGCTCGATCTCGATCTTCTTCTTGATGAGCTTTTCGATGTCCGAGATCATGCGCGCGTCGTCGCGCGTCACGAGCGTCACCGCCAGTCCCGAGGCGCCGGCACGGCCGGTGCGGCCGATGCGGTGCACGTAGTCCTCGGCGTGGAACGGCACGTCGAAGTTGAACACCGCCGGCAAGTCGGTGATGTCGAGGCCGCGCGCGGCCACGTCGGTGGCCACCAGCAGATCGACCTCGCCGGCCTTGAACGCAGCCAGCGCCTTGAGCCGCTCGTCCTGGCTCTTGTCGCCGTGCAGCGCCTGCGTGTTCAGGCCGTCGCGCTCGAAGGAGCGCGCCAGGCGCGCCGCACCGAGCTTGCTGTTGACGAAGACGAGCGCCTGCGACAGTTCGCGCCGCTCGAGCAACTGGCGCACCGCGCGCCGCTTGTCGTCGTCGGTGACGCTGTAAAAGCGCTGCTCGACCGTGCTCGCCGTGGCGTTGGGACGCGCCACTTCGACGGTGACGGGCTCCTGCAGATAGCTCGCCGCCAGCCGCTTGATCTCGGGCGAGAAGGTGGCCGAAAAGAGCAGCGTCTGCCGCTGCTTGGGCAGGTAAGACAGGATGCGCTGCAGGTCGGGCAGGAAGCCGATGTCGAGCATGCGGTCGGCCTCGTCGAGCACCACGTACTCGACCTGGTTGAGCACCGCGTTCTTGGCCTCGATGTGGTCGAGCAGGCGGCCCGGCGTGGCGATCAGCACCTCGACGCCCTTGCGCAGCTCTTCGGTCTGCGGCTTCATGTCGATGCCGCCGAACACCACCGTCGAGCGCAGCTGCGAATGCTTGGCGTACTTGGCGACGTTGGCCGCCACCTGGTCGGCGAGTTCGCGCGTGGGCGCCAGCACCAGCGCGCGCACCGGATGGCGCGCCGGCGACATGCTGGCGTTCTCGTGCCTGAGCATGCGCTGCAGGAGCGGCAGCGTGAACGCCGCCGTCTTGCCGGTGCCGGTCTGCGCCGCGCCCATCACGTCGCGCCCTTCGAGCACGATCGGGATCGCCTTGGCCTGGATCGGCGTCATCGCCGTGTAGCCCGACTCGGCGACGGCGCGCAGCAGCTTGGGGTCGAGGGGGAGGGTGGAGAAGAGCGGCGCGGCCGCAGCGGCGTCGCGGGTGTCGATGTCGGTATCACTCATTCAGAAGCGGATTATCGCGCCGCGCTCGACCGCGCGCTCGGCGCCGCGCTCAACGGTGCGACTCGAGCGGCCGCGGCCGCGTGGCCAGCGCACGCATCCAGCGCGGCGACTTGAAGCGCACGATGCGCCAGTAGAGGTAGACGTAGGTCAGCCCGAACACGCAGATCGCGACGGCCAGCAGCGCCGAGTCGTGCCAGAACAGCACCGCCGGGATGACCGACAGCATGCACAGCATCCACAGGAACGGCGAGGTCATCGAGTTGCGCCGCGTGAGCGCCTTGGCGCTGGCGTCGCCGGCCGCCCAGCGCACGATGCGACGGAAGATCAGCGAATGCAGGTGGATGCCGTCAGGCACGCTCGGCGGCAACGAGCGCAGCACCTTGCGCCGGTAGATCGAGAACAGCGTCTCGCACACCGGATAGAAGCACACCAGCAACGGGAACAGCGGCGAGACCTGCGGATTGCGCACCAGCAGCAGCAGTGCCAGTTCGGCCACGTAGAAACCCAGGAAGTACGCACCGCCGTCGCCGAGGAAGATCAGCCCACCGGGGAAGTTCCACACGAAGAAACCGAGCACGGCGCCGATGCCGGCCAGCGCCAGCGCGCCCACCAGTGCATCGCCGACCTGGAACGCGACGTAGGCCAGCGCCGCGAGCATGATCGCCACGCACATCGATGCCAGGCCGTTGAAGCCGTCGATGATGTTGACCGAGTTAGCGATGCCGGCCACCGCAAACACGGTCAGCAACAGCGAGCCGGGGCCGAATGCCACCATCCAGTCCAGACCCGGGATGTCCGTACGCGTGATCGCGGCGCCCAGCAGCCACGCCGCGAGCATCGCCGACGCCGCGGTGGCCAGTAAGCGCTTGCCCGGGCTGACGCGCTTGGTCAGGTCCTCGGCCAGGCCGACGACGAAGGCGAGCGAGCCACAGAGCAGCAGCAGCGTACCGATTCGCCCGGTGTCGTCCGGCGCCAGCGTCAACGCGACCAGCGCCGCCATCAGCCCGCCGAAGATGCCGACGCCGCCGATACGCGGCACCGGTCGGGCGTGGAACTTCTGCGGGCCCGACACATCGTGGTCGGCGACGATGCGCCAGCCGTCCTTCGACAAGCGCACCAGCCACAGCGTCAGCGCGGCCGACAGGACGAAAGCGCACAGCATCCCAATCACCCATCGATTCTAACTGGGCCCCCCGTCGACCGGGACTGCAGACCGTCGCCCCTACAATCGCGCCGCGTTGCCCGTGGCAGTTGCTGGACAAGCGCGGGTCGGGCCTCGACGCCATGCGCTCGCGGCGACCGAACTCCCCGAAGACATCTCCTCTCGTTGGCGTTGCCAATGCACTATCCCTCGCCTCGCCGCTTCCTCGCACTGTGCTGGATCGCTGCTGGCTTGGCACTCAGCTGGCCGGTCGCCGCGCAGACCGTCGCAAGCCCCGACCCGGTGGGCGCGGCCAGCGGTGGGCCGTACCAGTTGCGCCAACCGGTCGCCCCGGCTCCCGTCGAGAAGCGCAACACCGACCGCAATGCCGTCTCGGGGGACAGCAATACGCCGCTCACCGCCGCACAGCGACAACTGCTGCAGACGCAGTTGCCGCAGTTGCCTGCCTTTGCTCCGGTCGACCTGAAGCCCGGTGACGACAAGCCCTACCCGGGGCGCCACAGTCGCCCCAGCGAATTCGAGCGCTACATCCAGCGCCTGACCAATTCGTTCGACGTCCGCTGCCTCGGGGCCGATCTGGTGATCGACAACGACAGCGATGTCGTCGACGTCAGCACCGCCGTGCCGCCCGACTACGTGATCTCGCCAGGCGATGAGGTGCTCGTCTCGATCTGGGGTGCCGCAGACGGCGAGTTGCGAGCCACCGTGGACCGCGCCGGCCGGCTGGTCCTGCCACGCATCGGGGCGGTCCCGGTGGCGGGAGTGAAGTACCAGGATCTGGCGGTCACGATCCAGCGCCAGGCCCGGCAAGTGTTCAAGAACTTCGAGCTGACTGCGTCGCTGGCCCAACTGCGCGGGGTGCGCGTCTACGTCACAGGGTTTGCCGATCGACCCGGCGCGTACAGCGTCAGCAGCCTGTCGAGTGTCTCGTCGGTGCTGTTCCGGGCCGGTGGGCCCTCGGGTGCCGGCAGCTACCGTAACGTCGAGCTGCGCCGCCGCGGGCAGGTCGTCGCCAAGTTCGATCTGTACGATCTGATCGTCAACGGCAAGCGCGATGCCGACCTCACTGTGCAGGCGGGAGACGTGATCTACGTCGGCCCGGTCGGACGGCAGGTCGCCATCCTCGGCAGCGTGAACCGGCCGGCGATCGTCGAGCTCAAGGCCAACGAGACCATCGCCGACACCTTGCCGATGGTGGGCGGATTCAACACGGTCGCCGATCGGTCGCGCATCACGATCGAGCGCCTGGGCGAGAGGAGCCAACGCGGCATCCGCCAACTGGTCTGGCCCGACGATCGGACGGCCGCGCTGGAAAGCGGTGACGTGGTTCGTGTCTTCTCGGCCATCGCGACAAAGCTACCCCAGGAGCAGCAGAACAAGCGCGTCGTGATCGAGGGTGAAGTGCTTCGGCCGGGCGAATACGTGCTGCCGCCGGGCAGCACCATCCGCGACCTGATGCGGGTTGCCGACGGCCTGACGCCCAAGGCCTTCCTGTACGGGGCCGAGCTCGATCGCGAGGCGGCACGCAAGGGGCAAGTGCTCATGCAGGAACAGTTGCTGCGTGATCTCGAGCTCGAAGTCACGCGCAAACGCAACTTCGAGCAGCGGCCCCTGGACGAAGCCGGTGCGACCCAGCAGGCGGTGAGCGAGCGCCTGATGTCACGCCTGCGCAACGCCCAGCCCAGCGGACGGGTGGTGATGCAACTCGAGCCAGGTACGCAGGAACTGCCGGATCTGCTGCTCGAGAACGGGGATCGGCTGTACATCCCGCCCTTGCCGACCAGCATCGGCGTGTACGGCAGCGTCTACAACCCCGGCAACTACCTCTTCGTGGGCAACCGCACGCTCGTCGATTACCTGCGTCTGGCGGGCAGCGCCACGCGCCAGGCCGACGCCGACAGCGTGTTCGTGGTGCGAGCCAACGGCAGCGTCGAAAGCCTGAGACAGTACGCCACGTTCCTGGGCATCGGCAGTAGCAACTTCGAGAAGCTGCCGGCCCAGCCCGGCGACACCATCGTCGTGCCTGACGAGATCAACAAGCCGTCGACGACCGCCAACCTGAAGGATTGGGCGCAGATCGTGTACCAGTTCGTGCTCGGCTTCGCGGCGATCAAGGCGTTCTGATTCGAATCCCGCGCTCGTTGCATCGGCGTGCGGCCAAGAACATGCGAGGCGTCGACTTCACTTTCGAGCCTCGGCTCGACCCGCGGCACGCGCA
>JAGWTJ010000451.1 GCA_028869005.1 Burkholderiales bacterium | reverse complement strand
TTCCTGCCCATCGTGACCAAGGCGACCGAGAAGGTGTCGCTGGCCACCAAGTACAACGCCGTGGCCGGCAAGGCGATGGGCCTGGGCCTCGTCAAGAAGGAAGACGCCAATATCCAGCAGTACGTCACCGGCAAGGCGCTGGACGGCCTGTTCCTGATGATCGGCGAGGAGGAGCGCAAGATCCGCCAGAACCCGGCGGCCGCCGGCAGCGCGATCCTGAAGAAGGTGTTCGGCTCGCTGAAGTGAAGCGAGCCGCGAGGGCCGCGCTCAGAGGCCCTTGGAGAGCTCGAACATCAGCGCCGAGGGCAGCGAGCTCTCGATCACGTCGCGCCCGACGCGCGCGACGTTCGAGCCGCTGAAGCCCGACATCTCGAAGGTGTTGCCTTCCTCGATGATCTCGATGAAGACGAAGTCGGGCACCTCGTTGCCGATCTCCTCGCGCAGCTGGGCGAACTTCTCGCCGCGCTGGATCGACTCGATGATCATCGCGTGCGGCAGGCCGTCGCGGCAGAACTCGGAGGCCTCGTCGATGGAGCCGACGAAGTCGATGATCAGGCCCATGCTGCGCAGCGCGTCGCGGATCTGAACGCGCAGGTCGCGGCGCGACGACACCACCAGCACGTGGCTGCCGGCCAGCGGCTTGGAGTTGGTGGACGGGGCGAAGCCCTCGTCGATCTCCATCGTGGTCACGCCTTCGATCTCGTCGCTGGCGGTGCGCGGGAACTCGATCGTCAGCAGGGAATGCAGCGCGTCGTCGCGCCGGTCCAGCGGCAGGCCCATGGTCCAGGCGGTCTGCTCGAGCAGCCGCCAGCTCAGCGACTCCAGCGCGGCGGGCTCGGGGGCGCGGTCGTTCTCGCCCGCCTGGTCGGCCGGGCGGTGCGCGAAACGGCAGGTCAGGCGCGCGTTCTGCGGCCAGGACTTGATGTCGATCGCGAACTCGATGTTCGACTGCGCGTGCGCGAGCGCCCAGTCGAGCACCGTGTTGAGCAGGCTGAACAGCAGCGAGGCATCGACGATGACCTCGGCGGCTTTCAGCGCCGGCTTGAGCACGATGCCGCGCGACTGCGTCTCGCGGTGGCGATGCGCCAGCAGGCCCTTGAGCGTGTCGGCCAGCTGCAGCCGCTCGTGCGACTGGCGCAGGCGGCCGGAGGCGAAGCGCGCGATCTGCTGGCCGATCATGCCGGCCTGGCGGGCGCCTTCGACCTCGTCGCGCAGCGCGCGCAGGCCGGCGCGGTCGATCTTGCCGCTGGTGATGAGGGTGTGGATGCGCTCCAGCGCCGAGGTCAGCGGCGTGGCGGTGGCGGCGCCGATCTCGGCGACGAGGCGATGCCAGCGCTGCGCGGTCTCGCCGTCGTCGGCGGCCGGGGCAGGGTGGGAACGTGCGGAGCCCGCGGAGCCGGGGCGATCGATGTCGGACATGTCCATGAGCGTAGCCGCGAGTTTGGGGCCGCGGCCGCGCCGCTGCTAGAGGGCTCGGCGCGATTTCCCGCGCTTCCGGGGTGTGCAAATGTCACG
>JAGWTJ010000162.1 GCA_028869005.1 Burkholderiales bacterium | reverse complement strand
TGCTGCTGGAAGGGCCGTTCGGCACCTTCGTCACCGACGCGGCGCGCGACGGGCCGGTGCTGCTGCTGGGCGCCGGCTCCGGCCTGGCGCCGGTGCGCGCGTTGGCCGGGCACCTGCTGCAGCACGCGCCGCGCAGGCCGGTCACGCTCTTCTTCTCCTGCCGCACGCGCGCCGATCTGATCCACGAAGAGGAGTTCGAGGACTGGCAGCGTCGGCATCGCGGCTTTCGATACCTGCGTACGCTGACGCGCGACGCGGCGGCGCCGCGGCACGCTCGCATCCCCGCGCTGCTGGCCGATGCCGTGGGCAGGCTGGCGGGCTGCGAGGTCTTCGCCGCGGGCCCGTCGGGGTTCGTCGTCGGCTGCGCCGAGGCGGCACGCGCGCTCGGCGCCGCGGCCTCCGACATCCGGACCGAGGAGTTCTTCGTCGACCCGCAACCCTGGACCGATGCGGCGCCGGCGGCGCCGCGCGACTGAGGTGCGCCATCGAGGGCAGCGCGACAGACACGCGACAGGAGCAGCACGATGAGCGGCAGCCGCATCTACACCAAGCTCGGCGACGACGGCAGCACCGGGCTGCTGTTCGGCGGCCGCACGTCCAAGGCCGATCCGCTGATCGACGTCGTCGGCAGCATCGACGAGAGCGTGGCGGCGCTCGGCCTGGCGCGCGCCGCCAGCAGCGACCCCGCGCTGTCGGCGGCGATCCTCGGCGTGCAGCGCGATCTGTTCGTCGCCGCGGCCGACCTGGTCGCCAATCCGCACGCGCGTGATCGGCTCGTTGCCGGCATCTCGCTGCTGACGCCCGAGATGGCGAGCCGGCTCGAGGCGCTGATCGACCGCCGCGTCGCCGAGCGGCCGCTGCGCCCGGTGTTCGTGGTGCCGGGCGCGAACCTCGCCTCGGCGGCGCTCGACATGGCGCGCACGCAGGTGCGTCGCGCCGAGCGGCGCCTCGTGGCCTTCGCACAGCAGGCACCGGAGAGGACGGCGGCGGCGATCAACCCGCAGGTCGGCGTCTACCTCAACCGGGTGTCGGATCTGCTGTATGTGCTGGCGCGGCAGGCCGCGGGCGACGACGAGGAGCCGGCCAGCCACGACGCCGTGCCCAAGGCTTGAGCGGCGGACGCCGCGGCGCCGTTCGACCGGCCGGCGCGGTGCGCGCCACCCATAAAATGCGAACTCGATTCACGACGACACATCCCGATGGCCGGTCACTCCAAATGGGCCAACATCCAGCATCGCAAGAGCCGCCAGGACGACAAGCGCGGCAAGGCCTGGACGCGCGTGATCCGCGAGATCATGGTCGCGGCGCGCCAGGGCGGCGGTGACGCCGGCGCCAACCCGCGTCTGCGCCTGGCCATCGACAAGGCCAAGGCGGTGAACCTGCCGGCCGACACCATCAAGCGCAACATCGACAAGGCCACCGGCGCGCTCGAAGGCGTCACCTACGAGGAGATCCGCTACGAAGGCTACGGTGTCGGCGGCGCGGCGATCATCGTCGACTGCGTCACCGACAACCGCGTGCGCACGGTGGCCGAAGTGCGGCACGCCTTCAGCAAGCACGGCGGCAACCTCGGCAGCGACGGCTCGGTGGCGTTCCAGTTCAGGCACTGCGGGCAGTTCGTGTTCGCGCCCGGCACCGACGAGGACCGGGTGATGGAGGCGGCGCTCGACGCCGGCGCCGACGACGTGCTCACCGGTGACGACGGTTCGCTCGAGGTGCTGTGCGCGCCGGCCGACTTCGAGGCCGTGCGCACGGCGCTCGAGGCCAGCGGCCTGAAGGCCGAGCTGGCCGAGGTGACGATGCGCGCCGAGAACACGGTGGCGCTGGCCGGCGACGACGCCGAGCGCATGCAGAAGCTGCTCGACGCGCTGGAAGATCTCGACGACGTGCAGGCCGTTCATCACAACGCCGAGCTCGACGCATGAAGGTGCTGGTGGTCGGCGGCGGCGGGCGCGAGCACGCGCTCGCCTGGCACCTGGCGCGTAGCGCGCGCGTGCAGCAGGTGTACGTGGCGCCGGGCAACGGCGGCACGGCACTCGATCCGATGCTGCGCAACGTGCCGATCACGGCGCTCGACGAACTGGCCGACTTCGCCGCCGCGGAGAAGATCGCGCTCACCGTGGTCGGGCCCGAGGCGGCGTTGGCCGCCGGCATCGTCGACGTGTTCCGTGCGCGCGGGCTGCGCATCTTCGGCCCGACGAAGGCCGCGGCGCAGCTCGAGAGCTCCAAGGCCTTCGCCAAGGCGTTCATGCAGCGCCACGGCATTCCGACGGCGCTGTACGCGAGCTTCACCGACGCGGCCCTGGCGCACGCGCACGTCGACAAGCACGGCGCGCCGATCGTCGTCAAGGCCGACGGGCTGGCCGCCGGCAAGGGCGTGGTGGTGGCGACGACGGCGGCCGAGGCGCATGCGGCGATCGACGACATGCTGGGGCCGAGCGCGCCGGGAGTGGCCCGTGAGGGCGGCCAGGCGCGCGTCGTGATCGAGGAGTGCATGAGCGGCGAGGAGGCGAGCTTCATCGTCGTCTGCGACGGCCGCCATGTCGTGGCGCTGGCCAGCAGCCAGGACCACAAGCGCATCGGCGAGGGCGACAGCGGCCCCAACACCGGCGGCATGGGCGCGTATTCGCCGGCACCGGTGGTCACGCCCAACGTGCATGCGCGCGTGATGCAGGAGATCATCCGCCCGGCCGTCGACGGCATGGCACGCGAGGGCATGCCGTTCACCGGCTTCCTGTATGCCGGACTGATGATCGACGCGCACGGCCAGCCGCGCACGGTGGAGTTCAACTGCCGGCTCGGCGACCCCGAGGCGCAGGTGCTGCTGATGCGCCTCAAGAGCGACCTCTTCGAGCTGCTGGCGCGTGCCGCCGACGGCGCGCTGGCCGAGGACGAACTGCAGTGGGACCGCCGCATCGCGCTCGGCGTCGTGATGGCCGCCGCCGGCTACCCGGGCACACCACGGACGGGCGACGTCGTGGGCGGCCTGCCCGCGGGCAGCGACGAGCTGCAGGTCTTCCACGCCGGCAGCGCGTTGCGCGACGGCCAGGTCGTCACCGCCGGTGGCCGCGTGCTGTGCGTCACCGCGCTTGGCGACTCGGTGCGCATCGCGCAGGGCAAGGCGCTGGCCGCCGTGCGCGGCATCCGCTTCGACGGTGCGCAGTGGCGCAACGACATCGGCCAGCGCGCTATCGGTATCGGTATCGGCCTCGGCCGCCATTGATGGCGACCATAGCCGCCGCCGGCGTGCGCGCCTACCTGCTCGAGCTACAGGCGCGCATCGTCGGCGCGCTCGAGGCGGCCGACGGCAAGGCCTTCGTGGCCGACGGCTGGACGCGTGCGGCCGGCGCGCCGCTCGAGGGCGACGGACTGACACGGGTGATCGAGGAAGGCGAGCTGTTCGAACGAGGCGGCTGCAACTTCAGCCACGTGCGCGGCCGCTCGCTGCCGGCGTCGGCCAGCGCGCACCGCAGCGAGCTGGCCGGCGCGCCGTTCGAGGCGCTGGGCGTGTCGCTCGTGCTGCACCCGCGCAACCCGTACGTGCCGACGGTGCACATGAACGTGCGCATGCTGGCCGCGACGCCGGCCGGCGGCGACACCGTGAGCTGGTTCGGCGGCGGCATGGACCTCACTCCCTACTACGGCTTCGAGGACGACGCGCGCCACTTCCACCGCACGTGCAGGGCCGC
Source organism: Burkholderiales bacterium (assembly GCA_028869005.1). Lineage (GTDB taxonomy): Bacteria > Pseudomonadota > Gammaproteobacteria > Burkholderiales > Burkholderiaceae_C > Rubrivivax. The sequence continues at coordinate 4,255 of JAGWTJ010000162.1, read as the reverse complement.
CATCGGCGCCGAGCGGTACGCGCGCTTCAAGCCGTGGTGCGACGAGTACTTCTTCCTCGCGCACCGCAACGAGCCGCGCGGCGTGGGCGGCATCTTCTTCGACGACTTCGCGGAGGGCGGGCACGAGGCGGGCTGCGCGCTGATGCGCGCCACCGGCGACGCCTTCCTCGATGCCTACCTGCCGATCGTGCAGCGGCGCCGCGCGCTGCCCTACGGCGAGCGCGAGCGCGACTTCCAGGCCTGGCGGCGCGGCCGCTACGTCGAGTTCAACCTCGTGTGGGACCGCGGCACGCAGTTCGGCCTGCACGGCGGCGGGCGCACCGAGAGCATCCTGATGAGCATGCCGCCGCTGGCCCGGTGGCGCTACGACTGGCAGCCCGAGCCGGGCACGCCCGAGGCCAGGCTGGCTGCCGACTTCCTGCGCCCGCGCGACTGGGCAGACGAGTGAGCGCGTGAGCGCGACATCGAGCGCCGACGCATGAAGCGGGTCGCCCTGTTCGGCGGCAGCTTCGATCCGGTGCACAACGCGCACCTGGCGCTGGCGCGTGCCGCGCTCGATGCGCTGGCGCTCGACGAAGTGCGCTGGATTCCGGTCGGCCAGCCCTGGCAGAAGGCCCGCGCGATCACGCCGGCCGTGCATCGCGAGGCCATGCTGCGCCTGGCGCTGGCCGGCGCGCCGCGCCAAATCGTCGACCGCATCGAGATCGAGCGCGCGGGGCCCAGCTACACGCTCGATACCGTGCAGGCGCTCGCCGCCGCCGAACCGGCCACCGCATGGGTGCTGCTGATCGGCCAGGACCAGTACGCGGGCCTGCACACCTGGAACGGCTGGCGCGAACTGCTCGCGCGCGTGACGCTGGCCGTCGCGCGGCGCCCCGGGGCGCCGCAGACCGTCAACCCCGACGTCGAGCGCGCCGGGTATCACGCCGTGCCGCTGCCGATGATGGATGTCTCGGCCACCGACATCCGCGCGCGCGTGGCCGCCGGACGTGACATTTCCGATCTGGTGCCGGCCGCGGTGGCCGGCTATATTGCCCGTCACGGGCTCTATCGTTTGCCCGACAGGAGCTGAATGGACATCCGCAAGCTGCAGCGTGCCATCGTCGATGGCCTGGAAGACGTCAAGGCCCAGGACATCGTGGTCTTCAACACCGAGCGGCTGTCGCCGCTGTTCGAGCGCGTGATCGTCGCCTCGGGCACGAGCAACCGGCAGACCAAGGCGCTGGCCAGCAGCGTGCGCCAGACCGTCAAGGAGCGCGGCCTCGCGGTCATGAGCACCGAGGGTGAGGCCAACGGCGAATGGATCATCGTCGACTGCGGCGCCGCGGTGGCGCACATCATGCAGCCGGAGATCCGCCGCTACTACAACCTCGAGGAGATCTGGGGCGGCAAGGAGGTCAAGCTCAAGCTGGCCGAAGCCAAGGGCCTGCCCAAGGCCGCGTCGACCAGGGGCGGGCCGGCCAAGGATGCGCCGGCCAAGGGCGCGCCGGCCAAGGGCGCGCCGGCAAAGAGCATGGCAGCGAAGAGTGCGCCCGCGAAGAGGGCACCGGCGAAGCGTGCATCGGCGAAGAGCCCGCCCGTGAAGTCGGCCGCGGGGCCGCGCAAGCGCACGTCGCCGCGCACCTGACGCGCGGCGCCCGGGCGATGCGGCTGCTGGTGGTGGCGATCGGCCAGCGCCAGCCCGCCTGGGCACAGGCGGCGTGGGACGACTTCGCCAAGCGCTTTGCCCCGTCGATGCGGCTCGAGCTGCGCGCGTTGAAGGCCGAGCCACGCAGCGCCGCGCGGACCGCCGCGCAATGCATGGCGGCCGAGGCGGCGCGCATCGAGGCGGTGTTCGCCAAGGATGCGCGCGGCGCGCGGCGCGTCGTGCTCGACGCACGCGGCGCGCGCGTCACGACCGCCCAACTCGCCGCACGACTGCGCGCCTGGCGCGACGATGGCCGCGACGTGGCGTTCGTGATCGGCGGGCCTGACGGGCTCGACGCTGCGCTCGCAGCGCGCGCCGACGAAACGCTGCGGCTGTCGGACCTGACGCTGCCGCACGCACTGGCGCGTGTGCTGCTGGCCGAGGCGCTGTACCGCGCGGTCTCGCTGCTCGAGGGCCACCCCTACCATCGCGAGTGAGGCGGCGCCATGTCAACGGCGCCCGACGATCGTCCCTGCGCGGCCACAATCGCCGCCGTGCATCGTTTCGTCTACCTGGCCTCGGCCAGCCCGCGCCGCGCGCAACTGCTCGACCAAATCGGCGTGCGGCACCGCCCGCTCGTCGCCGCTGCCGACGAGGATGCGGAGCGCCTCGAGGCCGAGCGCGCCGGCGAGTTGCCCGAGGACTACGTGCGCCGTGTCACGCTGGCCAAGCTGCGCGCGGCACGTCGCCGGCTGGCCGCGCGCGGCCTCGCCCAGGCGCCGATCCTGTGCGCCGACACCACGGTGGCGCTGGGCCGCCGCCTGCTCGGCAAGCCGGCCGATGCGGAGCACGCGACGCGCATGCTGCGCGCCCTGTCGGGCCGCACGCACCGCGTGCTGAGCGCGGTGGCGGTGAGCTGCGGCCGCGCGTCGCCGCTGCTGCTCAGCGTCTCGCGCGTGCGCTTTGCCGTGCTGCCCGAAGGCGTGATCCGCGCCTACGCCGCGAGCGGCGAGCCGCAGGGCAAGGCGGGCGCCTACGCGGTGCAGGGCTGCATCGCGCAGTGGATCGAGCGCATCGAGGGCAGCTACTCGGGCATCATGGGGTTGCCGCTGTTCGAGACGCGGGCGTTGCTGGCGCGTGCGCGCGTCGCGCCCTCGTAGACTCCGCGTCCATGGCCAACCAGGACATCCTGATCAACTGGGCTCCGCAGGAGACGCGCGTGGCCATCGTCGAGAACGGCGCCGTGCAGGAGCTGCACATCGAGCGCACGCTCGAGCGCGGCCTGGTCGGCAACATCTATCTCGGCAAGGTGGCGCGCGTGTTGCCCGGCATGCAGAGCGCCTTCGTCGACATCGGCCTCGAGCGCGCGGCCTTTCTGCACGTGGCCGATCTGAACCCGCCGGTCGCCGTCAACGGCAGTGCGCGCGCCGCCGGCGCCGGCCCCGGCGCGGGCTCACCGCGCTCCGGCGTGCCGCTGCCGCCGATCGAGCGCCAGGTGTTCGAAGGCCAGACGCTCACCGTGCAGGTCATCAAGGACGCCATCGGCACCAAGGGCGCGCGGCTGTCGGCGCAGGTGTCGATCGCCGGGCGCATGCTGGTGTACCTGCCGCACGACACGCACATCGGCGTGTCGCAGAAGATCGGCAGCGCCGAGCTGCGCGAGCAGCTGCGCGCGCGCGTGGCGGCGCTGGTCGCGCCGGCCGCGCCGGTCGATGGCGGCGCGGGCATCGACAAGCCCGGCGGCTTCATCCTGCGCACCAACGCCGAGGAGGCGAGCGACGCCGAGCTGGCCGAGGACATCGCCTATCTGCGCAAGGCCTGGGCGGCGATCCGCGAGCGCGCGCAGTCGCGCGCGCCCGGCGCGCTGCTGCACCAGGACCTGAGCCTGGCCGAGCGCGTCCTGCGCGACCTGGCGGGTGAATCGACGCAGGCGATCCGCATCGACTCCAAGATGCAATACGACCTGCTCGAAGCCTTCGGCCGTGTCTACATGCCGCGCGCGGCGGCCAAGCTCGAGCACTACAAGGGCGAGCGGCCGATCTTCGACCTGTTCGGCATCGAGGAGGAGATCGCGCGCGCGCTGGCGCGGCGCGTCGAGCTCAAGAGCGGCGGCTACCTCATCATCGACCAGACCGAGGCGCTGACGACGATCGACGTCAACACCGGCGGCTTCGTCGGCGCGCGCAACTTCGACGACACGATCTTCAAGACCAACCTCGAGGCCGCCGGTGCGATCGCGCGCCAGCTCAGGCTGCGCAACCTGGGCGGCATCATCATCGCCGACTTCATCGACATGACGCGCGAGGAGCACCGCGGCGCGGTGCTCGCCGAGTTGAAGAAGCAGCTCGCGCGCGACCGCACGCGCACCACCGTCAGCGGCTTCACGCAGCTCGGCCTGGTCGAGATGACGCGCAAGCGCACGCGCGAGAGCCTGGCGCACATGCTGTGCGAGCCGTGCCCGACCTGCGCCGGCCGCGGCCAGGTGAAGACCGCGCGCAGCGTGTGCTACGACATCCTGCGCGAGATCCTGCGCGAGGCGCGCCAGTTCGACCCCAAGGAGTTCCGCGTCGTCGCCAGCGCCGCCGTCGTCGAGATGCTGCTCGACGAGGAGAGCGTGCACCTGGCGGG
>JAGWTJ010000450.1 GCA_028869005.1 Burkholderiales bacterium | reverse complement strand
TGCAGTTCGTCGCTGCCACCGCGTGTGTTGAGCGCGAGCAGTTCGAGGCGCAGCGCCTCGTCGAAAGGCCGGTGCACGTGCGCCAGCACGCGCAACGCGCTGCCGTCTTCGGGCCACTCCACCAGCACGCCATCGACCCCGTCGAGCGAGGTGCCCGACATCAGGCCGATGCTGCGCTCGTTCACTCCGCGACCGTGGCGCCGACGGTGAGCGCGGCGTCGAGCTGGCCGCGGATCTGCCGCGCCACGCCGGCAAAACGCTGGCGCTCGGCGGGGCTCAGCTCGATCGCCTCGGACGACTTGGCGATGGCCAGCGGATTGACCTGCGCGCCATTCAGCTTGACCTCGAAGTGCAGGTGCGGGCCCGTCGCCCAGCCGGTGGCGCCGACGGCGCCGATGCGCACGCCCTGGTCGATGCGCTGGCCCTGGCGCACGTCGATGCGGCTCAGGTGCGCGTACAGCGTCGACTTGCCGTTGCCGTGTTCGACCTCGACGACGTTGCCGTAGCCGTTCTGGCGGCCGGCGAACTTGACCACGCCCTGGGCCACCGAGCGCACCGGCGTGCCGCTGGGCGCGCCGTAGTCGACGCCCTTGTGCGCGCGCCACTGGTTGAGGATGGGATGCAGGCGCATCGCGAAGCCCGAGGTCACGCGCGAGAACTCCATCGGGCTGGCGAGGAAGGCGCGCCGCTTGCTCTTGCCGTCCAGCCCGTAGAAGCCGCCGCGGCCGCTCTCGTCCTTGAACCAGACGGCCGAATAGGCCTCGCCCTTGTTGACGAACTCGGCGGCCAGCATGCGGCCGGCGGCGTGGTTCCAGGTGATGGGCTCGCCGTCGGCGGTGAGCGTCTCGTAGACCACCGAGAAGGTGTCGCCGCGGCGCAGTTCGCGGTGGAAGTCGATGTCCACCGAGAAGGCCTCGGCCATCTGCACGGCCACGGCATCGGGGATGCCGGATTCGTCGCTGGCCGCGAACAGCGAACTGCGGATCGTGCCGCTGCCCAGGCGCACGCTGGTCGCCAGCGGCACGGTATCGATGCGTGCCGTGAAGCGGCCATCGGCGCCGCGCGTGATGCTCAGCCGATCGAAATGCGTGCCGGCGAGATCGGCGTTGGCCGGCGCGTAGCGCGCCGTCAGCTCCTCGAGCCGGCCGGCCGGCGTGGCCGCGGCGCGCACCAGCTTGCCGGCACGGCCTTCGAACAGCTTGCGCGCCGCCGGATCACGGCGCACGAAGGCCGCCGCTTCGGCATCGACGACGCCCAGCCGTGCCAGCAGCGACTCGGCGCCGTCGCCGGCGCGGGTCTGCTCGCTGCGGTAGAGCTGCAGTTCATGGCCGGCGAGTGCTTCGAGTTGTGACGGCACGTCCTCGTGCGCGACGATTTCCGTCACCAGCCGACGCGGCAGGTCCGAGGCATCGGGCGCGGTCTGCGCGATGCCGTAGGCGGCAGCGCCGAAGCAGGCGAGCGAGAGCGCCACCACGGAGGCCAGCGTGCGCGGATGCGCATGCACCAGGCGGGCGCCACGC
>JAGWTJ010000161.1 GCA_028869005.1 Burkholderiales bacterium | reverse complement strand
ATGACATAGGCCTGCTGCGCGATCTTCAGCGCCTGGCGCACGTTCTGCTCGACGAGGAAGATCGTGAGGCCCTCGCCGTTGATCCGGCGCAGCGTGCGGAAGATCTCCTGCACGACGATCGGCGCCAGCCCCATCGAGGGCTCGTCGAGCAGCAGCAGGCGCGGGCGCGCCATCAGCGCGCGGCCGATCGCCAGCATCTGCTGCTCGCCGCCCGACAGGTTGCCGGCGAGCCCTTCGGCGCGCCGCTCGAGCACCGGAAAGAGCGCGTAGACGCGCGCCAGGTCGTCGGCGCGGCCGGCACGGTCGCGCCGCGTGTAGGCGCCGAGCTCGAGGTTCTCGCGCACGGTGAGCGTGGCCAGCGTGGCGCGGCCCTCGGCGACCTGCACGACACCGCCGGCGACGATGCGGTGGGCTGCCATGCGCGTGAGGTCGCGGCCGTCGAACAGCACGCGCCCCGCGGCCTTCCTGACGAGCCCGGAGATGGCCATCAGCGTGGTCGACTTGCCGGCGCCGTTGGCACCGACCAGGGTCGTGATCTCGCCGGCGCGCAGTTCGAAGTCGATGCCGCGCACCGCCTCGATCTTGCCGTAGGCGACGGCCAGGCCCTGCACCTGCAGCAGCGGCGCGCTCACGATGCACGGCCCTCGGCCACCGCGGCCTCGGCGGCGGCGTCGTCGCCGTCGCCGTCCTCGCGGCCGAGGTAGGCCTCGATGACCTGCTCGTCGCCCTGGATCGCCTGCGGCGTGCCGCGCGCGATGATGCGGCCGAAGTTGAGCACCGCGATGTCCTGGCACAGGCCCATCACGAAGCGCATGTCGTGCTCGATGACGAAGATCGTGTAGCCGCGCTCGGCGATCTGGCGCACCTCGGCCATCAGCTCGTCCTTCTCGCCGCTGTTCATGCCGGCCACCGGCTCGTCGAGCAGCAGCAGCTTGGGCTCGCTGGCCAGCGCGCGCGCCAGCTCGAGCTTGCGCTGGTTGCCGTACGAGAGGTTGTCGGCGCGGTCACCGAGCTGGTGGTCCAGCCGCACCAACGCGAGCAGCTCGCGCGCGCGCTCGCGCGCTTCGCGTTCGGCGCGCCGAAAGCGCGGCGTGCCGAAGACCAGGTCGTGCAGGCGATAGCCGAGCTGCGCGTGCAGCCCCGCCATCACGTTGTCGAGCAGCGACATCTCCCTGAACAGGCGGATGTTCTGGAACGTGCGCGCCACGCCCAGGCGCGTGATGTCGTGCGGCGCAAGGCCGACGAGCGTGCGGCCTTCGAACTCGATGCGCCCGCCGCTGGGCTGCAGCAGCCCGGTGACGAGGTTGAACACCGTCGTCTTGCCGGCGCCGTTCGGGCCGATCAGGCCGAAGATGCCGCCGCGCGGGATGTCGAGGTTCACGTCGTGCAGCACCTGCAGGCCGCCGAAGCTGCGCGACAGCGCGGCCAGCCGCAGCAGCGGAGCGGGCGGCATGGCCGTCGGCGCCACAGTCGGCGGCGCAGTCGGCAGCGCGGCCGGCGCCGTCATGCGCGCTCCCTTCGCGCGACCAGCCACTGGCGCAGTCGTGCCGTGTCCGCGATGCCGCGCGGCAGGAACAGCACGATCAACACCAGGATCAGGCCGTTGACGACCAGCCTGAAGTTCTGCAGCGCGCGCAGCAGTTCGGGCAGCAGCGTGAGGATCACGGCGCCCAGCACCGGGCCGCTCAGCGAGCCGATGCCGCCGAGGATGGCCATGGTCAGGATCTCGACCGCGCGGTCGAAGCCGTATTCGCCCGGGCCGATGAAGAACGTCAGATGCGCATTGAGCGCGCCCGCCAGCCCGGCGATCGCCGCACCGAGCACGAACGCGAACATCTTGTGCCCGGCGACGTCGATGCCCATCAGGCCGGCAGCGGTCTCGTCCTCCTTGATCGCCTCAAAGGCGCGGCCCACACGCGAACGGCGCAGCCGCCACAGCAGCACAAGCGTCGCGACCAGCGCCAGCGCCACGTGCCACCACTGCGTGAGCTGCGGGATGCCGTTCAGGCCGAGCGCGCCGCCGGTGATCGACTCCGCGTTCAAGAGCGCGATGCGCACGACCTCGCCGAACGCCAGCGTGGCCATCGCCAGGTACACGCCCGACAGCCGCAGCGTCGGCTTGCCGATCACGAACGCCATCGCCGCCGGCGCCGCCATGCCGGCCGCCAGCGCCGCCGGGAACGGCCAGCCGAAGTTCATCGTCAGCAGCGCCGACGCGTAGGCGCCGAGCGCCATGAACGCGGCGTTGGCGATCGACAGCATGCCGCAGGCGAGCGTGAGGTAGATCGACAGCGCCAGCAGCGCGTTCGTGCCGAGCGACAGCACGAGGTTGCTGTAGACGGCCCAGAAGTTGTCGAGCCAAGCCATGCCTGAATCCATCGGCAATGCCGGCAATGCCTGTCAGGCCTTGCGCTCGGCCAGCGTGCCGAACAGCCCCTTCGGGCGCACCAGCAGAATCAGGAACAGCAGCCCGAAGGCCACCGCGTCGCGCATGCTCGAGCCGATGTAGGCCACCGACAGCACTTCGGCCAGACCGAGGAACAGGCCCCCGATCAGCGCGCCGCGCATGTCGCCCATGCCGCCGAGGATGATGACGGCGATGCCTTTTTCCAGCATCGACTTACCCATCAGCGGAAAGAGCGCGTTCGAGTACAGCCCGATCAGCACGCCGGCCACTCCGCCCAGGCCGGCGGCGACGAACGAGGTGAGCAGGAACAGGCCCTCGACGTCGATGCCGAGCAGCGCGGCGGCGCGCGGCGACTCGGCGATGGCGCGTAAAGCGCGGCCGAGCTGCGTCTTCTGCAGCGCCAGCAGCAGCACCGCCATCAGCGCGAACGACAGGAAGATGATGCCCAGCTCGAGCACCGTCACGTCGACGCCGGCGACGTTGAGCGAGCGCTCCGGCAGCAAGGCGGCCGGAAAGCGCAGGTTCTGCGCGCCGAACAGGCCCTGCACGGTGTTGGTGAGGACGATGCCGACGCCGATCGTGGCGATCATCGGAATGAGGTGCGGCGCGCCGCGCGCGCGCAGCGGGCGCAACACCAGCCAGTCGATGACCAGACCGAGGCAGCCGCTGACCACGAACGCGAACGCGAGCGCTCCCCACAGCGGCAGCGCGAAATGCGTCACGGCCTGCTCGGCGGCATAGGCGCCGACCATGAACACCGCGCCATGCGCCAGGTTGATGACGCCGAGCACGCCGAAGATGAGCGTAAAGCCGAGCGCGAACAGTGCGTACACGCAGCCGAGCGACAGGGCGTTGACGAGCTGCTGGGCCAGCACGATGCGCTACTTCCTCTGCGTCCTTCCCGGTGGCACGGCGGGGCGGCACGCAGCACGGTACCGACCCGCGACGATCGCTGCGTGCGGTGGCCGGCCCGCACGGCGGCCGGTCGTCGACGCGCGGCGGCTACTTCTCGATCACGAACTTGCCGCCCTTGGTCACGCTCACGATCGCCGTCTGCTGTGCATCATAGCCGGCGGGCTTGCCGGCCTTGTCCATCGCGCGGCGGAACTGGAAGGCGCCGGTGGCGCCGGTCCACTTGACCGCCGGCAGTGCGTCGCGCAAGGCCGCGCGCTCGGCAGCCAGGTCGCCGCCGAGCTTGGTCGCCTTCAACGCCTGCACCAGGACGTGCATGGCGTCGTAGGACTGTGCCGCGAACTGATCCGGCGCGGTCGCGAACTTGGCCTGGAAGGCCTTCATGAAGGCGACGTTCTCGGCGCTGTCGTTGCTCGCCGACCAGGGGCTGCCCACGTACAGACCGTCCGAGGCGCCCTTGGCCAGATCGAACACCTTGACCGAGTTCATGCCGTTGCCGCCGATGAACGGCACGTTGATGCCGAGCTGACGCGCCTGCACCATGATCGGCGCGCCTTCGGCCAGCAGCGCCGACAGCACGATGGCATCCGGATGGGTGGCCTTGATCTTGGTGAGCTGGGCCTTGAAGTCGACGTCGCCCTTGGCGAAGGTCTCGGTCGTCGTCACCGCAATCTTCGCGTCCTCGAGCGCCTTCTTGAAGTTGTCGTAGCCGCTCTTGGTGAAGACGTCGTCGTTGCCGTACATCACCGCCACCTTCTTGATGCCGGCGTGCTTGACGGCCACGCGCAGCGTCTCGGGCAGCACATCGGCTTCGGTGACCGAATTGCGGAACACGTAGTCGCCGATCGAGGTGATGCCGTCGGCGGTGTTCGAGGTGCCGAAGGCCACCGTCTTGGCCGCCTGCGCCACCGGGTCGGCGGCCTGTGCCGAGTTCGACAGCGTCGGGCCGAACACCATCAGCACCTTGTCCTGGAAGATCAGCTTCTTGAAGACGTTGATCGCCTCTTCCTTCTTGCCCTGCTCGTCCTCGACGACGAGCGCCAGCTTGTTGCCGCCGACGCCGCCGGCGGCATTGATCTCGCCGGCGGCCAGCTCGAAGCCGCGGCGGATCGAGATGCCGTACTGCGCCGCGCCGCCGCTGAGCGCCTCGGCGATGCCGATCTTGATGTCGGCCGCGTTGGCCGCAGCCGCCAGCCCGGTGGCGAGCGTTGCCGCCAGCAGCGAGCGCGCGAGAGTCCTTCTTGTCATGACTTCACTCCTCATGAATGTGGATGGTGGACAGGGCCCCGGTTCGGCCCACGCGTCCGCCGGATGTCCGCACCAGCGGAATCCCTAGACGACGGATCGAAGGCCGCAAGCAAGCAGCACTGTGCCGCTTCGCGAACGCGACGCGGCAACCCAGCGCCTGACCAAGGCATAGAACAGCCAGGCGTCATCTTGTTCCATCTTCGGCATCCGGTGATGCCGCAGCGTTCGGTGGCCGATATACCCAAGGGGGCTTTGCGCAGCGCTTTCGCGCCTCGGGGTTTACGCGAGACCAATGCCCCTCATCGCGCATCCCCTCTTGCCATCACCCCCTGCGTGGCTACAGTGCGCCGATGCCCAAGCCGAGCCTTCCGCTCGCAGTCGTCATGCAGTGGCGCCGGTTGAACAACCGCTGGGTCGATGGTGCCTGGGAAGCCTGGAGCGTGCTCCCCGGCGAGCGCGACGAGACGGCGCCGCGCATCCTGGTGCGCGAGCCCGACTTCGTGCAGTGGCTGCACCCCGGCTTGCACCTCGTGCTGCACCGCGACGAAATCGCGGGCTACCAGTTCAACCTCACGGCCACGCGGCCGCGCGTCTTCGTGCTCTGGCGCGAAGACGACGATCAAGGCGTTCCGATCGAGCTGAGCGCGAGCTTCGACGAGGCCAGCCGCTGGGCCGACGGCGGCCACTCGGTCGACGGCGTGGTGATGCCGCCCTCCGTCTTCGCCTGGATCGGCGCCTACGTCGAGGCGAACTACCGGCCCGAGCCCGAGCCGCGTATCAAGCCGCGCTCGTTTCGTTCGCCGCGTGATCGGGTGCTCGGATGATGGGTGAACCCGAGCGCTTTCTCGCGCGCTGGTCGCGTCTGAAACAGGATCAGGCCCGAACCGGGTCGGCGCCGTCGGCCGCGCCGGTCGCTGCATCGACGACGACGGCGGCACTGCGTGCGCCGCAGGCGGGTGAGGAGGAGCCACCACCCTTGCCGCCGCTCGAAGAGCTCACGCCGGAGTCGGACTTCTCGGCCTTCATGGCGCCGAAGGTGTCTGATGCACTGCGCCGTGCGGCGCTGAAGAAGCTGTTCCGTCATCCCGAGATCGACCTGCCCGACATGTTCGAGCCGTTCTCCGGCGACTGGACCAGCGGTGCGCCGATGGCCGCGGACATGCTGGCGCAACTGCATGAGGCGCGCGCGGCGCTGCTGCGCAGATGCAGCCCGAACGCCGACGTCGAACCCGAGCCGATCGCGGCACCGGCGCTCGAGGTCAGCGAGCACGACCCCCCCGAAGCTGCGGACCACGAAGCGGATCCAACCGATGAGCCTGGAAGGCAAGACGCTTAGGCTGTGCAGCTGCAACGACACCGTCGCGCTCGACGCGAGGCGGCTGGCGGCGGCGCTCGGACTCGGCCAGCCGCTCGTCGTGCATCGGGCGCTGTGCCGCAGCGACGCCGCCGCGTATCGCGCCGCGCTCGGCGATGCGCAAGTGATCGTCGCCTGCACGCAGGAGGCGCCGCTGTTCGGCGAGCTGGCCCGCGTGGCCGACGCCCATCCCGAGCTACGCTTCGTCAACCTGCGCGAGTTGGCGGGCTGGTCGACGGACGGTGCGCGCACGCTGCCGAAGATGGCCGCGCTGCTCGCCGCCGCGGCGCTGCCCGAGCCCGACCCGGTGCCGAGCGTGAAGTTCGAGTCCGCCGGCGAGTTGCTGGTGATCGGCCCGTCGGCCGCGGCGCTCGACTGGGCCGAGCGGCTTTCCGACTCGCTCTCGGTGAGCGTGCTCGTCACGCGCGGCGAAGGCGGTGAGCTGCCGTTCGAGCGCAGCTGGCCGGTGTGGTCCGGCACGCCCACGCGCGTCGGCGGACGGCTCGGCGCGTTCGAGGTCGAGTGGTCGCAGGACAACCCGATCGACCTCGAGCTGTGCACGCGCTGCAATGCCTGCGTCGCCGCCTGTCCCGAGGGCGCGATCGACTTCACCTACCAGATCGATGCGGCCAAGTGCCAGGCGCACCGCAAGTGCGTGAAAGCCTGCGCCGCGATCGGCGCGATCGACTTCGAGCGCAAGAACAGGCGGCGCAAGGAGCGCTTCGACCTGGTGCTCGACCTGTCGCCCGAGCCGCTCGTGCGCACCAGCAGTCTGCCGCAGGGCTATGCCGCCCCGGGCGCCGACCTGCTCGAGCAGGCGCTCGCGGCCGCCAAGCTCGCGCAGCTCGTCGGCACGTTCGAGCAGCCGCGCTACCTCGAATACAAAGCGACGATCTGCGCCCATTCGCGCTCGCGGCGCCAGGGCTGCAACCGCTGCATCGACGTCTGCTCGACCGGCGCGATCGGCGACGACGGCGATCACGTCAAGATCGATCCGCACCTGTGCGCCGGCTGCGGCGGCTGCACGACCGTGTGCCCGACGGGCGCGTTGCGCCACGTCTATCCGCGCCTGCCGGACCTCGGGCTGCGGCTGAAGACCCTGCTCGGCACCTATCGTGCCGCCGGCGGCACCGACGCCTGCGTCGTGCTGCACGACGCGACGCAGGGGCGCACCCTGCTGCAGGGAGTGGGCCGACAGGCGGCGAGGGGCGGACGCGGACTGCCCGCGCGCGCGCTGCCGCTCGAGGTGCTCCACGTCGCCGCGGCGGGAATCGATCTGCTGCTCGGCGCGATCTGCCTGGGCGCGAGCCAGCTGGTGGTCGTCGCCACGGGTGACGAGCCGCAGGAATACCTGGCCGCCCTGCGCGAGCAGATGCAGGTGGCGCAGACCATTCTCGGCGGCCTGGGCTACGAGGGCCGGCACTTCGAGCTGCTGACGGCCGCCGATGCGCGCGCGCTCGAGCGCTCGCTGTGGGCGCTGTCGCCGGCGCACGGCCCGGCGCAGGTGGCCGCCTTTCACCTCGCGGCCGACAAGCGCGTCAGCCTCGACTTCGAGATCGACCACCTCGCGCGCCATGCGCCGCGGCCGGCCACGTCGATCGCGCTGCCGCGCGGCGCGCCGTTCGGCACGCTCACCGTCGACCCGGTCAAGTGCACGCTGTGCAAGGCCTGCATCGGCGCCTGTCCGGCGGGCGCGCTGCTCGATTCCCCCGAACACCCGAGCCTGCGCTTCATCGAGCGCCACTGCGTTCAATGCGGCCTGTGCGCGAACACCTGTCCGGAAGATGCGATCGCCCTCGTTCCTCGGCTGTCGCTCGCGTTGCAGGCTAGGCAGCAGATCACGCTGCACGAGGCCGAGCCCTATGGCTGCGTGCGCTGCGGCAAGCCGTTCGGCACGCGGCGCATGGTCGACGGCATGCTGGCGAAGCTCGCTATGCATGCCATGTTCGCCGACGGGCGCTCGCTGCGCATGCTGCAGATGTGCGCCGACTGCCGCGTCATCGACATGATGGACAACCCGTCCGAGGCGAGCATCCTGGGCGGCCGCAGAT
>JAGWTJ010000449.1 GCA_028869005.1 Burkholderiales bacterium | reverse complement strand
CCTTGGCCCAGGCGTGCGCGGTGCAGCTGCCGCCGCTGGCATCCTGCCGCGTGTAGTCGTAGAGAACTTGACTCATGCGGCGATGTTAGCCGGCCGCTCAGAGCAGGGCTTTGTCGAGCTCCAGCAGCTTGTAGCGCGCCAGCGGCAGGTTGGTGCGCTGGCGGTCGAGCAGGCAGACGACGAAGATGTCGGGGTAGCGCGAGATCACGCGCATCACCATCTGCCGCGCGCCGGTGCCGGTCATGATCTCTTCGACCGGGCCGCCCAGGCCCATGGCGTTGGAGCTCTGGCGGTGCTCGCGCAGGATCTGCGAGCAGGCGGCGCCGATCACGTCCATGTCGACCGGCTGGTCTTCGCGCAGCTCGCGCGCGAGCACCAGGCCGGTGGTGGCGTCCACCGCCGCGCAGCCGAGCATGCCTTCCATCGGCAGCATGTCGAGCAGCGCCTGGCGCGCCCGCGCGGGGTCGAGCACGGCGCGGCCGAGGCGGGCCACCGGCGCGGCCGCGACGGCCACGGCGGGTTGCGGCGTGGTCGACAGATCGGCCACCTTGAAGGCGAACTCCGCGCCCGCCGGTGCCGCGGGCGCTTCCCAGGCCGGCTGCAGCTTGACGAGGTTCCAGATGCCCAGCATCGCGTTCCACACCGCCGAGGCGCTGATCAGCGGCTCGTCGATCACGTGCACCTGCAGGCGCTGCGGCCAGCGCATCGCGGCGATCTTGTTGGCGATCCACACCGCGTTGGGCGGCAGCATGAACAGCAGGTTGGGGCAGCGCCAGCCGGGCAGCTGTGTCGCGTCGGCCAGCGAGGCGAGCAGCGCGTCGATCGCATGCGGCTGCATGGGCCCGACGATCACCGCCGTGAGGTGGCTGCGCTCCATCAGCGCCACCGGGATCTCGGCGGTGTCCTGCCCCGGCGCGCGCACGTCGGCGTGGTAGAGGTTGAGCTTCTCCTCGTGGCGGCGCACGAGGGCGGTGCGCTCGATCATCGCCAGGGTCTTGAGCGTGGTGTGCTCGCGCAGATGCAGGCGCTCGACCGGTTGGCCTCCGGCGTCGGACAGCGCCTTGATGACGGCCGAGGCCCACACGCCGGTCGGGTCGAGCAGCGTGATCTGGCGCGTGGCGGTGCCGAGGTCGGCGCGCGTGGCGGCGAAGTGCTCGCGGATGGCGGCGGCCGGCGAGCCGGTGACGACCAGGTCGCGCAGATGCCGGTCGACGATCTGGCCGCGTTCGTTGACCTCGGTGGCCACGCTCTCGAGGATGGCGGTGGCGGCGAAGCCTCCGTCGGTCTCGTCGGCGGTGGCGGCGCGCAGTCGCGGGTCTTCGGCCGGGCCGAGATCGCCGAACAGGGACTTGAGCATGGTCTTCCTCCGGGGCCGGGGGGCGCGGACCGCGCCACCGCTCAGCCTACGTGCAAGGGCAACTGCCGATTCTCGCGGCAGATGGAAGAGGTGTTGCAGAACGTGTGTCGCCCGCGCGTCACCGGCCCCGCGAGCCGGGGGGCGGCGCTGGGGTTCAGGCAAAGAA
>JAGWTJ010000448.1 GCA_028869005.1 Burkholderiales bacterium | reverse complement strand
GGCGGCACGGCGCCGGTGTCCTGCACCGCGGCCAGGTCGGTCTGCCACTGCGCCAGCACGGTCTGCAGGCGCAGCGTCTGCTCGAGCTGGCGCTGGCTGGCGTCGCGCGTGCGCACGATGCCGTCCACGCCCTGCCAGGCCATCGCCGCCATGATCGAAAGCACCAGCAGGGCGACCAGCACCTCGACGAGCGTGAAGCCTTGTTCGCTTCGCATGTCAGTAGCGGCCGAGCACGGTCGAGAGCGTCAGCACCGGCTCGCCCGCGTCGTTGAAGACCTGCGCGTCGATGCGGCGGAAGTTCGGGTTCGGCGTCGGCCGCACGGCGAGCTTGCCGCGGTAGGCGCGGCCCAGCTGTTCGCAGCCGAAGTCGCCGTCGCCCACGCTCGGAAACTGTTTCGTCAGTTTCAGGCCGGTGAGCTGGTTGTCGGCGCACCACTGCGCCGCGGTCACCTCGGCCAGGCGCTGGGCGTTGTTGGTCAGTGCGCCGGCGGCCTTGATGCCGGCGCCCAGCGTCACCGCGACGATGGCCACGCCCACCAGCACCTCGATGAGCGTGAAGCCGCGCGCCGCGATGCGCCGGGTCATGGCGCGGCCTCGTCGCCGGCCACCACGAAGGGGCCGAGCCCGTCGGTGGCCAGCACCAGGCGCTGCGCGTCGAGCCGCAGCACGATGCGTTGCGCGCCGATCATCGGCTCGGGGCCGAGCACCACGGCGCGTGCGCCCACGATCTCGGCGCTCACGCCTTCGTTGAGCCAGTTGGTCGGCCGCGGCGTGGTGTCGGGGAAACCGAGGAAGCGGAAGCCGGGCGCATCGGCCGTGCTGCCGCGCGGCTCCCAGCGGCCCTGCAGGCCGGAGGCGCGCGCCTCGGCGCGTGCCGATTCGAGCAGCGCGGCCAGGCGGGCGGCTTCCTGCTCGAGGCGCGTCGCGGCCGGGTCGCGCATCGCCAGCGTGACCACGCTGCTGGCGATCGCGATCAGCGTGATGACGACCAGCAGTTCGATCAGCGTGAAGCCGGACTGCCGCGTCTGCACGTCACTGCCAGTTGCCGATCTCGGCGTCCTTGCCCTCGCCGCCGAGCACGCCGTCGGCGCCGAAGCTGAACACGTCGACCTCGCCCTTCAGGCCCGGGCTGGCGTACTGGTAGGGCCGGCCCCAGGGATCGTTGGGCAGCTTCTCGAGGTAGGGCTTCCAGTTCGGCGGGATGGTGCCGCTGGTCGGCTTCACCACGAGCGCCTGCAGGCCCTGCTCGCTGCTCGGGTAGCGCTGGTTGTCGAGGCGATAGAGCTTGAGCGCCTGCATCAGGTTGTTGACGTCGGTGCGGGCGGCGGTCACGCGCGCGTCGTCGGCGCGGTCCAGCACGTTGGGCACGATCAGCGCGGCGAGCACGCCGATGATCACCAGCACCACCATCAGCTCGATCAGCGTGAAGCCGCGCGGGCGATGCGTGAGGCGGCTGCGGTGGCGGGGGGCGTTGGAAGACATCATGAAACGAAGCGCCTCGGCAGGGCCGTGGGGTTGCAGACC
>JAGWTJ010000160.1 GCA_028869005.1 Burkholderiales bacterium | reverse complement strand
GGTCCGCGCGCCTTCGCCGCGCACGCGGTGGTAGGCGATGGCCATCTTCAGCGCCGTCTCCACCGCCTCGGAGCCCGAGTTGACGAAGAAGACCTGGTTCATGCCGGCCGGTGCCAGCGCGGCCAGCCGCTCGGCGAGTTCGAAGGCCTTCGGGTGCGCCATCTGGAAGGGCGGCGCGAAGTCCATCTCGGCGGCCTGGTCCTGGATCGCCTTGACGATGCGAGGGCGCGCGTGGCCGGCGTTCACGCACCACAGGCCGGACGCGGCGTCCAGCACCTGGCGGCCCGATGCGTCCTGGTAGTACATGCCCTCGGCGCGCACCAGAAGGCGCGGCGACTTCTTGAACTGCCGGTTGGCCGTGAACGGCATCCAGTAGGCGTCCATCGCAGCGCTGCGCTCGCTGCCGCTGGCCTCGGCGGCCTGCATCAGGACGGGATCGACGGCCTTGTTCATGGGGTTCCTCCGGACGTGCATGCGGAGCGCCCGCCGCACGCGGCGAGTCTAATCCTCGCCTCGATCCGACGTGGTCCGACTTGGTGCGACCTGGTGCGACGCACAGCCGCTCGACGCTGCGCCGCGCCGCTCGGCAAAGCGGGCATCATTGCGGGCGCGCCATGAAGCCCGTCCTCGTCCTGCAGCACATGAACGGCGACAGTCCGGCCTACCTGGGTACGTGGCTCGCCGCGCGCGGCCAGGCGGTCGTCGTGCGCAACAGCGCTGCCGGCGAGACATTTCCGACGACGCTTTCCTCCTACCGGGCGCTTGCCATCCTCGGCGGCGAGATGAGTGCCAACGACGAGTCGCCGGCGCTGCGCCAGGCCGAGGTACTGATCCGCGAGGCGGTTCGCGACGGCGTGCCGACGATCGGCCACTGCCTCGGCGGACAACTGATGTCGCGCGCGCTGGGCGGCCGCGTCGGCGCTTCGCCGGCACCCGAGATCGGCTGGCAGCCGATGCGGGTCTTCGACACGACGGCCGCGTGCGCGTGGTTCGGTGCGCCGGGCGAGATGCACGTCTTCCACTGGCACCACGAAGCGTTTTCGCTGCCGGCCGGGGCCGAGGCACTGGCGACGAGCAGCGCCTGCGCGCATCAGGCGTTCGCGATCGGACCGCACCTGGCGCTGCAGTTCCATGTCGAGATCGACGCCGCCAAGCTCGATGCGTGGTCGCGCGCCCAGGGGCCGCGTGATTTCGCTGCGCACGGTGCATGCGCCACGGTGCAAAGCGGGGCGCAGATGCGCGACGGCGCGCGCCTGCATCTGGACGCGCACCAGCGGCTTGCGGACCGCATCTACACGCGCTGGATCGAGGCTGCAGCGGCGCGCTGAAGGCGGCTTGCCGACGGTCCGGCGCCGGAGCGCTGGGCGGTTTCGCATCGCTCCTTCCTCAATTCACGATGTGGCATGAAGCTTGGTTGCATCGCAGCAATACTTCGTCATATGGAAAAATGGCGTTCCACAATGAGAAAGCGACATATAAGTTATTGTTTCAAATGAGAAATAACATGTCTCTTCTATAAGACATAAGTCTTCCGGCCGACCTGCGACTCGCAGTAACCTGAGAGCATCGACGCACCGCTTTCTCTCCCCCTCAGTCCCACAGGAGTTCGCATGACCGCCAAGACCCGCCAAGAACAAGCCGCCGCACTCGCCAGCGAGTGGGCACAGAGCCCGCGCTGGAAGGGCATCACCCGCGGCTACAGCGCCGATGACGTGGTACGCCTGCGCGGTTCCGTGCCGATCGAGCACACGCTCGCCAGGCGCGGCGCCGACAAGCTCTGGGGCCTGTTGCACACCGAGCCCTTCGTCAATTCGCTCGGCGCGCTCACGGGCAACCAGGCCATGCAGCAGGTCAAGGCCGGCCTGAAGGCGATCTACCTCTCGGGCTGGCAGGTCGCGGCCGACGCCAACGACAACGGCGAGATGTACCCCGACCAGAGCCTGTACTCGGTGGACTCGGTACCCAAGGTCGTCAAGCGCATCAACAACGCCTTCGCGCGCGCTGACCAGATCCAGTGGAGCGAAGGCAAGAACGACATCGACTACTTTGCCCCCATCGTCGCCGACGCCGAAGCGGGCTTCGGCGGCGTGCTCAACGCCTTCGAGCTGATGAAGGCCATGATCGAGGCGGGCGCCGCCGGCGTGCACTTCGAGGACCAGCTCGCCGCGGTCAAGAAGTGCGGCCACATGGGCGGCAAGGTGCTGGTGCCGACGCGCGAGGCGGTGAGCAAGCTCGTCGGCGCGCGCCTGGCGGCCGACGTGATGGGCGTGCCGACGCTGCTCGTGGCGCGCACCGACGCCGAGGCAGCCGACCTGGTGACCAGCGACGTCGACGACAACGACAAGCCCTTCTGCACTGGCGAGCGCACCGTCGAAGGCTTCTTCCGCACCCGGCCCGGCATCGACCAGGCGGTCAGTCGCGGCCTGGCCTACGCGCCCTACGCCGACCTCGTGTGGTGCGAAACCGGCAAGCCCGACCTCGCCTACGCCAAGGCCTTCGCCGAAGCCATCCACAAGCAGTTCCCGGGCAAGATGCTGGCCTACAACTGCTCGCCGTCGTTCAACTGGAAGAAGAACCTCGACGACGCGACCATCGCCAAGTTCCAGCGCGAACTCGGCGCGATGGGCTACAAGTTCCAGTTCATCACGCTGGCCGGCTTCCACAGCCTGAACTACTCGATGTTCCATCTGGCGCACGGCTACGCGCGCCACCAGATGAGCGCCTTCGTCGAACTGCAGGAAGCCGAATTCGCCGCCGCCGACAAGGGCTTCACCGCCGTCAAGCACCAGCGCGAGGTCGGCACCGGCTACTTCGACGCCGTGACGACGACGATCGAGAAGCAGGCCTCCACCGCAGCGCTCAAGGGCTCGACCGAGGACGAGCAGTTCCTCGACGGCACGCACCACTGAGCGGGCAGCGCGGCGCTTGCGCCGCAGACTGAGTCCGATGATCCAGGAACGGCCCGAACGGGCCGTTTCTCATGGTCTCTTGGCGGGGGCCGGCCGGATCCGGCCGGCTCGGCCATGCGCATGCTGCCGGATCACATTGACGCCTCGAGCATCGCGCGGTAGTCGTCGCGCGTCGCAAGCCGCGGGTTGGTGGCGTGGCAGTGGTCGGCCAGCGCGCCGTCGATGACGCGCTCGAACAGGTCCGGCGTCACGCCCATCGCCGCCAGGCCCGAGGGCAGGCCGAGGCGCGCGTTCATGTCGCGCAGCGCTGCCGCGAGCGCGTGGCCCTCGGCGTCGCCGTCGGCGAGGCCCATGGCCGCGGCCACGCGCTGCAGCCGGCGCTCGCCGCGGATCGACTCGGCCGCGGCGTTGAAGCGCACCACCGCCGGCAGGAACATCGCGTTGAGCGTGCCGTGGTGCAGGCGCGGGTTGACGCCGCCCAGGCTGTGGCTGAGCGAATGCACGCAGCCCAGACCTTTCTGGAAGGCCATCGCGCCCTGCATGCTGGCGCTCATCATGTTCCAGCGCGCCGTGCGGTCACTGCCGTCGCGCGTGGCGCGCTCGATGTGCGCCCAGCCGCGCGCCAGGCCGTCGAGCGCGATGCCGTCGGCCGGCGGGTTGACCGCCGGCGCCATGAAGGTCTCCATGCAATGCGCGATGGCGTCCATGCCAGTGGCGGCGGTGAGCAGCGGCGGCAGCGCCAGCGTCAGCTCGGGGTCGAGCAGCGCCGCCCTGGGCATCAGATGCCAGCTGTGGAAGCCGAGCTTGCGGCCGTCGTCGACGATGAGGATCGCGCCGCGTGCCACCTCGCTGCCGGTGCCCGCCGTGGTCGGGATGGCGACGAGCGGCCAGACCTTGTCGGTAATCTTCGCGCTGCCGCCTTCGATGGTGGCGTAGCCGGCGAGCGGTCCCTCGTGCATGGCGGCGATCGCCACGCCCTTGGCAAGGTCGATCGCCGAGCCGCCGCCGACGGCGACCAGACCGTCGCAGCGCTCGGCCCGTGCCAGCGCCACGGCGGCGCGCACCGCCGTTTCGGTCGGGTTGGACGGCGTGCCGTCGAACACGGCATGCGCGCGGCCCGCCAACGCATCGAGGGCCGGCTGCAGCACACCCGCCGCGCGCACGCCGGCGTCGGTGACGACGAGCGGTTTCGTGATGCCGATGCGCTCGCATTCGCCGCCCAGAAGCCGCACGGTGCCGGCGTCGATGTCGATCTGCGTCAGGTAGAGGATGCGGGCCATGGTGTGGGGCGCGGGCAGGACGAGCGCGGGGTGAGGGCAGGGCAGTCGCCACAATGCTAACCGTCGACTTCACGCCGGCGTTCCGCATTTGTCCCGCCACCACCCGCCCACCCGATTGCTGACGCCCGCGATGGCTGGCCTGCTAGAGCGCATCGCGCGCGCCGGCCGCCCGCCGCTGCACACGCTCGGGCCGGCCGAGGCGCGCGCGCTCTACGCCGCCGGCGCCGAGGTGCTCGAGCCGCCACGCGTACCGCTGGCCCGCGTCGAGGACATCATGCTGCCGGGCGGCGACGGCCGGCCGCGAGCGGCGCGGCTGTACGCACCGAGCCGCGCGCCCCTGCCGGCGCTGCTGTACCTGCACGGCGGCGGTTTCGTCATCGGCGGCCTCGGGACGCACGACAGCCTGTGCCGCCAGCTCGCGCTGCGCTCGGGCGGCGCGGTCGTCGCACTCGACTACCGGCTGGCCCCCGAACACCGCTTCCCGGCCGCGGTGGACGACGCCTGGGCCGCATTGCACTCGCTCGTCGAGCACGCGTCGAGCTGGGGACTGGCGAAGGCGCCGCCGGCTGTCGGCGGCGACAGCGCCGGCGGCACGCTGGCGGCGGTCAGCGCGCTGCACGCGCGCGACCGCGGCTGGCCGCTCGCCTTGCAGTTGCTGATCACGCCGGGCACGTCTGCGCTCGCCGACAGCGCATCGCACCGCCTGTTCGGCAACGGCTTCCTGCTCGACGCGGTGACCATCGAGTGGTTCTTCGAGCAGTACATCGAGCGCGGCGCACGGCGCGACTGGCGCTTTGCGCCGCTCGAGGCCGACCTCGATGGCGTCGCGCCTGCCTGCATCGTGCTCGCCGAATGCGATCCGCTGGTCGACGAGGGCATCGCCTACGCCGACCGGCTGCGTGCGGCAGGCGTCGCCGTCGAGTTCGAGTTGTACCGCGGCGTGACGCACGACTTCATCAAGATGGGCCGCGCGCTCAAGGAAGCGGCGGCGGCCCAGGCCTTCGCCGCGGCGGCACTCGCCAGGGCGTGGAGTGCCGGTTGAACCGGTGCGATCGCGGCGTAGCGATGCAGCGTCGGCAAAGCGCGCCGCGTCAGGTGGTCCTCAGGGCCTGGTCGCCATCAGCTGCTCGCTCGGCGGCGTCACCGGCTGCTGCTGCGGGAAGTAGCCCTCGGTGTGGATCAGTTCGGCGCTGGCGCCGAGCGCCTTGACCGCCGCGACGCAGTCGTCCACGAAGGCCGGGCTGCCGGCGACGAACACGCTGAATGCGGACAGATCTTGGAAGAGCGTCGGCAGCAGAGCCGGAATGCGCCCGTGCAGCCCGCTCCAGTCGGCCGGCCTGGGCCCGGTCAGTGTCGCCAGGTAGCGAAAGCCGCGGTGCCGGGCCTCCCACCACGCCATCATCCCCGAGTCGTACAGGTCGGCCGGTTCGTGGCCCGAGTACATCAGCGTCACCGGCTCGCGGTAGCCGCGGCGCAGCGCCGCCTCGGCCAACGCGAGGATCGGCGCCAGGCCCGAGCCGGCGGCCAGGCACAGCACCGGCGTGTGCGCCGTCGTGTCGCCGATGAAGGTGCCGTAGGGTCCCGACAGCGTGACTTTCGATCCTGGGCGCAGCGCATCGTGCACCCACTTGCTGGTCGTGCCGTCGTCCTGGCGCGTGATCTGCAGGACGATTTCGCCGTCCTCGCGCGGCGCGTTGGCCACCGAGTAGCTGCGCGACGGCACGCCCGCAGCGGCGTCGCCCAGCATCACGTACTGGCCCGGCCAGTAGCGCATCGGCGCACCGAGCGGGCGCATGCGCAACTCGACGATGCGCGCGGTGCGCTGGATCCGATCGGTGATCACGAACCACATCTGCTCGCGCGGCGGGAACAGCTTGGGCTTGGCGTCGGCCGTGCCCCACTCGATCACCATCTCTTCGGACAGCGGCTTGGCCATGCACATCAGGCCGAAGCCGGCGCGCCGCTCGTCCTGCGACAACGCCATGTCCATCACGAAGCCCTGGTCGAACTGGCCCGAGACGACCTTGACCTTGCACTCGCCGCAGGCGCCGGCGCGGCAGTTGTTGGGCAGCGCATAGCCGCCCTTCTCGAGCGCCTCGAGCACGGTGCGCCCGCCCTCGCATTCGACGGTGCGGCCCGAGGGATGCAGGCGGATGGTGCTCACGATGCCGGCGGCGTCAGAACACGGGGATGATGTCGACCATGTCGGCGTCGCTCACCTCCTGGCCGGTGATGCCGACCTCGGGGATCGCCGGGAACGGGATGCCGTACTTGTCGAGCGCGCCCTTGAGATTGAGCATCGCCGCCTTCCAGTTCTGCTTCTTGGCCTCGTACTCGGGGACGAAGAAGCCCGCCTTGCGCGCCACCGCCTCGATCTCGCGCTGCCAGGCGACGAAGTCCGACGGGATGTCCCAGAACTCCTCGGGCGGCTCGTACAGCACGCCCGACAGGAACAGGAAGCCGGCGCGGATCTGCTTGGTGATGAGCGGCTTGTCGGCCAGATCCATCTTCGGGTAGTCGCGCTCCATCAGCGACAGGCAGATCGCCATGTGCCGGCCCTCGTCACGGCCGATGTTGCGGAACGCCTCCTTGAAGACCGGCTCGGTGCACTTGGCCGCCATCTGGTGGAAGATGGTCGCGGCCGCGATCTCGCCCATCAGGAACGAACTGAACAGCACCGCCAGGCTGTACTTGGGCACGGCGCTCTTGTAGCCGTTCCAGTAGCGCGCGCCGTTGTGATACAGCCAGTGCGCGTTGCGCTGCGCCTTGCGGCCGATCTCGGTCTTGGGCACGTAGGTGAGCGGGTCGGGGTGCCCGAGCAGCTTGGTGATCGAGAGGCCGCAGACCTGCTCGTGGTTCTGCTCGTCACGCGTGACGCTGAAAAAGCACCGGCGCACCGGGTCTTCCTCGTGCGCCTCGTAGGTCTTGATCATCGCCGCGGCGAACACCGGCGGTGCCGAGGCGTCGAACACCGAGAGCACCGTCCACCAGTAGGCGATCGCCTCGCGCTCCTCCCAGCTGTACTTGGCGACGTCGAACGTGTCCCACGGCAGCTTCTTCGGGTCCCAGTGCTCGCGTTGCGAGGCGTCCCAGATCTCCTCGAGCTTCTTCGTCTGCGCATGCCAGCTCAACGGGTAGATGTTGGGCTGTTCGACGGGTGGCGGCAGCGCCATCTTCTGGGCGAGTCGTTCGTGCTTGGCCATGGGGTGCTCCTTGCGGTTCGGGGTCGGCCCGGGTGGGGTCCGAGGCGTGGCGTGCGACAGGGCGGGACAGGGCGGGTGGTCGCCGGCAGCACCGATTGGCGGCTGGCGGGCCCTTGTCTTGATCTGAATCAATGCGGGTTTCGAGTCTATCCCAGGCGCATGGGCGAAGTGGTTCGGGACCGGCACGAGGACACTTCGACGATGCGGTCATCGCGGTCGCGTGCGCTATCCGGTGCTGCGGCGGCGAACACGCATCGGGCGTGTCGCGCTGCGTCGCGGCTGGCCGCAGGTGGGCTCAGCCGGTCTCGAACGGAATCGCGCAGGGCTGTTGCGCGAGGACGGTCAGCGCAGCACCGTCGGCGCTGCCCGCGCGCAGATCGCCGTGTCTGGCCGTCTCGGTCTTGAGCGCGGCCAATGCCGCATGCCGGCCGGCATGACCGGCGGCCAGCGCCACCACGCCCGCGGGTTGCGTCGGGTCGGCCGCATCGAACAACTCGGCGCCAGGCGCGAGCGGCGACGGGCTCTCCAGCACGTAGCCCCGGCGCTTGAGCGTGCCGCGATACTGGCTGCGCGCCACCACTTCCTGGCCGGGGTAGCAGCCCTTCTTGAAGT
>JAGWTJ010000447.1 GCA_028869005.1 Burkholderiales bacterium | reverse complement strand
GGCGTCGACTTCCGCTACCGCATCTACAACAACAGCGGCGACGAGGTCGAGCAGTGCGGCAACGGCGCGCGCTGCTTCGTGCGCTTCGTGCAGGACAAGGGCCTGACGGCCAAGAGCACGGTGCGGGTCGAAACCATGAACACGCTGCTCGAACTGCGCGCGCAAGCCGATGGCCGCGTCACGGTCGACATGAACGCGCCGGTGTTCGATCTGGCGCGCGTGCCGTTCGGCGCACGCGGGTTGACGCCGCGCCTTCAGAACGGCTTCGAGCTCTGGCCGCTCGATCTGGGTGACTACGCCGCCGAGGTGGCCGTGCTTTCGATGGGCAACCCGCACGCCGTGCAGTTCGTGCACGACGTCGATGCCGCGCTGGTGGCGGTGCAGGGCCCGGCGATCGAGACGCATGCGCGCTTCCCGCGCCACGTCAACGCCGGCTTCGCGCAGGTGCTCTCGCGCGGGCGCATCCGCCTGCGCGTGCACGAGCGCGGCGCCGGCGAAACGCTCGCCTGCGGCACCGGCGCCTGCGCGGCGGTGGTGGCCGGCATTCGGCTCGGGCTGCTCGATGCCAAGGTCGACGTCGAGACGCGCGGCGGCGTGCTCACCATCGAGTGGGCCGGCGGCGATTCGCATGTATTCATGACGGGGCCGGCGGTCACCGTCTTCGAGGGAGAGATCGAACTGTGAGCATCCAGGGCATCACCGAAGCGGACATCGCGAACTTTCTCGCCCACAACCCGGGCTTCTTCGAGCGCAATGCCGAGCTGCTCGCGAGCATTCAGCTCACCAGCCCGCATGGCCAGCGCGCCGTCTCGCTGCAGGAGCGGCAGATGGAAATGCTGCGCGAGAAGATCAAGGGCCTGGAGGGCAAGATCATCGAGATGATCCGCCACGGCCAGGAGAACGTGGCCATCGCCGACCGGCTGCACCGCTGGACGCGCGCGCTGATGCTCACCGCCAGCGCGGCCGAGCTGCCCGAGGTGCTGACGCGCGAGCTGATGCACCAGTTCATGATCCCGCAGTCGGGCATCCGCGTCTGGGGCGCGGCCGACGCCTTCGCGGAGCAGCCCTTCGCCGCGCCGGTGAGCAAGGACGTGCAAAGCCTCGCCGCCAGCCTGACGCTGCCCTACTGCGGCGTGAACAGCGGCTTCGAGGCCGCGCAGTGGCTCGACGACCCGGCCTCGGCGATGTCGATCGCGATGATTCCGCTGCGCCACGGCGCGGGCGTCGAGGCCTTCGGCATGCTGGTGCTGGCCTCGCCCGACCCGACGCGCTACACCGCCGAGATGGGCACCGAGTTCCTGCAGCGCATCGGCGAGCTGGCGAGCGCGGCGCTGTCGCGGCTGCTGCCGGTCGGCTGATGGACGACGACATCGCGCGGCACCTCGTCCACCTCGAGGTGGAGCGGCGCCTCGCGCCGCGCACGCTGGCGATGTACGGCGAGGCCTTCGAGCGGCTGCGGGCCTTCGCGCACAAGCATCCGGTCGAGTTGCGCGAGGTGCAGGTGCACCACGTGCGCCGCTGGGCCGC
>JAGWTJ010000159.1 GCA_028869005.1 Burkholderiales bacterium | reverse complement strand
CCCAGCTCGCATACAGCGTGGTGTGCGCGTCGAGCGCGTGCGACAGCGCCAACCACGGCGTCGTGAACGTGCGCGCGTCGTGCGTCGCCTGGCTGCCGTCGGTGAGCACGCTATCGCGCGTGACGCGGGTGACGCGCGCGCCAAGCCACAGCGTCCATGCCGCGCCGAGCGCGACGCGGTCGCGCGCGTACAGCTCGACGCTGCGTTCGTCGCGCTGCGTGCCCTCGCTGGTGAGGGCCGGCGCCGGCGGCACGATGGTGTCGGCGGCGATGTCGCCCGGGCCGGCGTAGTTGTACGCCAGGCGCGGGAGGCGGTCGCGTTCGCCGGAGGCCATCAGGCCGGTGCTCAGCCGGTGCTCGACGCCGCCCGCAGCGAGCGTGCCTTCGAAGCGCAGATCGAGCGCGACGACGCGGCGCCGCTCGCCTTCGCTGCGGTAGTCGTACAGGTCCAGGCTGCCGTCGGGGCAATAGCGGTCCATGTAGTAGGTGCCGCTCGCCGCGTCGGTGCAGCCGAAGGGGAAGGCGGCACGGTCGTCGTTGCGCAGTACCTGGACCGCGCCGTGCGCCGTGAACTGCCAGCCGGCGGCAAGTCGCTGGCGCCAGCGCAGCGACGCGGTCTGCGCGGTGAACACGACCGGCAGGCTCCACGGCTGGTTGTTGATGTTGATGCGCGGGTCGATGCGCGCGGCGTCCGGCACCGCATCGCCGAGCAGGCTGAAGCCGGGCACGCTCGGCTGCGCGTGGCGGCTCCATTCGAACTCGGCTTCGAGCTGCGTGCCGGGCACGACACGCCAGTCGCCGGCCAGCGCGAACCAGCGCGACGAGCCGTCGGCCGCACGCACCTCGGGGCGCAGGCGCTCGCCGCCGACGTTCAGGCGCACGCCGAAGCGGCCGTCGTCGCCGAAGCGTTGCGACAGGTCGGCGGTGGCGAGCACGCTGCCGCGCTCGCGCCACTCGACTCGCGCCTCGCGCAGATCGGTGGTCGGGCGTTTGACGACGTAGTTGACGAGGCCGCCGGGCGCGCTCGTGCCGGCCTGCACGCCGCTCGTGCCTTGCAGGATCTCGACGCGCTCCTTGTTGGACAGCGGGATCCATGTCTCGGCGCTGATCGGCAGGCCATCGCGCCGATAGTTGTAGCGCTGGTCGAGCGTGAAGCCGCGCACCGAGACCGCGCTCCAGTAGCCCTCGGCGTTGTAGGCGTCGCTGACGGCGGCGTCCAGGCGCACGAGGTCGGCGAGCGAGCGCGCGCCGCGCTCGGCGATCTGCTCGCTGCCGATGGCGTCCACCGCGAGCGGCAGGCTCGCTGCGTCGACGCCGCCGAAGCCGGCGATCGAAGGCAGCGCGCGTGCCGTGACGGTCACGACCTCGGCGGCCTGCAGCGCGCCGCAGGCGGCGCCGCACAGCGTGGCGGCCAGCGCCACGCGACGAACACGAAAATGCTTGGATGCCATCGCAGCTTTCCAGTCGATGGCAGGGGGCGGAATCTTCGGGCCGCAGGGCCGACGGGGCGGCACGGGCCAAGGACGCTGCTTCCCTGCGCGAGGATTACCTCAGTCAGGTTCGAAGGGACTTTCTCAGTCGGCGCGCGCCGCTTGCGCAACGCACGCCAACACCCCTAGCGGATCGAAACACGCGAGCGCAGCGACTGCACTCGCGGGCTCAGTGTATGCGATCGGCGCGCGCGTCCCGCGACGCCGCCGCGAGTCAGTCGAACACCGGCGTCTCGACGCCCAGCACCTTGTGCAGCTTCGGACTGGTGGTGGTGTACTGCAGCAGGATGCGCTTGTCCGGGAAGACGTAGGGCGCGGCGCCGAAGGCGGCCAGCGCCGCTTCGTGGAAGCCCGACAGGATGAGCTTCTTCTTGCCCGGGTAGGTGTTGATGTCGCCGACGGCGAAGATGCCCGGGACGCTGGTCTCGAACTTCTCGGTGTCGACGACGATCTGCTTGCGCTCGAGCCCCAGGCCCCATTCGGCGATCGGCCCGAGCTTGGGGCTCAGGCCGAAGAAGACGAGCAGCATGTCCAGCGGCATCACGCGCGTCACGCCGTCGCCGCCGGTGACCTTGAGCGCCGTGAGGCGGCCGTCGCGTTCGTCGAAGCCGCTCACCTGGCCGACCACGAACTGCATCTCGAAGGCCTCGCACAGCTCGCGCATCTTGGCCACGCTGGCCGGCGCCGCGCGAAAGCCGTCGCGCCGGTGCACGAGGATCACGCTGGCGGCCCGGTGCGGGCCGTCCTGCGCGAAGTTCAGCGTCCAGTCGAGCGCCGAGTCGCCGCCGCCGACGATGACGAGGTTGCGGCCGGCGAAGGGCGCCGGGTTCCTGACGCGGTAGAAGAGCTGCGTGCCGTCGAACTTGTCGATGCCCTCGACGCGCAGCGTGCGCGGCTGGAACGATCCGACCCCGCCGGCGATGAACACGGTGCGCGCCAGCAGCCGCGTGCCCTTGGCGGTCTCGACGTGAAAGCGCCCGTCGCTCTCGCGGCGCACCGACGTCACCTCCTGGCCGAAGTGGAAGGTGGCGCCGAACGGCTCGATCTGCTTGAGCAGGTTGTCGGTGAGTTCCTGGCCGGTGCACACCGGTACCGCGGGGATGTCGTAGATCGGCTTGTCGGGGTACAGCTCGATGCACTGGCCGCCCGGGTAGGCGAGCGAGTCGATGACGTGTGCCTTGATCTCGAGCAGGCCGAGCTCGAACACCTGGAACAGGCCCACCGGGCCGGCACCGACGATGACGGCGTCGGTCTCGATCACGCCCGCGGCGGCGGTGTCGGCTGGTGCTTGCATGACGAAGGCAGGCGCTTGGCAGGCCCTAGCGCACGAGCTCGGCGAGCTTGTCCTTGCGGTCCTTCCAATCGTCGGCTTCGGCCAGGGCCGGCTTGCGCCGGGTGATGCTCGGCCAGCCGCGCGCAAGCTCGGCGTTGAGCTTGATGAACGAGGTCTGGTCCGCCGGCACGTCCTCCTCGGGCACGATGGCGTTCACCGGGCACTCGGGAATGCAGACGGCGCAGTCGATGCACTCGTCGGGGTCGATGACGAGCATGTTCGGGCCTTCGCGGAAGCAGTCCACCGGGCACACGTCGACGCAGTCGGTGTACTTGCAGCGGATGCACGATTCGAGGACGACGTGGGGCATGACGTGGGCCGGGAGCGTGGGGACGACGACACCGGGTGCCGGCAACGGCCGGCGCACTTCGGATCGTGGCGGTGCGCGGATTTTAGGGGGCGGCGAGCAGCGGGCTGCGAGTGCGGTCGCGAGCCCGTCGCAGGGGGGCCGCTTCCTAGAATCGAGCGATGCAACGTCAATTCATGGTCGCCAGGCGCTGCGGGTTGCTGGCGCTCGCGTGCCTGGCGCTGGCCGGCTGCCAGACGCGTCCGCCGGCCCTCGCGGGGGCGCCGACGGCGGGCGCTGCGGCAACGTCAACGCCGGCGCAGCCCGCGTCGGGTGCGACCGCTGCCGCCCAGGCGCCCGGCTCGGCGACGCCGCCGGCGGCCGCCTTGCCCAGGACAGCGGCGCCGAAGCCTCCGCGCATCGGGCTCGCACTCGGTGGCGGCGCGGCGCGCGGCTTCGCGCACATCGGCGTCATCCAGGTGCTCGAGGAGGCCGGCATCCGGCCCGATCTGGTGGTCGGCACCTCGGCAGGCAGCCTGGTCGCGGCGCTGTACGCCAGCGGCAAGGGCGGCCAGGAACTGGCTGCCATCGCATTGACGATGGACGAAGGCGCGCTCACCGACTGGTCGTTCCCGGGGCGTGGCGTGATCCGCGGCGAGGCGCTGGCGCGCTATGTGCGCGAGCAGACCGGCGGCCGTCCGATCGAGCAGATGAAGCTGCCTCTCGGCATCGTCGCCACCGATCTCGACAGCGGCAACGCGATCGTGTTCCGGCGCGGCGACACCGGCACCGCGGTGCGCGCATCGAGCGCCGTGCCGGCGGTGTTTCAGCCGGTCAGGATCGGCGCGCGCGAGTACGTGGACGGCGGCCTCGTCGCGCCGGTGCCGGTGCGCTTCGCGCGCGACATGGGCGCCGAACTGGTGCTGGCCGTCGACATCGCCACGCCGCCCGCGGGCGGCGCCACGGCGGACGTGCTCGATCTGCTGCTGCAGACCTTCTCCATCATGGCGCGCAGCGTCAGCCGCTTCGAACTGGCCGAGGCCGATGTGGTGGTCGAGCCGGCGCTGGTCGGCGTCTCCAGCACTGACTTCACGAGTCGGCTGCGCGCCATCCGCGCCGGGCGCGAGGCGGCGCACCGCATGTTGCCCGCGCTTCGGGCACGCATCGCCGCGCTGTCGCACTGAACGGCGCATGCGGGCGTGCGCGCCAATGGCGCCAATGAAATAGTGCCCGGTGTCAACCGGACCCTTTCTCGGGCGAGGGCCGCGGCGGCTGCCCGACCCTCGAATTCCCCAGTTCGGGGATTCAGGCGGCGCGCTTGCCCTTGGCAGGCGCTTGCGCGGCCTTGACGGCGGTCGCGGTGATGGCCTGGAAGTTGGCTTCGGCGACTTCGCCGGCCTGCTTGGCGGCCTTGCTCACGCTCTCGTAGGCGTTGTTGGCGGCGGCCACCGCCGACTTCACCAGCGCCACGGCGTTCTCGGTGCCGGCCGGCGCGTTCTTGACGGCGTTGTCGACCAGGGCGATGACCTTCTTCTGGTTGTCGGCGACGGTGGCTTCGGCGACGCGCGTCACTTCGGCGCCGGTGCCGGCGAAGATCTCGTACACGTGACGGCCGTAGGCGGCGGCCTTCTCGGCCGACGGCTGCATCAGGCTGGTCTGGAGGGCGAACAACTCGTGCGCGTCCTTGGCCGACAGCACCGCCTGCGCGGCTTCGGACACTTCGGCCAGCGCGGCCTTGGTGGCCTGGAGGTTCAGCTCGACCAGCTTCTCGACGCCTTCGAACGCCTTGTTCGACAGGCCGAAGAAGGTCTCGATGCTCGCCTTCTGGGTGGCAATGATTTGCTCGGGGGTGAACGACATGGTCAGCTCCTGCGGGGGGTGGTTTCGGATTCGGGCTGCGGCGCTGCGGATTGATTGCTGCGCTGCAACATGGCTCACAGTATAGGGGCCCGACGGGTTCTTGCAAGCGCTATTTGTTGCGCCGCAACATTCTAGGGATCGGTTCCTAGAATCCGGCTCCCGTGCACGCCTTCCACGCCGACGCCGACGAGTTGATCCTGCCTGCCGGGCATCCGTTTCCCGCGAGCAAGACCCGGCTGCTGCGCGAGGCGGTCGCGCGCCACCTGCCGCAGTTGCGCGCGCTGGAGGCCCGACCCGCCAGCGACGGCGAGCTGGCCCTGGCGCACGGGCCTGCCTGGATCGCCGCCGTGAGCGAAGGCACGACGACGGCCGCGCAGCAGCGCGAGATCGGATTCCCGTGGTCGGAGCGCATGGTGCAGCGCTCGCGCCGCTCGGTGGGCGCCACGATCTGCGCCGCGCGCACGGCACTGCTGGGCATGCCCGGCGGCGCACCGCAGGGCGTGGCAGCGAACTTCGGCGGCGGCACGCACCACGCGGACGCGCACAAGGGCGCAGGCTACTGCGTGTTCAACGATGTCGCCGTGGCGGCGCGGCTGATGCAGGCCGAGCACCATCGGCGCCATGCCGGGCAGGCCGGCGTGCACGGCCTGCGCGTGCTAGTGATCGACCTCGACGTGCACCAGGGCGACGGCACGGCACGCATCTTCGCCGACGACCCGACCGTCTTCACGCTGTCGCTGCACGGCGCGCGCAACTTCCCGTCGCGCAAGGTGGCGAGCGATCTCGACGTGGCGCTGGCCGACGGCTGCGGCGACGCGGCCTACCTGGAGGCGCTGGACGCCGCGCTCGCACGCGCCTTCGAGGCCACGGCCGAGGCGCCGCCGAGGCTGGCCTTCTACCTCGCCGGCGCCGACGCGCACGCGGACGATCGCCTCGGCCGCCTGGCGCTCAGCCGCGAGGGCCTGGCCGAGCGCGACCGGCGCGTCTTCGCGGCGCTGTACGCGCGGCGCATTCCGGTGGCGCTGACGATGGCCGGCGGCTACGGCCGCGACATCGCGGTGACGGTGGCCATCCATCAGCGCACGCTCGCCCTGGCGCTGGACGCGTGGCGCGCGTGGCAGGCGCGGCGCGAGCGCGAACAGGCCGAGGAACAATGCATGCCATGAACAGCAAGCGCGCAGCGCCCGGGGCACGCTCGGACTATCCCCGCTTCCAGACCATCGGCACACGCTGGATGGACAACGACGTCTACGGCCACGTCAACAACGTCGTCCACTACAGCTTCTTCGACACCGCGGTCAACCGCTGGCTGATCGAGCAGGGCGCGCTCGACATCCACGGCGGCGCCGTCATCGGGCTGGTGGTGGAAACCGGCTGCAGCTACTTCGAGCCGATCGCGTTTCCGCAGACCGTGCACGCCGGGCTGCGCGTGGCGCACCTCGGTCGCTCGAGCGTGCGTTACGAAGTCGGGCTGTTCGCCGACGAAGCCGAGCGCGCGGCCGCGGTCGGCCACTTCGTGCACGTTTACGTCGACCGCCTGACGCGGCGCCCGGTGCCGCTGCCGCCGGCGCTGCTGGCCGCGCTGGCGCCGCTGCAGGTCGGCCCGTGATCGGGCGCGTCCGGTTCGCGTCGGCGCGTTTGCATGCATGAGGCACGCGCATCCCTAGAATCGCCGGCCGCGACCACGACCGATCGCTGGGGAGACAAGGATGAGGGCACGGACCACGCACAGGTGCGCGGCTATCGTCGGCCTGGGCCTGAGCCTGTTGCCGCTCGCCGCCGACGCGTCGGCGCTCGACGGCCGCGCGCTGTCGGCGTGGTGGGGACTGCCGTTCGCCGGCATGCTGCTCAGCATCGCGCTGTTGCCGCTGCTCGCGGCGCCTCTGTGGCACCACCATTTCGGCAAGGTCACGGCGTTCTGGGTGCTCGCGCTGCTGCTGCCGATGACGCTCGTCTACGGCACGGCGACCGTCGGTGCGGCGCTGGCGCACACGCTGCTGGACGAATACCTGCCGTTCATCATCTTGCTGGTGGCGCTGTTCACGGCCGCCGGCGGCATCTACGTACGCGGCAACCTGCACGGCAGCCCGACGACGAACGTGGCGATCATGGCCATCGGCTCGCTGCTGGTCAGCGTGATGGGCACCACCGGCGCGTCGATGCTGATGATCCGCCCGCTGCTTCGCGCCAACGACAACCGCAAGCACGTCGCGCACGTGGTCGTGTTCTTCATCTTCACGGTCAGCAATGCCGGCGGTTTGCTGACGCCGCTGGGCGATCCGCCGCTCTTTCTGGGCTTCCTGCAGGGCGTGGACTTCTTCTGGACGGCGCGCACGCTGCTGCCGGAGACGGCGAGCGTGCTGGTCGCGCTGCTGGCCGTCTTCTACGTCATCGACCGCCACTACTTCGCCAAGGAAGGCGTGCTGCCGCGCGACCCGACGCCGGACACCGGGCGCATCGGCCTGGACGGCGCGATCAACCTGCTGCCGCTGGCCGCCGTGGTGGCGCTGGTGCTGATGAGCGGCACCTGGAAGCCGGGCGTCTCGTTCGACGTCCTCGGCACCGAGATCGAACTGCAGCAGATCGTGCGCGACGGCCTTCTCGTCGTCGTCACGCTCGTTTCGCTGGCGATCACGCCGCGCGGCGTGCGTGAGCGCAACCAGTTCTCCTGGGCGCCGATGCAGGAGGTGGCCAAGCTGTTCGTCGGCATCTTCGTCACGATGGGCCCGGTGCTGCTGATGCTGCGCGCCGGCGAGGCCGGTGCCTTCGGTGCCGTCGCGCGCGCCGTCACCGGCGCCGACGGCCAGCCGCTGCCCTGGGCCTACTTCTGGCTGAGCGGCGCGCTCAGTTCCTTCCTCGACAACGCGCCGACCTACCTGGTGTTCTTCAACCTCGCCGGCGGCGACGCCAAGACGCTGATGACGACGCTGGCGCCGGTGCTGGCCGCCATCTCCGCCGGCTCGGTGTTCATGGGCGCCAACAGCTACATCGGCAACGCACCCAACTTCATGGTCAAGGCCATCGCCGAGGAGCGCGGCATCGCGATGCCGAGCTTCTTCGGCTAC
>JAGWTJ010000158.1 GCA_028869005.1 Burkholderiales bacterium | reverse complement strand
CTGCTGGCCGCTGCGGCGTTCGAGCAGCGCCTCGCCTTCCTCGCGGCCGTCGCGGCCGAAATACTTGTGCAGCAGGTAGACCATCGCCCACAGGTGGCGGCCTTCCTCGACGTTGACCTGGAACAGGTTGCGCAGGTCGTACTGGCTCGGGCAGGTCAGGCCCAGGTGACGCTGCTGCTCGACGCTCGCCGGCTCGGTGTCGCCCTGCGTGACGATGATGCGGCGCAGGTTGGCGCGGTGCTCGCCCGGCACCTCCTGCCAGGCGGCTTCGCCGAGGTGGTCGCCGAAGTGGATCTTGCGGTCCTTCTCGGCCGGGTTGAGGAAGATGCCCCAGCGGTAGTCGGGCATCTTGACGTGCCCGAACTGAGCCCAGCCTTGCGGATCGACGCTGATCGCGGTGCGCAGGTAGACGTCGAAGCCCTGGCTGCCGTCGGGGCCCATGTCCTGCCACCAGTTCAGGTAGTTGGGCTGCCACTGCTCGAGCGCGCGCTGCAGCGTGCGGTCCTCGCTCAGGTTGACGTTGTTGGGGATCTTCTCGCCGTAGTCGATGGTGCTCATTGCGGTGTCTCCAGGAGTCGTTGCGTCAGACGCGGTTCCAGTCGAAGGCGGCCTTCTCGCCTTTGCCGTAGACCTTGAGAGCTCCCTTTTCGCCGACGGCGTTGGGGCGCTGGAAGATCCAGTTCTGCCATGCGGTCAGGCGTCCGAAGACGCGCGTGGCCATGGTCTCGGTGCCGTTGAAGCGCAGGTTGGCTTCCATGCCGGTGAGCGCGTCGGGGCTCATCGCCACGCGCTCCTCGATCGCGATGCGGGTCTCGTCGGGCCAGTCGATGTCGTCGGGCGCCGAGGTCACGAGGCCGGCGGCGAGCGCGGCGGCGGCGTCGAGCGGCTTGCCGACGAGTGCGCGCACCGCGGCCAGCGGCCCCGCTTCGTCATAGAAGCGCCGCGCCAGGCGGCTCTGGCCGGTGGCCATCGGGTACAGGCCGAAGTTCACCTCGCCCAAAGCGATCTTCGGCGCACGCGCCGCGTCGTCGGGCAGCGCCAGCATGTAGCTGCGGTCGCAGGCCAGCGCCAGCTCGAGCAGCGTGCCGCTGAAGCACGAACCGGGCTCGATGAGCGCGAACAGGCTGCGCGAGCTCACGTCCAGACGGCTGAGCGCACGCCTGAGCGCGCCTATCGTCTCGCGCACGAACCAATGGCTCTGGTGCGCGACGAGCGTTGCGTCGAGGGCGGCCACCGCCTGCGCGTCGCCTTCGGTCTTCAGCAGCCAGGTGCCGATGGCCGGTTCGTTGGTGCGCATCGACAGGATCGCGTCGTCGAGCTCGCGCGCCAGTGCGAGCGGGTACCAGCCGGCGCCCGCGGCTTCGATGGCGGCGATGTCGCGCGGCTGCGTGCCGGCCGGCCCCTTCACGGTGAAGCTGGCGGTGCGCCGCGCGCGGTCGATCTCGACCGCGACGTGCGCATAGCGCAGCGCGTCGGCCTCGATCGTGCGCGCCAGCGGCGGCAGTGCGACGCCCTTGGCCTCGGCCGGACGATCGCTGGCGCGCGCCAGCTCGAGCGCACGCTCCTGCACGCGGGCGGCGAACTGCGCCGGGCGCGCGATGTCGTCGACGAGGCGCCAGTCCTTGGCCTTCTGTCCGCGCACGCCTTCGGTGGTCGTGCAGAAGATGTCGGCCAGGTCGTGGCGCACGCGGCGCTTGTCGGTGACGCGAGTCAGGCCGCCGGTGCCCGGCAGCACGCCGAGCAGCGGCACCTCGGGCAGGCTGACCGAGCTGTTGCGGTCGTCGACCAGGATGATCTCGTCGCAGGCCAGCGCCAGCTCGTAGCCGCCGCCGGCGCACGAGCCGTTGACGGCGGCGATGAACTTCAGGCCGCTGGACTGCGAACTGTCCTCGATGCCGTTGCGCGTCTCGTTGGTGAACTTGCAGAAGTTCACCTTCCAGGCGTGGCTGGAGACGCCGAGCATGAAGATGTTGGCCCCAGAGCAGAACACCTTGTCCTTGAGACTGGTGACGACCACCGTGCGCACTTCGGGGTGCTCGAAGCGGATGCGGTTGAGCGCGTCGTTCAACTCGATGTCGACGCCCAGGTCGTAGCTGTTGAGCTTGAGCTTGTAGCCCGGACGCAGGCCGGCGTTCTCGTCGAAGTCGGCGCCGAGCGTGGCCACGGGGCCCTCGAAGCGCAGCTTCCAGTGGCGGTAGCGGGAGGGCTCGGTCTGGTAGTCGACGCGGGGGGCGGCTGCGGTCATCGGCGGCTCCTTGAAGGCACGAAAGTGCGGCTTGGCGATCTCGATTTCAGGCATCATATTGCGTTCTATCACTCAACGCAAGCATTATTTTGCTTATCGATGATCACACCGCCATGCCGAGCGCCTCACGCACCAGGCGCCGCAGCGCGACGAAGGTCTCCTCGAGCGGCTGCGCGCTGGTATCGAGCTTGAACTCTGCCTTCGAGTAGAAGGCAGCACGGCCCGCGAGGATGCTCTTCAAGTCGTCCATCGCTTCCTTGCTGGCGCGGCTGCCGCCCATCGGGCGCGTGTCGCCCTGGGCGACGACGCGCTTCATGTGGTCCTGCGGATCGGCGTACAGCCACACCGTCGTGCAGTGGCGCAGCAGCAGGTTGAAGGTCGCCGGGTCGCTCACCACCCCGCCCGGCGTGGCGAGCACGGCCTCGGGATAGATCTGGATCGCTTCCTCGAGCGCACGGCGCTCGTAGCGCCGGTAGGCGTTCTGGCCGTACAGCGACTGGATCTCGTGGATCGTGCAGCCGGCGAACTGCTCGATCTGCCGGCTCAATTCGACGAACGGAAAGTCCAGGTCGTCGGCCAGTCGCCGTCCCAGCGTCGACTTGCCGGCGCCGCGCAGGCCGATCAGCGCCACGCGCGGGCTGCGCGCCGCATTGGCGCCGCCGGTGCCCAGCAACTCGCCGACGGCGATGCGCGCGCGGCGCAGCGTCGCCTCGTCGCGGCCGTCGAGCAGCTCGCGCAGCATCAACCACTCGGGCGACGACGTGGTGACGTCGCCCAGCAGCTCGGCCAGCGGGCATTGCAGCGCGCGCGCCACCTGTAGCAGGATCAGGATGGAGGCGTTGCCGACGCCGTATTCGAGATTGGCGAGGTGGCGCTCCGAGACATCGGCCGCCGCCGCCAGCGCCTTGCGCGTGATGCCGCGTCGCGCGCGCAGCGAACGCACGCGCTCGCCGAGGGCGACGAGAAACGGGTGTTTCGCCTCGTGCGCTGCGTCGCCCACCGGCGTAGCCTCGGCGACATCGGACGCCGGGCGGGAGTCATCGGCGCGAGATCTCTGCAATATAGTGCTTGACATCGCTTCTGAGAGTCGACTAGAGTCAGGGCGCGCACAATACTGCATCAATCGCCCAACCGCAAGCGACACAGCGAGACGCCGACAGGAGCAACCCCGATGACGCCGACCGAATTGCGCAGCCGCATCGCCGCGCTCACCGAGCAGCTCGGCACACGCGCACTCGACGCCGATCTCGAGCGCTGGCTCAACAACGAGCACGGCCCCAGCAGCGCCACCTTCACCGCCCTGGCCGCGGCATGTGAGGACGGCGTGCGCGAAGGCTGGCTGTGCAACCGCGAGGGCGGCGGCATCCGCTACGGCCGCATCTTCAAGCCTGCCGACGATCTGCACGGTTACTCGGTCGACGTGGTCGACATGACCGACATCGCCGGCCCGCACCATGTGCATCCGAACGGCGAGATCGACCTCATCATGCCGCAGGACGGCAGCGCGGCCACCTTCGATGGCCGAAGCGCCGGCTGGTGCGTCTACGGCCCCGGCACGGCGCATCGGCCCACGGTAAGCGGCGGCCGCGCGCTGGTGCTGTACCTGCTGCCGCAGGGCGCGATCCAGTTCAGCGGCTGAGCGCCGGCCGCGGCGTTGCACGAAGACCCATGAGGAGACTGCGATGAATACGGCCACCGAGCCCGCCGCCCCGGGCGAGCGCTTCAACTTCGCCCACCACCTGCTCGAGGTGAACGCCGCTCGCTCCGAGCGCATCGCCTACATCGACGACCGCGGCCAGCTCAGCTACGCGGACTTGAGCGAGCGCGTGCGCCGCATGGCCGCCGCGCTGCGCGCACTCGGCATCAAGCGCGAAGAGCGCGTGCTGCTGCTGATGCTCGACAGCAACGAGTGGCCGGTCTCCTTCCTCGGCGCGCTGTACGCCGGCATCGTGCCGGTGGCGGTGAACACCCTGCTGACCGCCGACGACTACGCCTACATGCTCGAGCACTCGCGCGCGCAGGCGGCCATCGTGTCGGGTGCGCTGCTGCCGACGCTCACGGCAGCGATGATCAAGTCCGATCACGAGGTCGCCAAGGTCGTCGTCGCGCAGCCGGTGGCACCGCTGCATCCATCGGAGACCGAATTCGAGAACTTCATCGCCGCCCACGAGCCGCTCACGCGGGCGGCGGCGACCAGCGGCGATGATCCCGGCTTCTGGCTGTATTCGTCGGGCTCCACCGGACGGCCCAAGGGCACCGTGCACTCGCACGCCAATCCGTACTGGACGGCCGAGCTGTACGGCAAGGCGGTGCTCGCGCTGCGCGACAGCGACCTGTGCTTCTCGGCGGCCAAGCTGTTCTTCGCCTACGGCCTGGGCAATGCGCTCAGCTTCCCGCTCAGCATCGGTGCCACGGTGTTGCTGATGGCCGAGCGCGCCACGCCCGAGGCCGTGTTCAAGCGCCTGACGGGCAAGCTGCCGACGCTCGAAGGACGCAAGCCCACCGTGTTCTACGGCGCGCCGACGGGCTTTGCCGGCATGCTGGCGCACCCGGATCTGCCGACGCGCGAGCAGACCGCGCTGCGCCTCGTGTCCTCGGCGGGCGAGGCGCTGCCGGCCGAAATCGGCGAGCGCTTCAAGCAGCGCCTGGGCGTCGACATCGTCGACGGCATCGGCTCCACCGAAATGCTGCACATCTTCATCAGCAACCGGCCGGAGCGCGTGCGCTACGGCAGCACCGGC
The DNA here is from genome assembly GCA_028869005.1 of Burkholderiales bacterium. GTDB lineage: Bacteria > Pseudomonadota > Gammaproteobacteria > Burkholderiales > Burkholderiaceae_C > Rubrivivax. Next base: position 3,101 of record JAGWTJ010000158.1, on the reverse strand, counting down.
TGGCCGGTGCCCGGCTACGTGATCGAACTGCGCGGCGACGACGGCAAGCCGGTCGCCGACGGCGAGCCCGGCGACCTCTACATCCAGGGCCCGAGTTCGGCCCTGATGTACTGGGGCAACCGCACCAAGACGCGCGAGACCTTCCAGGGCGGCTGGACCAAGGCCGGCGACAAGTACGTGCGCAACGACGACGGCAGCTACACCTACGGCGGGCGCAGCGACGACATGCTCAAGGTGAGCGGCATCTACGTCAGCCCGTTCGAGGTCGAGGCCACGCTGGTGCAGCACCCGGCGGTGCTCGAGGCGGCGGTGATCGGCGTGCCGGGCACCAACGGCCTGACGCGCGTCAAGGCCTTCGTCGTGCTCAAGCCCGACGCCAGCGCCACCGACGCCGAGCTCAAGGCCTTCGTCAAGGACCGGCTGGCACCGTACAAGTATCCGCGCCAGATCGAGTTCCTGGCCGAACTGCCCAAGACCGCCACCGGCAAGATCCAGCGCTTCAGGTTGCGCGAGCGGGAAACCGCGCATTGAGCGGGCCGGAGTTCGCGCCGCTGCGCTGGGGCGGGCGCGACGTCAGCCTCGAACTGCGCTGGATCGCGCGCGAGGCGGCGACGGCGCCGCTCGTCGTGTTCCTGCACGAGGGCCTGGGCTCGGTGTCGATGTGGCGCGACTTCCCCGATCGCCTGTGCGCCGCGGCGCGCTGCCGCGGCCTGGTGTACTCGCGCCCGGGTTACGGCCGCAGCACGCCGCGTGCCGCCGATGAGCACTGGCAGCCGGACTTCATGCACCGCCAGGCGCACGAGGTGCTGCCGGCGCTGTTCGCCGCCCTCGGCATCGACACCGCAGCCGATCCTCCGTGGCTGCTCGGTCACAGCGACGGCGGCACGATCGCCCTGCTGTACGCGGCGCGCTGGCCGCAGCGCTGCGGCGGCGTGATCGCGCTCGCGCCGCACATCCTGGCCGAGTCCGGCGGCCTGGCCAGCATCCGCCGCGCTCGCGTCGCCTATCTCGAAGGCGAGCTGCGCGCGCGGCTGGCGCGCCACCACGCCGACCCCGACAGCGCCTTCTGGGGCTGGAACGAGGTCTGGCTCGATCCGCGGTTCGAGCGCTGGTCGATCGAGGACGAGATCGCGCCCATCCGCTGTCCGGTCCTCGCCATCCAGGGCGTCGACGACGAGTACGGCACCCTCGAGCAGGTGCGCGGCATCGCGCGCCGCGTGCCGCAGACGCGCGTGCTCGAGCTGCCCGCCTGCGGCCACTCGGCGCACCGCGACCAGCCCGACGCGGTCATCGAAGCCAGCGTGGCGATGCTCGCCGCCGCAGTCCCGCAGCACGCATCGAAGGCATCGGGCCATTCCCCGAGCGGCAGCGCATCCGCGCCCTGATAGTCTCGCGCCCTGCCCGCCTCGCCATGGACGCCGCCACCTTCCTCATCCAGTGCCTGAACGCGCTGCAGTACGGACTGCTGCTGTTCCTGGTGGCCAGCGGCCTGACGCTGATCTTCGGCATCATGGGCGTCATCAACCTCGCCCACGGCAGCTTCTACATGATCGGCGCGTACATGGCCTACGCGCTGGCGCCGTGGGTGGCGGCTACGCTGGGCGGAGGCTTCTTCACGACGCTCGTGCTCGGCGTGGCGCTGTCGGTGCTGCTGGGCTACGCGCTCGAGTGGGCCTTCTTCAGCTTCCTGTACGAGCGCGAACACCTGCAGCAGGTGCTGATGACCTACGGCCTGATCCTCGTCTTCGAGGAGCTGCGCAGCCTGCTCGTCGGCGACGACGTGCACGGCGTCAAGGCGCCCGACTATCTCGCCGGCACCTTCGCCCTCGGCGACGTGATGACCTATCCGGTGTACCGGCTCTTCATCTCGGGCGTGTGTCTGGCGGTGGCGCTGGGCATGTACTTCGTCTTCACGCGCACGCGGCTGGGCATGAAGATCCGCGCCGGCAGCGTCAATCGCGAGATGGTGCAAAGCCTGGGCATCGACATCAAGTTCCTGTTTCGCGTGGTGTTCGCCGCCGGCGTCGCGCTGGCGGTGCTGGCCGGCATGGTGGCCGCGCCCGTAAGCTCGGTCTACCCGGGCATGGGCAACACGGTCCTCATCGTGTGCTTCGTCGTCGTCGTGATCGGCGGCATCGGCTCGATCCGCGGCGCGCTGCTGGCGTCGCTGCTGATCGGCGTCGTCGACACCTTCGGCAAGGTGCTGCTGCCGCAGGCCGCCGGCGTGCTGGTGTACCTGCTGATGGCGCTCATCCTGCTGTGGCGGCCCGAGGGCCTGTTTCGGGCCGGCTGATGGAAGGCACCGCCGCCGTTGCCGCCGCACCCGCGAGGGGCAAGTTCGCGTTCGTGACGCTGATCTTCGTCGCGCTCGCTCTGTACCCGCTGCTGGCCGGCCGCTTCGGCACCGACCTGGCGACCAAGATCATGATCTTCGCCGTCTTCGCGCTCAGCCTCGAACTGATCGTGGGCGGCGCCGGCCTCGTCAGCTTCGGCCATGCGGCGTTCTTCGGCATCGGCGCCTACAGCGTGGTGCTGCTGACGCCGGCCGACGGCCCGGCCAGCGCCTTCTGGCTGCTGCCGGCGGCGATCGGCGCAGCCGCGCTATACGCGCTTGCCGTGGGCGCGCTGTCGCTGCGCACGCGCGGCATCTACTTCATCATGGTCACGCTCGCCTTCGCGCAGATGGCGTACTACGTGGTGCACGACACACCGCTGGGCGGCGGCACCGACGGCATCTACCTCAACCAGCGCCCGGTCTTCGGCACGCTGCTCGCGCTCGACGAAGGCCGCACGATGTACTACGTCGTCTTCGCCACGCTGGCGCTGGTGTTCGCCTTGCTCGCCGCGCTCAGGCGCTCGCGCTTCGGCCGCGCGCTGGACGGCATCCGCGCCAACGAGCAGCGCATGCGCGCCACCGGCTTCTCGACCTACCCGTACAAGCTCGCGGCATTCACGCTCTCGGGCGCCATCGCCGGGCTCGGCGGCTTCCTCTACGCGGTCAAGGACGGCTTCGTGAACCCCGAACTGCTGGCCTGGAACGAATCGGGCGCGGTGCTCATCATGATCATCCTCGGCGGCATCGGCCACCTGCGCGGCGCGCT
>JAGWTJ010000446.1 GCA_028869005.1 Burkholderiales bacterium | reverse complement strand
TGAGGTTCCAGCCCGGCGTGCGCATGCGCCAGGCGGCGTGCAGGTGGTGGCCGCCCTCGCCCGGGCCGAGGGCGTTGTCGCGGCTGCGCGAGCCCATCGCGCGGGCGCTCCAGCGCTGCTCCTCGCTCGGCCGCCAATCGACATCGAGACCGGCGACACGATTGCTCGCGCCGCCATCGACCTCCTCGCGCGTGGTCGCCAGCGCGCCGACGCTGAACTGCTCGCCGTGCCAGCGCCCGCGCAGCAGCGTGGCCTGCGAGCGCCGCTCCTGCGGCAGCAGCGTGGTGCCGTAGGGCCCCGGGCGGCGCAGCAGGCCGCCGCCGTCGTCGCGCAGCGACAGCGCGGTGGCGTCGGCACCTGCGCCGCGCCAGGTGGCGCGCAGGCCCCAGCCGGGGTCGGTGACGGTGCGTGAATAGAAGGCCGCCTCCGGCAGCGCGATCACGTCCTTGCTTTCGAGGAAGAACGGCCGCTTCTCGGGAATCACCTGGGCGAAGCGGGTGTTGACGGCGAGCTGCGGCACGTCGAGCTCGACCTGCGAGAAGTCGGGGTTCAGCGTGGCGTCGAACACCCAGTCGGCGCGCGGCCGCCACTTGATCTCCGCACCCACCGCCGCGCGCGACTCGCCGCTGCGCGGTGCCACGCCGTCGTCGCGGCGCGTCGAGCGCAGCGTCAGCTCGGGCCGCATCGACAGCAGGGCGTGCGAACGCACGCGCTCGGCGATGTCGGCCAGGCCGCTGATCTCCTGCAGCTCGTCGACGAAGCTCAGCGCGTCCTTCGTGAGCGGCGCGCTCACCAGCAGGATGCCTTCCTCGCGCGGGATGCTGCGCGTGGCCATGATGCGCCAGGGCGCGCCGCCCTCGTAGGGGTAGCGCAGCGACATCAGCGGCAGGCGCAGCTCGACGCTGTAGCCGTCGGGCAGGCGCTGCACGGCGGCATCGAGCTCGAAGTCGGGCGCGAAATCCTCCTCCTTCTCGGCGCCGGGGAGGAACATGCCGTCGGCCACCACGCCGGCGGCGCTGACGCGCACGAACTGCGCGGCGCGGCGCGTGCCCATCGGGTCGATCAGCACCGAGACGAAGTCCTGGTCGCGCTCGACCTTGTCGCGGCGCATCAGCGGCGCGCGGATCTCCTCGGGCCGCGGGTCCCAGGCGCGGATGCCGACCACCAGCGCGTGCTCCTCGATCACCAGCTGCAGCGTGGTGCGGTAGCCCGCGGGCACCGGCTGGCGGTCCAGCGGCAGGTATTGCACGAAGGCCTCGTGCAGCGGCGCGGCGGCCCAGGCGGCATCGTCGAGCCGGCCGTCGATGCGCAGCGGCGCCATCTCGGCGCCGGGGCGGAAGGCCTGCGGCTGCGCCGCCGCATCGGCCAGGCCGAGCAGCGCGGCCAGCAGGGCAGCGAGCGGCTTCACTCGCCCTGGCGACGCTTGCGCGGCCGGCCCGCCAGCACGCGGTCGAACAGCGCGTTGGGCAGCAGCCGCATCAGCTTGGCCGCCACGCCCATCTGCCAGGGGATGACGCGGTAGCTGGTGCCGGCCTCGATGGCGC